>CAZGGF010000328.1:0-19463 GCA_964524715.1 uncultured Verrucomicrobiota bacterium | reverse complement strand
TTGGGATCATCCTGAGAAACACATGACCGTGCGCACTGTCGCGCACAACACGGTGGTCATCGACGAGAAGGAACAGATCACCAAGGAGCGCGGCGGCGATGTGTTGTTCTTTAAAACACCCCCCCCACGTCAAGGCGATGGAGGCGTCGTCCGAGGCATATCCTGACGCCAAGCTTTACCGCCGCACATCAGCGCTCATCGACCATGGGAAGGGTCGAAGTTACGTCGTGGACTATTTCCGCGTCGAGGGCGGCAAACTGCAGGACTACGTTTATCATGGCTTCACGAACACTTGCGACGTGCTCGATGTCAGCTTTCAGCCTGCACCGTCCGAAAAACTCCACGACTTCAAGAACATCCGCGCTGCTGACGGCAAGGGCGTGTGGCGCGCCGTGTGGAAATCCAGTGCGAACATGACCTGCGTGGCGTGGAACATCGGTCAGCCGGGCGAGCGCGCATTTGTGGCTGATGGCTGGGGCCAGCGCGATTGGAAAAACACCGACATCGGCGCAACCATTCCTTACATCGTGCGGCGTTGCGAAGGCGGCGGCGTGAAGACATTCATCTCGCTGTTCGAGGGTCACGAAGGCGCAGAGGCGTTCGTGCGCGGCGTGAAACTGATCGATCCAGCTGGCATCATCGCCGTTGAAACCGCCCTTGGCACTGACTACGTGATGTCGATGCCCGACAGCGGCGTACTCACAGTTCCCGCGCCAGGCGATAAACGCATCAAGGGCCACTTTGCGGTCGCCGCAGTGCAAAATGGCAAGGTTGCATGGACGTTTGTCGAGACCGGCAAGACAATCGCGCCCCCATCGGCGCCCGCTGGCGCAAAGGCAACGCGTTAGCCCGTCAGGGTATCAGGGCGGCGGCATTCTGCCCGCAGATCCGGTCTTTGTCTTTCCGGCTCGCTTGCAGGACTTCGATTTTCACCAACGCGGGATCGGGCGCGTTAAATGGCATGCCCGTGCCGAATACGACGCGGTCAGGTCCGAGCGCTTCCACTAGCATCCCGATCTCGCTGCCCATCACGGCGCTGAGCCGTGAGATTTCGATCCAGTAGTTGGCGGGTAGACCGTTGTTCTTCTTGCCCAACGGTGAACCGGTGTAGCCAGCGCCGTTCAGTAACACAAATCGCGCTTGGGGCTTCGCCTTGATCAGCGGCACGATCTCCGCCAAGTTGACGTCCTTCACGTCCACGAGCCAGCTTCGTTGCCGGTAGTCTTCCGCGCGAATCGGAATGCTAATCGGCATTGAAAGCGCCGCCGCGGCGTCAACCAAATCCAGACAACATTTGTCGACGAGCTTGTAGTTGTGCCAGTTCGGATACAGCCGCAACCCCTTCATGCCGAGTTGCTCCTTACAGGCCGTCAGATCATCCTGCCATCCGGCGTAGAACGGGTTGATCACCGCCAGCGGGATGAGGCGGTCGCGATGGCTGCGCACCGATTCGGCCATCTCTTCGTTGGCAGGCTGTGCGTTGCGGTGAGTGATTGCGGCAGCGCTGGAGACCCATGCTTTGGCAATCCCCTTGGCGTCCATGAGCTTCAGAAGCCCGTCGACCGTGTTGTGCCGAAGCTGGCGGAATGCATACGGCCCGAGATAGGCGTTGGTGTCTATGATCATGCCCGTTTCCCTCTCTGAGCCATCAGCCGCTGCATGTTGCCGCCCAGAATCTTTCGTCTGTCTTCCGCATTCAACTGAGCTGCGCGAATCTTGCCGATGCCTGCGGTCCAGGACATATCGCATGCGAACAGCAATCGATCCGGGGTCAGAACCTTCACAGCCATATCGATCATCGCTTCGTCGATCACGCTGCCGCTGGTGTCCAGATAGACGCTCTTCGCGTGCCGCAAGGCTTTGATGGTCCACTCCCAGTCGCCTCCCCCGCCAACATGTCCGCAAATCAGTCTGGCTTCGGGATAGCGCTTGGCCAGTTCCGCCAAGTGTCCGCCGTCGGACATCTTGGGTTGTTCTTTGACCGGATAGTGCGAATGACCGGCATGGTGCAGAATCGGCACCTTCAGTTCGATCGTGAGTTCGACGAGTGGGAACACGACCGGGTCGGTGCAGAAGTGCTCGTTGTAGAGTTTCACGCCGATGAAGCCGGGCAGATCCATGCACCGTCGGATCTCATCCAGCGCCGCAGCACCGCAGCCCGGGTTAACGAAACAGTACCCGAGAAAACGATCAGGGTGTCGCTTGTGAGCCGCCGCCATCACGCGATTGGCCGCCTGAAAACCTTCGACCGTAGCCGGACGCTTGGGCAGGACCGAGCAACACATTACATCGATCCCAAGTTTGTCAGCCGCGTCGAGCACTGTGGCTTCGTTTCCCTCGTCGGCCGGCGAGGCACGAAAGCTCAAGTGAGCATGGCAATCAATGACGATGTCCTTCCTGCTCTTCGAGGCATCGCGCGCGAAGGCGCTGACACCGGGCCATGCCGCTGCCGTTGCAGCCGCGCCCGCAAGAAACTCCCGTCGGTTTAGCGAGACACTGGGAATTGTGCCCGTCTTGATATGAGGAATCATGATGCTTTCGCTCACAGATGGATTCTGGCGTTACCGGCAAAGCCTTTGACTTCTGCGCTGAGTGTGCCGGGGAACACATCGGACTTCAACTGTTGTTTCACACACCGGGAAGTGCTTGCACGAAGAACTCATCCGGTTTAAGCAACACAGTCGAACATGAAGCCTGCCTGCATTTCTGCACTACTCGCCGCAACACTCCTGGCTGATGTCGTCCTCGCTGCCGACCACCGCGCAACAGTGATTGACGACTTCACGTCAGGTAAACTCACCGATTGGGGTCTCAGCGGACGCGGCGCGAAGGGAATGGTCATTGAAACCAATGTCATCGCGGGACTGCCGGCGTTGCGCGCGACCGTCTCCGTTCCCGCCACGGCCGCGTTGCACGCGGGCTTCCTTACCAAGAAGGTGAAGGACCTGCCGGGCCTCTGGCGCTGGGAACGACTGACCTTCCGGTTCAAGCTCAGCAACACGCAAGGCATCGCGGTCGAGAAAGGCCTCGTGTGCCGCCTCCGCACCGGACCAGCGCAGTTTACCGACCTGCCTTTTGCCGAGCCGCAGAAGGTCAAGCCAGGAACGTGGCAGGAGGCGGTCGTGCGGCTGGATTCGCCCGCCAACCCGCGCAACATCTATACGGCGTATTTCCATCCGATCCAGGAATTCACATTCCGGCTCGGTGTGGCCGAAGGTTACCCGTTGGAGACAGAGTTTTCGGTCGCGGATATTCGGCTCTGGCCAAAGCCGGCCGCTGACCAGGCATATGAGCCTCGCATCATGCCTCGTAAGAACGACGGGTTGCGCAAGGCGCTCGTCGTCACCCATGCCGCGGCGAGCTTCTATTTCGTCCGCGAGACGCTCGAAACACTGAACGTCGCTGTCGAACGCCGTTTCTTTCGCGGCTTGCACTTCCCCATCTTCGATTTTCCAGCAACCACACGCGCGATGCGCGACTATGATCTCGTCGTTCTGGTGGACGTGGACCCGTATGTCCTGACGCGGTCAGAGGTTGAACGGCTTTGTGATTACGTCGCGAGCGGCGGCGGTTTGCTATTCATCGGAGGCGCGAACACGCTGGGGGCTGCGCGCTTCTTCCCGCGAGTGCTCGCGGAAATGCTGCCGGCGACCTTCGAGGAAGGTCGCGCTCCCATCGCAATCAAGCTCATGCCGGAATTCGTCGAAGCCCACCCCATCACTACCGGAATGCATCCCGGTTCACGACGCATCGCTTTGGCTCACCGCCTCACCCCAAAGGCGGGCGCGACTGTTGTGGCGCGCGCGGGAGAGAAGGCAGCGCTGTTGCTCACGCGGGACTTTCATCGCGGTCGCATCGCATTGCTGAATGGCGCGCCGAATGTCGCCGAAGACGCGAACGCGGATTATTTCACCAGCGGTGAATACCGCACGTTGCTGGCACGCACCTGCCAATGGCTGGCAAATCAGCAGTCATCGGCGAAGGGGCTTGCCGACTACGCGCCAGCCCGCGCTGATTTTGCAGCGGCTCAACCGCTTGACCGTGCGGGTTTCTTTCCCATCGCATCGTGGCTTCCCACCGGCGATGGTGGCCACCTGCTTGACGAGCGCGCATTGCGCGAGCATGTGGATGATCTTTGGGAACACGGTTTCAACACCGTTGCCATCGGCGGTCTCAGGAACCTGGCGCGCACGCCGTCGTCGAACCGTGAACGGTTACTCGATTACGCCGCACGGTATGCCCAGTCGCATGGCATGGCTGTCATGTTCGAATACACCCATCTCACCGACCTGAGACCAGACGGGCCGCCGCACGTTTGCGTATTTGCGCCCGGCTATAAGGATGAACTGGCAAAACAGGTTCGTCCGCAACTCGATGCCGCAAAACGCTACTTGCGCGGTCTGAGCGTGAAGATCCTCGACGAGCCGACTGCGGGTGACGCGACGCCTGACTATTGCGAATTGTGCAAGCGGGAGTTCCAGACTCGCTACAGTCGGCCGCTCCGCAAACGAGCGGACATCCCCAACGATGACCGCGAGGGCCATCGTCAGCTTACAGAGTTCGTCAGTCACTACGTCGCGCGCGGCTACGATGTCATCCGGCAGATCGCGCGCGAGTCACCTGCGGCACCCGGCCTGTTGTTAACCTACATGAGCCCGGGTTTCGGCTATGCGGACACTCGCCGTGGGGTCGAAGACCCACTCGCATGGTCGCGGGCTGCCGACTTCATCGACTTCGATATTTACCCTTATTTCTATCCCGTCTCGCAGAATGTCCGGATGTTGCAGGCGCACTGGTGTTTCGGTGTCCAGCGGGCCATCGCCGAACATTTCCGCAAACCGGCAGGTTTCTATGTCGAACTCGACGACCGCAACTACCCCTTCCAAATCAACCCGGTCGAAGCGAGTGGCGAGTGCGCATGGACTGCCATCAGCCAGGGCTGTCAGTACCTCAACTCATTCATCAATGTCCTGTGCCGCACAGGCAGCGGCGCGCGGCCCGAACGATGGGACCATCTCGGACGCGAACTACGCAAAATCCGCGAGGCCGGCCCGATGCTGTCGCGCGTCCGCAAGGCTCCATCGCCGCTGGCACTCTATTTTCCCCACGCGCAATGGATGAGCGGCGGGCGGAAGTTCGCACCAGCCTACAGCTATCAACTGCTGTTGCGCGCGTTTGGCGAGTGCGACATCGCCCACGAACAGGTCGCCATGGAGCGCGGCGATTTTGGCTCCGTGAAAATGCTCGCCCTGGTTGAGACTGACTTCCTGCCGCCCGCCGCGGTGGCGCGGCTTGTTTCATTCGTTCGCGGCGGCGGCACCTTGTTGTGTGACAATACCGTGACCTTGCCCACCGAATTGCGTGACAACCCTGCCGTCGTTCACTTCACCGGAAGTCTGGAGCAGCAGTTTCATGACGCAGCCGAGACGCCCAACGCGAAGATGTGCGCCGACCTGTTGCGGCGAGTTCGTGAGGCAATCGCAAAGGCCGGCCTGACGCCGCACGCTCGCGCCGACAACGATAATGTGGAAACCAGCGTGCTCAACGGTGAAGGCATTGAACTGCTTGTCGCAGTCAATCATGCCTCGCGGCCGGTGACCACGAACGTGAGACTGGCTGGCCGTTCCGCCCCATTGCGGCTGCGGCTGGAAGCGCGAAATGGGACGCTCGTCGTCACCCACCGCGGAGACAACAAGAAACCGTAACGAATCTCCGTGGCACAGAAAAGCCGCATGAGATATAGATAGCATTAAAGGTGAATATGATGACACGAATGAATGTTCTGCGACTGTTGCTCATGGGAGTGTTGACGCTGGCGCTGCAAACAGCGCGCGCGGATTGGCCGGAGTTTCGGGGTCCGTGGGGCAATGGTTATGCTGCCGCGCCCGGCGACAACAAACCCGCCGGTTTGCCGCTCCGCTGGAGCGAGACCGAGAACATCAAGTGGAAGACGGAAATACCCTATCGCGGCTGGTCCACGCCCGTGGTGCAGGGCGATCAAGTCTGGTTGACCACGGCCACGGAGGACGGCCATGACTTTTACGTCATGTGCGTGGATGCCAACACCGGCAAGGTCCGGTTCAATGAGAAGATTTTCCACTGCGACAACCCCGAGCCGCTGGGCAATGCCGTCAACGGCTACGCATCGCCGTCACCCGCCATTGAACCGGGCCGGGTGTATGTCCACTTTGGCTGCTACGGCACCGCTTGCCTGGACCCGCAGACGTGCAAGGTTATATGGCAGAGGCAGGACCTGCCCTGTCGTCACTATCGCGGACCCGCCTCGTCGCTCGTGATCTTCGAAAATCTCCTGATCCTGACGATGGATGGCGCAGACTTGCAGTATTTGGTCGCGCTCGACAAACAGACCGGCAAAACCGTCTGGAAGACAAACCGCTCCGTGAAGTTCAACGACGCGGAGGGTTTTCAGAAATTCGCGAAGGATGGCGACCTTCGTAAGGCACACAGCACACCCTTCATTGCCAACGTGAACGGCCAGCCGCAAATGTTCAGCCCCGGCGCGAAAGCCGCGTATGCCTACGACCCGCGAACCGGCCGCGAGCTTTGGATGGTCCGTTTCGTCGCTTGGTCGGCCGCGCCGCGCCCCCTCTACAACCAGGGGCGCTGCCTGTTCATCACCGGTTCGGGCGCGACCGAACTCTGGGCCGTCCGCCTCGGCGGCCAAGGCGACGTGACGGACAGTCATGTGGTCTGGAAATATGACAAGCACGTGGCGCGGACCGCCTCGCCAATCATTGTGGACGACCTGATTTACATGGTCAGTGACGGCGGCGATCTCACCTGTCTTGAGGTCGCCACTGGCAAACTTGTCTGGAAAGAGAAGATCGGCGGCAATTACGCCGGTTCGCCCATCTACGCAGACGGGCGGCTCTACTTCCCCAATCAGCAAAGCAAGACGACCGTCATAAAACCCGGTCGCACCTTCGAAGTGCTCGCGGTCAACGTGCTCGAAAAAGGATGCATGGCTTCACCCGCGGTTTCCGGCAAGGCCCTCTTCCTGAGAACCAAGGGTCACCTCTACCGAATCGAGGACGCGTCAGCGGGAAAAAAATAGCACCTTCCATTCTCACCAATCATGACTGTCGGTGAAGGACGGATCGTCCTTCGTCTTACGGCTTGAGAGACACCGTCCTCCGCTCGCCGAACCACGCTCGACCCTCGGCATACATCTCGAACGAAACCGTAACAGGCTCGTTCACGGCGGGAATCAAGGTGAACTCCATGACACTTGCGTCAGCAAGGTAATCGGTGTCCGCCGCGATGGGCGCCTTGAACTCCAGACCGTATTCTTTGCGACCGGCGAGATAGACCCCGCCTTGCGCGAGGTTCGCGCGCGGCGCGAGCCACCTGGCCTCGCCGAGGTTGCCTACGGATGCGCGGCATTGGACGGGCGAGCCGCGTTTGACGGTTATGACAGCTCCATTTCTTGTTTTCTGCCACTGGCCATTCGCATCCTGAATCTCCAGCGAGTTGAACTCGGCATTGAGGAACTTCGGCGGGTTGTGGCCGTTGCACGGCGTGTTGCCCACCGCAATCAACGGCGTATTGGCTGAATCGGTGCCGGTGCCTGCGGTCTTGAGATAAGGCCTCTGCCCCGCCTTCACTGCATCGAGATACTGCTGGCTATAGAGCTGCCACGCATCGGCGTTGTTAGCGTCGAAATCCACTTCCATGAACTTCGACGGTTTCGTGTGCACGACTCGTGAGAACTGCGGATGCGCCCGCCGCATGACTTCGCACGCGGGCCGTTCCGTGCCGTCGGGTTCGAGCACGCCGAAGTCGCTTCGTTCGCCCAGCCGAAAACCGCCCGGCAGCCACCACGGCGCAGCGCCCCGGGCACCTGATTCGAGAAACATCGCGTAGTAACTATCAAACTCTGCGCGTTGGCGCTCCAACTGCTCCGGTTTGATGTGCGCCATGTCTGGCGTCCAGACGGCATGGAAACCATTGACCGTATAGCCAAACTCCATCCACACGACGGGTTTCTCGCGGCTGACGAACCGATAGTAGAGCGTGACCAACCCGCCCTTCCGCAAGTCATCAGGAGGCGTTGGCGTGGCCCAGCCGCCCGTTTGCAGGTTGTAGCCCTCAGGACACATGAAATCCACGTGCTTGGCCACGCCCGCGGAATGCGAGTGCGCAAAGCGTCCGCCGTCAGGAATACCGCAGGCGCCGAACCGGAACGTGATGAGATGCTTCGGGTCCCACGCGCGCAACGGCTGGACGATCTCGCGATAGCCCGCGCTGAGCCGGTCACTGAAGAAACGCCGGAACGCCGCCACGGCGCGGTCGTGTGAACCGTGTGTGGTGCAGAGCTGTTGCGACGGCGTCAACAGCAAGCCGTCCCTGTCTCGCGACATCTTGAAACCCCAATCCGTCTCGGCAGCGGCCACCGACCCGTAGCGTTCGACAATCCACGCGTTCCAATCCGGCTTCAAGACCTCCGCCTGATGCGCCGAGTAGAAGATCGGCTCCCACGACAACTCCCACGAGAATATCGCCGGATGATCCTTGACGCCGGCAGCCGTGATGTAAGTCTTCACCTTCTCGAAATCCGCGCCCGCCAGCGGCCGCGCGTTGTTGAGGAAGAAGAACACCTTCATGCCATGTCGCTGGCATCGGTTGAGGAAATCATGCAGGTCACGGAACGCCCCCGGCTCGTCCGGATTCGGCGGCACCGGCGCATGGATGGCACTGAGGAAGTTGATGCCGATGGACTCCATCCACGCAAGATCGCGCTCGATGATCACGGGGTCGTAAATATCGCGCTGGAGGAAATCCGTCGGAGGCCGGCCGCCCTGGTCGTTGGGCCGGTAGTTGATGCCTTTCATGAACCACTTCCGGCCGCCAACGCTGAAATTACTGCCACGCACCTGTGCAAACTCCTGCCCCGGTGGCGGCAGGAAATCCACGGCGTGGCTGATCGAGTCCAGCGCCATGTTGCCGTCGAGCAGTTCCGCGCGCACTTCATAACCGCGGCGATCGAACTTCTCCGGCTGCCAGTCCCAACTCACGCGTTGCTGCGTGCCTTCTGCAAGCATGAGCGGGCGGCTTTGTTGGTAGATGACTTTCCCCCGTCCGTCCTTCACTTCAACCCGGCCGGTGACACGCCGTTCACCGCGCCCGGTATTTGCAGCCACAAAACCCAGCTTGATCTTCTCGCCGTTGGGATATGAGAAGTAGCGGCTGCCGCCTTCGAGCAAGAAACAGCCGCGCGCCATCGCCTTCGCCAACCGTGCAATCACTTCAGCCAGCCGCGGTGTCAGGCCGTCAGCCGGGTCAGACACGCCAACGTTGGCCCAGAGCGCGCCTGGAAACGAGCCGTTGCCAACGAAGAGCGACACCAACGCTCCGCGATCTTGTCCCCGCGCGTCGATCGACTCCAGAATCGGCACCCAACGCCACGATAACCCGCGGTCCAACCCGCGCCCGCTGGCGCGAAAGTTCGGGGAGTACCCCTGGGACTTCCACAGCTGCTTCCAGTTCGCCGAGACCACGCGTTGATCGCCTGCTGCGCGCAACGTCACGGTCTCATCGAGCGGATGCAGATTGTAGGATGGGCTGACGCCGTCGAGGTCCGGCACGTGCGCATCAAGGTCGCCCGCCCCGGGGTCCGTGGCCGTGGCAATGTCCTTGACCCAGAAACTGTGCTGGCCCGCCTTGCACTTCGGCGTGTGGCTGGACGAAAGGCCAATGACAAGGTGCGCCGCTTTCTGTGGGTTGAAGTGATCAGACAGGCCCCCTCGCCTTGCCTTGGAATCGCGCCAGTGCAGAAAATCCCCCGGCCGCAACAGATACGGACGCCACTGCGGCGTCAGTTCGACCGTGGCGATCCAACGAGAACCGTCGCGCTCACGGAATTCCAGCGAGAGCTGGGAGGTGGACGCATCGCCCTTCGCGCGAAAAGTGAGCAAGTTCTCGCCTGCGGTAAATGCGTTGGCAAAACTCGCGTCATAACCGTCCCACCCATCGAGGTCGCAGGAGACCTTCATCGCTCCTTTTCCCTCGGCCACATCCTCCGCCATCGTTGAAGCACGTTGCGGGTTCCGGCACGAACGATTCCACGATGAGATCTGCACCCGCCGCGGTTTGAGCAGATCGAGCAGGACCTCGTCGTAGCGCTCACGTGCAATCCACCTTGGACCGGTGCTCCCCGGCGACTTGTATAACAGCTCGCTGAACGCCGGCGCGCCGATGACAATCAGTTTTCCACCCGCCCGCAAGTAAGACATCACCGCATCTGCCGCCGTCGCTGGCACCCGCCTTGCGTCCGCCAACACCAACAGGTCGAGCGACTCGACAGGAATCCGGCCCTTGCCGGCATCCTCCCAGCGCAGCGGCGTCACACCGAAACCGGCACTTTCAAGCAACTGGCAAAGTGGCTTCGCGTCACCTTCCGACAACACTGCCGCGCTGCCAGTCTCGCCACGGCAGAAGCGAACGCCAGCCAGTGCCGGGAGCCGCACTCCTTTCACCTCAAACCGGCGAAATGCGCCGCTCATCCCATGCGAAAGAAGCGCAGGCCGGCCACGCCGCACGGCCTTTCCTGAGGCGAATGAGAAGCTGCGACGCCAAAACTGCCCGCCCGTCGTGTCTGCGACCTGACCGGCGATACCGTCCTTCGTCAACGTCAGCGTCAGTTGATACGTCGTGCCATAGCTCCAATTCCTGAGCGTCCCCTCATCCTTGCTGCCGAGTTGTGTGCTGCCGTGGGCCGACTGAGCTTGGTGGAGACCTTGATAGTGTTCGATCAACTCGAAGTAACGCCGACCGTCCGGTCCTTCCACCAACAACAACCGCCAGTCATTGTCCGGGTCTCGCATCAGGGTGAGTCCAGCCGAGTCAAACGAGTTGCCCGCGCGCTTTTCCGGCGTGAAGGTGACGACGATTTTCGCCGCGTCCAGTTCATCGACTCTCGCCGTGGCAAACGCGGCACGACCACTGCCCTTGACCCGGCACAAGTGGTCTTTGAACTCCCAGGAACCGCGTCCGTCCAACTCATAGCGATGACGGCCGGAGAAATCGTCCTGAAGCAGCAGTTCCAGAGACGACGAGGCGTCCTGCGCCATCGTCGATTGAAACAGCGCAGCAACAAGCAACCACGGGACCATCACAAAGCGTAAACTTTTCATAGCAGGTTTGGAGAAGCTAACTGAAACGCCAGTCATTCGGCCAGATCAACCGTGGCCATGCGGGTGAATCATTGTGCGCACAACCATTCCAGCGTCGCGCGCGAGCACAGATTCGACAGGAGTTGCGTAAGCGTCTTGTCGGAGGTTTTTCCGGCAGTGCCCACGAGATAAACACATCCGCCACGGCCGGTGTGCTTGTAGGTCAGGAATGGTTGTTCGCCATTGGGCCTGTCCTTCTGGGAACGGTCCGAGATGATCGCGACCTCGGCGGAACGCGTCGTCGCCGCCCGTCCGCTGGCGGGAGTGCTGAGCGTAATCCAGCCATCGGCCGGAAGGCCGGCTGTCAGCGGGCATGATTGAACCACCTTGAGCTGGTGAATCAGGGCGCTGGCGCTGGCGCGCACACCAAGCACTGTGTTCTGTGCGTAATCGTGGATGCCCTCGCCATCGTCCGCGCGATAGTTTGCGTTCGCGTCGAGCAGCAACAGACCCGAGCAGGTAATCAGCAATCCGCCATCACGTACGTACTCAGTCATGCCTGCATACATCGCCTGGCTGAACCATTCGCTGCCGGGCGGGATGAAAATGCGCCGATAACGGTTTCGCTCGGCACGATTCGTCGCAAGAAAGATGTCCACGTCCACCGGTTCCGGCGTCAAGCCCGCTTCCTGGATCATCTGCATCCACGATTTGAACGCCCCTTCCATGGCGCGCTTGGATTTCACTTCGTATTTCTTCGCGTAATCGAGCACGGCAATTTCCTTGTCGCGCGGGACAATCTTCGCAACTAGCGTGGTTTCCTTCGTGCTTGGCGCCGCCTCGCCCAACGCCTCCCGTGGCACTTCGGGGTCTTCCAGACTCTCCTTGGTCTTCATGCCGGCAAATACATCGGCTGACGCGTAGAGGCCGCGAATCGCATCCACGGAATCCTTGGCGCCAGCGGTCAGCAGGAATGGTTGGTAGAGATGTTTGATCTCAACCGGAACACCCGCAGCCAGTTGCGCTTCAGTGAAATCGCCAATTGTCGTTCCCGTGACCATATCCCTGAGACGACAACCGCCGGCGGGCAGACCCAGCTTCGCAGCGTCCAGTTGCACGGTGGCCTTGCCGTTACCCCACAACGACAGGCAGACGAGTCCATCCTTGGCAACACCCTCCAATATCCGCAGGCTGGTGTTGTCCGAAAGCGTGATTGGCTGCCGGCTGATGCCGCGGGCCACGTCGGCAAAGAACGGCGCAGCATCCTCACTGCACCCCGCAGTGCAGAAGTATGTGTTGCCATTCTTGACGACAAGCGGCCCGCCAGTGGAGCGATGTTTCATCACCACATCGGCGCCGCAAAGCCGCACTTGCTTGACACTGCCTGACCAGAATTTTCCGCCGCACTCCGGCGCGAAATAGCCAGCCAGCCCCGCATCCGCGATCTCAACGCAGCAGAATTCGCGCGTGAAGTCCCTCTCGCCAGTGAGATCAGGCCGTGCCGTCGTCAACGGAGTGGAGATCACCAACAAGTGTCCGCCTTTCCTCACGTAGTCCTTCAGACACTGCAACATCGGCTTCGACAACCCACTGCCCATGTCTTCCGGGATCACGATGAGCGAGTACCGAAGCAGGTTGTCAGTCTTCAACGCGAACCTGCTTTCCAGCAACAACCCGTCGACATCCGTGCGCGTGGTCAACGCAGTCATCAACGAACGAACCTTCTTGCCGTAATCCGCACCCGTCGCGAGCGGATGCTTCATGATGAACGCATTCGGGTGAACCGCGACCGCCACGCGCGCCGTGCTGTGGCCGCCCTGCCATCGCGCCATCGTCCCCACCCATTTCGCGAGGTTCTCCAGGCCAAAATACAAATCCAGTTCCTTCTGCTGCTTGCCGGCATAACCGGTGTAGAAATCACCGTGGCTCTCCGTGAAGCTCTTGATGCCACGGTAGTATCGCCGCACCTCTTCCAGATAAACCGGGCTCCGGTACTCGAAGTAGCTCAGCGTCCCGCCGTGCATCGCGTAGCCGTAGTTCCGCGCGAGAATCTGCCCGCGATAACTCGGTCCGAAATCAATGCAAGCACCCCTCACCTGTTGGTAAGGTTTGCCCGACTCCACGCCGTAGCCGCTAAACCACTGCCGGTCGCAGAACTTCTCCAACGCAACGATGTCATAGCCCCACTTCCAGCTTTCACCTGTGAATGCTTCCGGCGCGTAGGAACAGAAGTGCGTCTTGAGGCCGTGTTTCTGCGCAACCACACCCGCGAGGCGCACGAACTCGTTGACGACGTGGTTGCGGAACAGAAAATACCGCCGCCACCATTTGTCCTGCGCATCCACCTTGGGCATCTTGTCACCCGCGTACCGCTCGCCAAACTCGCGCCCGCAGTATTCCGCGAACTCCGCCACATCGTCCTCGTGCTTGTCCACCGCTTCGCAGCAATCCACCTCGTGCCAGATGATCCCGGCCAGATTCTGGAACTTGCCGTAATTGCGGGCGACCTCCTCAATCTCGTCCGTGTAGATCTTGCGCAGGGCGGGCGTGTTCAATCCCTCGATCTCCGTCTTCGGATACTTCCCTCCCGGCGGCGTCCACGCCAGCCATATCTTGATATTGTGCCGAGACGTCTCCTCCAACAACTCGCGCAGGTAATCCCGCTTTTTCATGTGCGAGGAAGTGACAGCGTGCTCGACGGTTGTTGGATGCAGGAACGGTCCGCCGCGCCCTTCCTGTTCAAAGAACAGCATCTCTGTCACACCGACACGAACCAGGTCCTCGACAATCTTCTTCACAGGGAACGGATCGCCGAGTGTCTTCTCCCAGATTCCCCGCGGCCCGCCCGGCGACATCCAGACCGTGACATCTGCCGCCATGATCGGCAGCGCAAGCAAGCAGGCGCCCATGAAAATCCACGCCAGGGTCTTGCGCGGGTTGAAGGTGTGATCTGCCATGACTGCCGTTGTGTTCATCGGCGTGGCTCCTTTGTTGGGCACATTGTAAACACCAACGACTCGTGCACAAGGTTAAAGCCTCGACTGAACCGCCGCCCATGACTGACACATCCAAGGGGTAGTGCCCTAATTTGACTTGCGCAGGGGCTTCCCACTTTGACGTTGACACCTCACAATTGCGGGCAGAAAAATGACATCTCGAACACAAACAATCCGCATTGGTCTACGGGGAAACCCTATGGCAAGCAACTTGGTCAACTTGGACGCAATCATTCCTCGCGAAGATTGGGACGCAATGCCCGACCAACCGTCACGCGATGTTCAATCACCATCCGGCATCTCATTCAAGTGTCTGGAGTTTGAGAAAGGAGGGTTGGCATTTCAGTTTATCAAGAAGCCGGAATTTCAGCGCGAAACTGCCAGTTGGGAGCCAGACAAGGTTGCTGATTTGGTTAAGTGCTTCGTCGAAGGCGATTTGATTCCTTCAATTATTATCTGGCGAAACGAAAAGAGCCGCAATCTCTTTGTAATTGATGGTGCGCATCGCCTAGGTGCCTTAATCGCGTGGGTGCATGACGATTATGGTGATGGTGTACTTTCCAGAAGTTTTTTCAAAAACAGTATACCGCTGGAGCAGAAAAAAGCGGCAGAAAGAACCCGCGAATTGATTAAACACTCCGTAGGTTCTTATCAGACAATAAAAACATGGGATTCCAAAACTTTCAACGATACCAAAGAGGCCCGCTATGCGTTTACGCTTCTAACGCGGCAAATAGTAGTTCAAGAAATTGTCGGCGGCTCGCAAAAGGCGGAAGACTCTTTTTTCAAAATCAATCAGCAGGCGGCACCTATCACACCGACTGAATTGGCGCTTATTGATGCACGCAAGAAAGCGCACGGAATAGCTACAAGAGCGTTGGTGCGCGCCGGGACCGGACATAAATTTTGGCGGCAATTCCAGGACGTGGTTCAAAATCAGATTGAGAATATCAGCGAAGAGGTGCATTCGCTATTATTTAAGCCGCCACTAAGCAACCCGATCCACATAGGACTCGACCTGCCTATAGGTGGAAGGGGTTATTCAACTGAAGCAGTCAGCCTTTTGTTGGCATTCGTTAATTTGACCATTACGCCACCGAAGAAAAAGGCGAAGCGACAGAAGGGGGTTAAACCAGAGGAAAGGCCGAAACCGCCGGACGATGCGAACGGCAAGGAAACAATCTCACTGTTGGAAGGCGTGCGAAAGCTCACGCGCAGGATGGCGGGAAAACAATTCCCATCTTTCGGGCTACATTCCGCAGTCTATTTTTACAGCTCAACGGGCCGTTTTCAACCGACAGCTTTTCTGGCAACGGCTAGCCTTATCCTCGAATTGGAAAACAACGCACGTCTTCATTGGTTCACAGTACACCGAGATAAATTCGAACGGTTTTTGCTGGGGCACAGATACCTGATTAACCAGATGGTCTTAAAGCATGGCTCAATGGAAAAGAGCCATGAGCCGATGTTGGACCTTTACCGAAACATTTTGGACTTAACGTCGCAGAATAAAACGGACTCCGATGTAATGGATGGACTGAGGGCCAAGTTTGATTATTTGCGGGCACAAGAGATAACAGAGTTTCCTGCAACTGCATCGGATTTCTCGTATTCCATTAAGAATGCAGCGCTCAGGAAATTAGGAATAACAAAGCTTCATTGTTGCACCATCTGCAAAGCTCCAATTCATCCGAATGCAATACAGTTGGGCCACCAAACGGACAAGAAGGACGGCGGAACAGGGAATATAGAAAATGCCGGGCCTGAGCATCCGTTTTGCAACATGGAAAAAGACAAGCTATTACCCATGTTTAGCCAGTTGCTGCCACGGCCGAGGTGCTGACTTGCCTTTTGCCAGCGCCGGAGTAGAAAGGTCGCTGTTGCTGGAGACCACAATGAAACAACCGACCGGGATTTCCCGAAGACATTTCCTCCGAGGCACTGGCGCAGCGTTGGCGGGAGCAGCAGGCGCCCTGCCCAATGTGTTCGCCACCGACAAGAAAGACTGGCTCCTGAAACCCGTCGAAACGGACCCGGAGAGCGGCGCCGAGCTATTTCAACTGACGAACGACGAGCGTCCCACCGACGACATCTACGGCGAGCAACCCTACACATCGCGCGATGGGAACCGGATTGCCGTGGAGCATGCTTCGTCGGGCAAGCTCAGCGGTGGAGTCTCCATTCTGGACCTGACGGACGGCTCGTTATTTCCGGTCATCACAAACAAGCCCCGATTCCCCGCATTTCACGCGTGGGGCGAACACCTCTACTATCAGCAAACCGTTGACGACAAACTGGTGCTGAAGCGTTGTCACTATTCCAAACTCGTGAAGGAAGACATCGCAGAGCTTCCAAAAGCCGAAGGTGTTTTCAGTTACGGCACGGTATCCCCCGACCTTCGCTACTACGCCGTCAGCGTCCATCCCGAGGGCGGCGGCAGCAAAGTGATCGTCGTCGATCTCAAGACCGGCGAGCGGCGCACGCTTGTCCAAAAGCCGGAGTATTACTTCAAGCACGAGCAATTCTCCATGGATGGCAAGAACCGCGTGCTCATCCAGGCCAACAAAATGCCGGATGTGAAACAGGTGCACCTCGGCGCGTTGGAAGTGGATCGCGAGGGCATCCAGTGGTTCCCTGCCGACCGTCCGCACACACCGCGTCCCACCGGACACGAAGCATGGATTGGCGCAACGGACAGGATCCTGTTCTCCACAGCGAGCGACAAGGATGGCCGCGGCAACGTCTGGATGGCCGGTTTGAAAGATTCTTCGCCGACCCTGGTCAGCCAGACAGCCACGCGTTTCTGCCACGTCAGCGTCTCACGTGACGGCCGCTTCTGGATTGGAGATGACATGGCGGCTGACGTGCCCATTTGCATCGGCTCGGTGAAGACCGGCAAGCATCGCCGGCTGGTATTCAGCCGCACCAAGCACGACCGCAAACAGTCGTCTCATACGCATCCCTACCTGACGGCCAACAATCGCTGGTTGATTTTCAACTCGACGCGGTCAGGCCAGGCGCAGGTTTACGGCGCACGCCTCAAGGAAGGTTTTCTCGACAGTCTGTAGTCCAACACCCCGCGCAAATCCCCCGCCCTCTCTACTGGAGCATTAGCGCCGAACCTCGATGGTGAGCCGGTTACGACCATCGCGCCGTTCGTAATGCATCTTCCGGACAAATCGCCGGACCAGATGAATGCCAAGGCCGCCGATTTCGCGTTCCTCGAGAGGCAGATTGACATCGGGTTCGGACGCCTTGAGTGGGTCAAACTCGTGTCCATCATCCTCAAGGAGCAGGACGAGATGCTCTGGCTGCATCTCCACGCGCAGGAGTATCTCGTGGACGGCGGCATCATCGTAGCCGTACTTGATGATGTTGGTGGTCATTTCTTCAATGGCGAGATTGGCGGCGTACATCGCCTCGCCGCTCACCTCGTGTTGTTGGAGAAATTGACCCGCACGCTCCATGGCGCCGATCAGCTCGCTGATCTGGTTCTGGAAGCGCGTCTCAAATATCCTGGCCGTTTCCGTGTTCATCCAAGTGAGAACATGTCTTCTGCAATCCACCCGCCAAGTGCAAACGGGCGGTTCGCGCCCGCCAAATCACACTTGCGGCCCGTCCGCCGGGCAGTCACTATGTGCTTCAACTGGCGCGACGACTGTATGGAACCGACGATAGGACGACAATCGAAAAAAGCAAACGCGCGTTTGCTGGCCTGCGTGCTTGTCGGCATCGTCATGTTGGGAACGCTGTTTTTGCAGGCCCAGGAACCGGCCCCCCTGACCAAGGTCACACTCCTGCCACAATGGCTTCCCCAAGCCCAGTTCGCCGGCTATTACATGGCGCTCGAGAAAGGGTTTTACAAGGAACACGGTCTGGACGTCACCGTCCTCGACGGAGGACCCCGAAGACCCGTTGCCCCGGCCCTCAGAAACGGCGAAGTCACCTTTGTCACCCAGTTCCTCTCCACGGCACTGACCATGCGCGATGAAGGGCTGCCGCTGGTCCATCTGGCACAAGTCACTCAACGTTCCGCACTCATGCTCGTGGCGCACAAATCCCATGGCATCCACTCGGTGCAAGACCTCGACGGCAAGAAGGTTGGCCTTTGGAAGGATTTTTCGGCCCAGCCCACGGCCCTCTTCCGTAAATGCAACCTGCGGGTCAAGACCATCGCCCAGGGGCCGATGATCAACCTCTTCATGCGCGGCGGCGTCGATGCCGCGTCCGCCATGTGGTACAACGAATACCACCTGTTCCTGAACTCCGGCCTCAACGAGGACGAGGTCACGCTGATTTTCTACGACCATCACGATCTGAACTTCCCCGAGGACTGTATTCTCTGTCTGGGGGAAACCTGGCGAACACGGCCCGAGGTGTGCCGTCAGTTTGTCCGGGCTTCGCTCAAGGGCTGGCAGTATGTCGTTGAGAACCAGGAAGAAGCGCTGCGCGTCGTCATGCAGCGCACCGAGCAGGCACGCACCGGCACCAACCGCGCCCACCAGCGGTGGATGCTGAAATGCATGTGCGACCTCATCAAACCGGTCAAACCCGCCACCTACATGGGCGAACTGACCCAGGAAGCTTACGAGCGCGTCGTCTGCGAGTTAAAGAACAACGACCAAATCAAGTCGGCGCCCTCGTTTGAGGAATTTCATGTTCCGATTCACCCGTGATCATTTCCGGCTGACGCTGGCGTTCAAGCTGGGCTTCCTGGTGCTGGCCAGCACGGGGGCGGTGTTTCTGCTCGCGTTCACTTACAGCAACGCCATTGCGCGCCGCCTCATGCTTGAAGCCGTCGAGGAAAACACCCGCAACCTCGCTCGAAGCACGGTGAATCGAATCGAAGCCCTGCTGCGCGAGGTGCAGCCCCTGCCCCAATCGATCGCGCACCACATCGCCAGCGAACCCCATACCGAGCAGGAAATCACCCGGATGATCCACCACGTGTTGCGCGCCAGTCCCCACATTTATGGCAGCGCGGTGGCGTATGCGCCCGACGAGTTTGCCAAGGGAGTGAAGTCGTTTGCGCCCTACGTGTATCGTAAAAACGGCGGCTTCTGTTTCAAGAACCTCGGCAACGCCAACTATGACTATGGCGCCGAGGACTGGTATCTCATTCCCCGCGAGCTGGAGAAGCCGATCTGGACCGACCCGTATTACGACGAAGGCGGCGGCGAAGCGATGATGTGCACCTATTCCGTGCCGCTCTTCCGCGAGGCAAACGGCAAGCGCGTGTTCGTCGGCGTCGTGACCGCTGACGTGCAACTGGAGCATCTGGTGGAGATTGTCTCCTCCATCAAACTCTACAAGACAGGCTACGCGTTCCTGCTGT
>CAZGGF010000327.1:0-2346 GCA_964524715.1 uncultured Verrucomicrobiota bacterium | reverse complement strand
CGAACAGGTGCTGAAGCGAATGCGCGAACACGCCCGCGCCGTCGCGGGCCGTTATCGTGGGAAGATCGCCTGCTGGGATGTGGCGAACGAGGCCTTTTCCGACGGCGATGAATTCCTGCGTCCGTCGAAATGGCAGTCGTTGATCGGCGACGATGGGGTGGAGCAGGCGTTTCGGTTTGCCCACGAGGCCAACCCGGAGGCAAGGCTCGTCTATAACGACTACTCGATCGAGTCGCCAAAGAAACGCGCTAAACTTTTGCGCCTCCTGCGCGAGTTCAAGGATCACGGCGCGCCGATTCATGTCGTCGGCATTCAAGGCCACTGGGAACTGGACTGCGTCCCATTCGACGATATCGAGGAAACCATCAAAGCTGTGGGCATGCTCGGCGTGAAGGTGGCCATCACGGAACTGGATCTGGGCGTTGTGAGACGAGACCGGTGGTGGGCGGACGGCGGCAAACACCAAGCGGAGTTGCGAAAATTCGATCCCTACGCTGGCGGCTGCCCGTCCGACGTGCTGCGACGGCAGGCGGAGCAGTATGGCAGGTTGTTTCAGATTCTGCTCAAACACACTGATACCGTGGAGCGTGTGACGTTCTGGGGCCTGCACGACGGACGGAGTTGGCTCAACGACTGGCCGTGGAAACGAACCGACTACGGTTTGATTTTCGACCGCCAGTGGCAGCCAAAGCCCGCGTTTTTTGATATTACCGCCGTCATGAAGGCGAATGCCCCGAAGTGATAGTCACGACATTATCTGTGGCGCGAAAAACATCGTGGATAGACGCTTCGGAAGCTAATACTGATGGTTTTGGGACAATGAGATTTCGACATGATGATAATTCGGCGTTGATGCCGTCGTCGGACGTGAGGAGGGCGGCATGAACGCACGGAAAGCCACGCCTTGGGTGGCCGGATTACTGGCGCTGCTGGGAGTGGCGCTGGTGGGGCTTCGGGCTTATACGCGTCACGCGCAACAACTCGCCAGTGGTGAGAGTCTGTGGCGCTTGACCTACACGGTGAAGTTCCAGACAGAAACAGCCGGCGCGCGGATGAGTGCGGCGTTTCCATTTGATACGGCTCACTGCCGCGTGTTCCGGCAGAACGTGCTCCATCCGGACATGCAGCCGGAGCGGCTCCGCTCGCCGCTGCTGGCAACGCGCGAGATTGACCTGCTGACGCTGCAACCCGGCGAGCAGAACATGACGGCGAAGTTCGACATCCACCTGAGCCGTCGCGCGCGGTTCCTCGCCTATAACGAACCGTTGCTATCCGCGCAAGCGCGGGCAGAGTGGCTGCGCAGCGACAAGATGGTGCAGGCGGACAGCCCGGTGGTGATGGAGACACTGCAAAATATCCGCCGCGAGAAACCGGCGTCGGATGACCTGATTCAGCAGTTGTTTGAGTATTGCCATACGCAGGTCGCAGCCGCCGAGGAGGAAACACAGTCGGACGCCGTCAGCACGCTCAAGAAGAAAGCCGGCACGCCTGCGGGCCGCGCACGGGCGTTGGTGGCGCTTTGCCGCGCGAACAAAACCCCGGCCCGGCTGGTGACAGGTTTTGTCATGGAGGACAGCGAAAGCCTCGAACCGCGTGTCTGGGTGGAGGTCTGGCTGGGCAACCGATGGTCACCCTTCGAGCCGGAAAACGGTTTTGCGCGCGAGCTGCCCTACAACTATCTGGCCGTTCGCCGCGACGGCAGCGACATCGTCCGCGTAACGCGTGGTAGTGGAGTGGAAACGCATTTTGCCGCACTGCGGCTGCCGTCGGGGCCCGGCGCGGGACGATCAAAGCACAACAGCCTGACGGCCCTCGCGGACTTGACGCGGCTGCCACTCGAGATGCACGAGGTGCTGTCCCTCATCCTGTTGCTGCCGCTCGGCGGCCTCGTGACGGCGTTCTTCCGAACCATCGTCGGCATCCGCACGTTTGGGACGTTCACACCGTCGCTCATCGCGTTGAGCTTTGTGTTTGCCGACTGGCGCACAGGCGTTTTCGTGTTTGCATTGGTGTTGGGGGTGGGACTCGTGAGCCGCTCGTTTCTTGACCGGTTGAAGCTGTTGATGGTGCCACGGTTGAGCACGGTGCTGACACTGGTGGTGCTTTGCATCATTTTTTGCGTGTCGTTGCTGGACATGCTGCGCCTGACACCCGGCGCGCAAGCGGTGCTGCTGCCGATGGTGATCCTGACGATGACGATCGAGCGGTTTTATCTGACGAGCGAGGAGGATGGAACCGTGTTTGCACTCCAATTGCTGGCAGGGACTGTCGTCGTCTCGCTTTGCTGCTACTTCGTGCTACGCTGGGGATCGGTGGGGCGATTCCTGTTTGCGTTCCCGGAGGCGC
>CAZGGF010000326.1:0-1765 GCA_964524715.1 uncultured Verrucomicrobiota bacterium | reverse complement strand
CTTCATCCGCGGCGGTGAATATGCGATGAAGCAGACATTCAAGCTCACCGCTGAAGATTCCGGCACGGAGCAGGCGCCCATCATCTATGCCGCCTTCGACAAGGAAACGCCGCGATTCACTGGCGGCGCTCGCATTGGCGGTTTTACACGTGTCACGGACGCGGCGGTGCTGGCGCGGTTGCCGGAGGAATCGCGCGGCAAGGTCTGGCAGGCCGACCTGAAGGCGCAGGGCATCAGCGATTTCGGCGTGTTCGAGTTGAAGGGCGCCTACGGCGCCAGGCGCAAACAGCCGCAGCTGGAGTTGTTCTTTGGGGGCAAAGCGATGGAGATATCGCGCTGGCCGAACGACAGCTTCGTGATGACCGGTGAGGTGTCCGGTCCGGAAAAAGCCGATGTGCGCGGCCGACCGCATTCGGTTGGCGGGAAGTTTCTCTACGACGGCGACCGGCCCGTGCGTTGGAAGGATGAGAATGACGCGTGGCTCTATGGCTACTGGTATCACGACTGGGCGGACTCCTACGAGAAGATCGCCTCGATTGACACCGCCCAGCGGCTTGTCACGCTCGCGCCGCCGCTGCATCATTACGGTTTTGCGAAGGGGCGGCGCTATTACGCGTTGAACTTGCTCTCGGAGATTGACCGGCCCGGTGAATGGTATCTCGATCGCCAGCGCGGCGTACTTTATTTCTGGCCGCCATCGAACCCGAATCGCGCGGTGGTGGATATCTCGATGTTTGCCTCGCCGTTCGTGGAACTAAACGATGTCTCGCATGTCGTGTTTCGCGGACTGACGTGGGAGACGGGCCGTGCCGATGGATTGAACATCAAGGGCGGCGAACGTTGCCTGCTGGCGGGCTGCACAGTGCGCAATCTGGCCGGCGATGGGGTGGTGGTCGAGGGCGGCAAGGGCCACGGGCTGCTCGGCTGCGATATCCACGGAATGGGCCGCGGCGGCCTGATCTTGCGCGGCGGCGACCGCAAGACACTGGTGCCCAGTGGGCATTTCGTCGAGAACTGCGACATCCATCATCTCTCGCGAATTGATCACACCTATACGCCCGCCGTGTTGGCCAACGGCGTCGGCATCCGCATCGCGCACAACGCGATGCACCACATCGGAAGCAGTGCCATGCGCGTCGAGGGCAACGATAACCTCGTAGAGTTCAACGAGGTCCACCATGCTGTTCTCGAGAGTGATGACCAGGGCGGCGTGGACGTGTTCGGCAACCCGACCTTCCGCGGCAACGTCTATCGCCACAACTTCTTCCACGACATTGGCAGTGGCCGCTCGTGCGGTTCGGCTGGCATCCGGCTCGACGATGCCATCAGCGGCACGCTCATTTACGGCAACGTCTTCTGGCGTTGCGCTGACGGCAACTTTGGCGGCGTGCAGATTCACGGCGGCAAGGACAACATCGTGGACAACAACCTTTTCGTGGACTGCAAACAAGCCATCAGCTTCGCGCCGTGGGGGCAGAAACGTTGGGAGCAGTTCCTGGGCGAACCGATGGCCGCAGGCGCGTTGAAGCAAGTGGACATCACGCAGCCACCCTACAGCACGCGCTATCCTGAATTGGCCACGCTCCGCGAAAATGCCGACTCCAACCACATCTGGCGCAACTTCGCTGTTCGTTGCGGCAAGTTTGCTGTTCGCGACCGCGGCGTGAACGACTTTACGGACAATCAGTCGGTCGGCGGCGATCCCGGTTTTGCGAACGCTTCGAAAGGTGATTTCCGTTTGAGACCATCCGCCGCTGCTGCCGCC
>CAZGGF010000325.1:0-1761 GCA_964524715.1 uncultured Verrucomicrobiota bacterium | reverse complement strand
CACGCGACTGAGTGCAGGTAGCCCGCCGCGATGGGCGCGCGTGTGGTCTTGCCGGTACGCAGGCATTGCAGCCAGTCGAGGAAGTGGTCGGGGGTCTCAATCGGCTTGACCGGAACCACGCCACGGATGCCGCCGTCGCGCTTTGGCCCGCCCTCGGCGCTGTAGGTCGGCGAAGCCCAGTTGTCGAGGATGAGTTGGCCCTTCTCGCAGAAGAAACGGTGGCGGTTGCCGCCTGAGTTCCCAAAGTTGCTCGAGTAGGCCACCATGAAGCCCTCCGGATAGACCCAGAGTGCCTCGACGTGGTCGGGGCAGGTGAACTTGTGTTCGTCCTTCCACGTGAACACGCCGCCGTTGCAGACGCAACTCGTTGGGAACTGCACACCGGTAATATAGTGGTAGAGATCAATGAAGTGGCAGCCAAGGTTTGCCACGGGGCCGTCGGTGTAGTCGAGATAGCCATACCAGCCGGAAATGAGGCTGGCGTCGAACGGCCGTTTGGGCGCGTTGCCGAGAAACTCGTCCCAATCCACGTCCTCCTTCTTGATGTCCTTGACGTAGTGATACCAGTAGGGCCTCTCGCCGTTACGGCATTGTTCGATGCGCGACGCCTTGCCGAGAATGCCGGACTTCCACAGCTCATTGCAGCCCGTACTGGTGGGGAGGCTGCGAATCTGCGTGCCAACCTGAACGACGATGCCCGCTTCCTTCACTGCATCTACGGCCCGGCAGAGTTCCTTCATGTTGCGCGCCATCGGTTTCTCGACGTAAGCATGTTTTTTCACCTTGGCGGTGGCCTCCAAATGCGTGGAGTGATGATGGTCGGGAGAAGCGATCAGCACCGCGTCAACGTCTTTGCAGGCCAGCACGTCGCGGTAACTGGAGAACTGCTTCACGTCGGTGCCATACCAATCTTTGCAGAGCGCGACAGCCTGCTCGCGTGCAATGCGCCACGGGTCGCTCACTGCCACATACTCGACGTTCTGCGCCTTGTCGTGTTTGTGAATACCCGCCATGTGCGCCAGCCGGCCGCGTCCGCCGCAGCCGATCTGGCCGAGGCGAATGCGCTCGTTGGCGCCCATGATGCGGGCGTAGCTGCGCGCCGTCATGGCGGTGGCTGCTGTGCTGATGGCGGCGGTCTTGATGAAATCTCTGCGATTACAAACGGTGCTCATTAGGGGGTGGCTCCTGAGTTGGCTGTTGAATGTGCGCTTCACAGTGTTGCCGACGATATCGAGTCGTGTGCGCATCCTACGCTCCTGCTCGTTCGCGACGCTACATGGAAACCAACGGATGCTGGTATTTTTCCGACGTGTCCACGCAGTCGCCTTCGGAACAATAAGCCGGGTCTTGCTCCCACGCCTCACGACAAGCCTGGCGCTTTCGTATCGCTGAATCGTCGGACCGTCACGAATGCACGCATGGATGCCTCGATGCCGATGAGCGGCATCTCTTGCAGTTCACGGTCTGGCCTTTGCCTTCTTCGACTGCGACGGCTGTTTGGGAACGACGGCGTTCATCAGTTTGCGCCATTCCAAAACGCGAGCGAACTCGGCGGCGTCAGCGGTGGAGGCGTTGTAGCGAGACACGTCCACGTCCTCGTAGAGGGCGCGGTGCAGCGCAGCGTCGAACTTCGGGTTCGGCGTGTTGGTCTGCACGCCCGGCGCATCACGCCACGCGCCGAGCCGGGCGCGGAGTTGCTTGACGCGCTCCGGCTCGGGTTCGGGGAGGTGGTTCTTCTCGCCGGTGGCTGTCGCGATGTTG
>CAZGGF010000324.1:0-2800 GCA_964524715.1 uncultured Verrucomicrobiota bacterium | reverse complement strand
GGTCTTGAATAGCCCCTGCACCTTGCGGAGCGCGTAACTGGCAAGCTTCCAGTTGCCAGCCTTGGCGGCGTGGTGACATATCCACCATCGTTCGCTGATTTGTGGCATCAATCCACCCCAACCCGGCTGGAGGTCTGCAATCTGGTCGAGTGTCAGCTCGCCATGTTTGGTTTTTCCTACGGTGGGCTTATCATTGCTCATGACCTTTGCTCCTTTCGCAATCAACCGGTGCGGAAGATACTTGTTTTCCCCGCTTGAGTGAAGCGGTAGATTGTACCAAAGACTCCGCAGGGAAGGATGCTCATGACATGGACGCGATGGCTGCCGTTCATTGAAACGGCGCGCGGATACAAACGAGACTGGCTGCCGGCAGACGTGTCGGCGGGCCTGACGCTCGCTTTGCTTTCGCTGCCGCAAGCCATCGCCTATGCGATCATGGCGGGCCTGCCGCCGATTTACGGCCTCTATTCCTGCGTCGTTGTTGCCATCGTCGGCAGCCTGATGGGCAGTAGCGAGCATCTGGTGCCCGGGCCAACCAATTCCGTCGCCATCCTGATTGGCGGCTTGATCATGACTTCCTCTGTGCCGGAGGTTCGCGAGAACCCGACGATCGTGATCCCCCTGCTGGCACTGTTGATCGGCGGCACGCAGTTGCTGTTCGGACTGCTGAAACTCGGCAACCTGACCCAGTTTGTTTCGCGGAGCGTGGTCGTTGGTTTTACGGCGGGCGCAGGCTTGCTCATCGCGCTCAACCAACTTGCGCCGTTGCTCGGAGTGAAACAGCCAACCGCCAATCACATGCTCGAACAGGTGTGGATGACAATCCTGCAGCTCGGTGACACGAATTTCTACGCCTTGGGCATCGGCATCGGATCGATTCTCATCACCGTCACCGCGCCACGCTGGCTGCCACGCTGGTTGCCAGCACCCCTGGTGGTGGTCGTCGTTTCGGCGCTGGTGGTGGAAGTGTTCCATCTCGGTGCCAAAGGCGTGATGCAGATCGGCGACCTTCCCAAGGCGCTGCCGGACGTTCACATCCCTCTCCTGAACTTGCGATTGATCGCCGACCTTGCCGACAGCGCGCTGGCGATGGCGATCCTGGGTTGCATCGAAACGCTCTCCATCGCCAAGAGCATCGCCATGACGACCGACCAGCGCGTCAACAGCAACCAAGGTTGCATCGGCCTCGGCTTGGGCAACATTGCAGCCGCCTTCTTTCAGTGCATGCCTGGCAGTGGCAGCTTTACGCGGTCGGCCCTCAATTTCCTCACGGGTGCCCGGACGCGCTTCGCCGGCGTGTTCAGCGGACTCTGGATCATCGCGATTCTGGCCGTGTTTGGGAGCTGGGTGCATTATATTCCGCTGGCGTCGTTGGCGGGGTTGCTGGTGGTCATCGGGGCGAGCATGTTCCAGTGGCATCACATCCGGGTCGCATTCCGCTCCACGCGCAGTGATGCCATCGTGCTGATCCTCACGTTTGGCACCGCGCTGCTGCTCAGCCTCCAACAGGCGATCTACGTCGGCGTCATCAGCTCGCTGATGCTGTTCCTGCGCAAGGCCAGCGCGCCGCATCTGGTGGAATATGACATCGAGGGCGACTCCATGCGCGAAATCCGCGACGCGTCGGAGCGCAGCCATCCGGAGATTTCCATTATCCACGTCGAGGGCGAGCTGTTTTTCGGCGCCGCCGAGCTCTTCGAAGATGAGGTGCGGCGACTCGCGCATGATCACAACATCCGTGTCGTCATTCTGCGAATGAAAAACGCACGCCATCTCGATGCCACGGCCGTGATGGCACTGGAGGGACTGCTGAAGTTCCTGCGCGCCGATAGCCGGCTGTTGTTGATCAGCGGTCCGTCGCCCGGCGTGATGGGTGTGCTTAGCCGCAGTGGGCTGCTGGATCAGATCGGCCGCGACTGCGTCTTCGAATCGGAGGAGAACCTCACCGCTTCCACACGCAAGGCGCTCGTGCGCGCGCAGCAGTTTCTTGGCAAGGAGGCAAAGCCGGAAGTGCGCCTGTTTTACGAGCAATCGCGCGACCCGAAACAACAGAGCCAGCCGGGTGTGTGAGCGCGTGACACGGGGAGAACGGGAGTCACACTGGGCGCTGATGGACAACGCGGCGGGCCGCTGTTACGATTTGTTGGCGATGACCAATTGCGATTCACTTGCGACCGTCTTTGTTCCGCGAGCTGCTGCCGGCCCGGCGGCTGCTCCGGATGTCATCAAAACAGTTGACGAAGAAACGAAGACCCGTCCCGCCCCGCCGTGGCATGTCATCGTGCGAAACGATCCGATCAACTTGATGACTTACGTCACGATGGTATTTCAGAAAGTGTTTGGCTACGCGAGACAGAAGGCAGAGGCGCATATGCTGGAGGTGCATCGACGGGGCCAATCCATAGTCTGGACCGGCGGGCGCGAATTGGCGGAACATTACGTGCACGTGTTGCAGCAATACCACCTCCTGGCGATTATGGAAGAGGCGAAGCTGTAATGTCTCTTCATCTTGAACGACTTGCCGACGGCAGCCTGTGCCTCGCGGGCATGGACAAACACTGGCTCCATGTCCTCGGGGAAGTGCCAACGCTATTGGCTGAGCCCCAACCGCCCGCCGTGCGTGAGCGGCTCTTTCCAAATCCGTCCAATCAGGCATCCATCAACCGTGACTGGCACGAGTTGATCGCGCCAGAGTTGGAGGCGCTATGGCGTGCGAACCACGAGCTGATGACGGCGGATCTCGGGCGCGTGGAAAAAGACCCGGCGCACCGCGGGTGCTGGCGCGTCGTTTTTCCAGCGA
>CAZGGF010000323.1:0-3411 GCA_964524715.1 uncultured Verrucomicrobiota bacterium | reverse complement strand
GTCTATCATCCCGGCTCGCTCAAGTATTTGTCCTGGTTCGACCTCAGCAACGGGATGCTCGCCGGCATGGGCTCGCACACGTTTTCGCTGCCGGTGCGCGCGTTGAAACTCGGCGAGCCGGCGCGCGTTGAAGCTGACATCACCGAGCCGATCAAGGAAACCTACATCTCCGCCGGCAGATTCCGGTACGAATTCGCGGCGCGGGGCAACCTGGCGCCCGTCACCCTCTGGTGGACGGATGGAGACAAGTATCCGCCCGAACACGTGACCCAAAACCTGCGGGCCATGGGTGGCGAGGTGCCCAAGCACGGGTGTTTGTTCCTGGGCGAGAAGGGCGAGATTTACGCCGACGGTTGGGGCACGCATTGCGTGATGAAGTTGAAGGGTGACAAGCACTGGCGCGGTGTGCTCGACCACGAAGCGGCCAAATCGGTGCCGGTCACTCTGCCACGCGTGGAAGGCGACAATCACATGATCGAATGGCTGGAAGCCTGCAAGGGCGGTGCGCCTACGTTCACCAATCTGGAAGTTGGCGCGCACTGTTGTCAGGTGTTCCTGCCCGGTATTATCTCGCTGAGGTTGGGCCGACCGATCGAATGGGACGCCGCGAACCTGAAAGTCCCCGGCGCGCCCGAAGCGGACCCGATGATTCAAAAATGTTATCGAATGAAGTGGATGATGGCATGACGGTGAAGCTGGAGAAATGTAGATGAAACACAGCGAGTTCGTTTCGGCGGTTTTGACGTCGTTCGTTTTGGCTGGTATCGCGTTGGGAGGCGCGACCTGGGCGGCAGAGGCTGGCAAGCCTCAGTCAACGACGTCCGGGTCAGGCCAGTCCGCGAGGGCCAAAATCCTGGTGCTCACCGGCAACGAGTATCCTGGACACAAATGGAAGGAAACGGCGCCGCTGATCGCCCGGTTCCTGACGGCCGACCGACGGCTGACGGTCGAGGTCAACAGCGAGCCGCAGTTCCTCGCCGCGCCCGAACTGCACACCTACGACGCCATCGTGTTGAACTACCTGAATTGGCAATCGGCCGTTCCCAACGAGAAAAAAGCCCGCGAAAACCTGAAGTCATTCATCGCTGGCGGCAAAGGACTTGTGCTGGTACACAATGCCGTTGCCGCTTTCGGCGACCAGCGGGTGATGCGCGACGGCAAGTTTGTTCGCATTGACGAATGCGGCTGGCCGGAGGTCAAGGAGATATTCGGCCGGGCATGGAACCCGAATCGCCTTCGTGGGCACGACCCCTACGGCCCGTTCCGGGTCGAAATCACCGGTGCTGAACATCCGATTACGAAGGGAATGAAGTCATTTGATACGACGGATGAGCTCTACACGTGCCTGTTCGCCAACGGCCGGCCTGTTGAGGTTCTCGCCAAGGCCACGTCGAAGGTGGACAGCAAAGACTATCCGGTGGTCCTGGTAAATCACTACGGCCAGGGCCGCGTGTTCCTCTGCCTCTTGGGGCACGACGTGAAGGCCCTCTCAGTCGAGGTGGTGCAGGAACTCTACCGTCGGGGGACTGCCTGGGCCGCAGGACTGCCGCCAGTTCACCCGTAACAGCCAACCGCGTCCATACAGACGCGACTTCCGTCTGTTTACTGCAAGGTGTGGCTTGATACGTGGATACGGCTGTGGAACGTCACAGACAACCCCTCTGCGGGAACCTATGCAGCCTTTAACAGCGCGGACACCGCTGTGGCAGGAGCGCTATCGAACAACCGTGACGTCGCCATGCGGAGACACCAACACAAGCAATCGTCACGGTCTCATGTCCTGCATTCCGGTTCAACGTTTGGTCTGGGAGTTGGAAGCATGTTCGCTCAGCCATGCCAGACCTTCGCGGATCATCCCGAAGATGTCCCCGTGCCATCCGTGGCCACCTTCGTAGGTTTTGAACTCGACACGAGCACCTTGCGCCTGAAGCGTCGCGCGAGCCTTTTCCGCCATCTTGATCGGGATAAAGTCCTGTGGCGAATGCAGCAGGTAGTAGGACCGGCCCTTTGCCGCCGCCAAGTTGGATAGTTCCTGAGGCTTGAAGACTGACATTGCGATGAAGGAGCCGGTCACCTTCGTTGTTGGATCGAGGGAAGCTGCGTACGCTGCCGGGCCGCTGGACGACCAACTCAACGTGAAGATCCGCTGGAAATCCACTCGCTCGGCGCGAGCGACCTCTGCCACAACGGCGGCGATGAATTGTTCCGTGGTGAATTTCACCGCGGGGAAATGGTTGCCTGCCGTCGGCCACACAACCTGCTGCGACCGCCGTTTATCCCACACTGGTGCTACGAGTTGCGCGACCCACCAGCCATCAGGCACGGCGTTCCGCGCGATTTGTTTGATGAATGGCTGGAATTCGGCGCTTCCGTCACCGCCTGACATCACGAGCAGCAACGGGCATCCTTCCTTCGGAACTGTGGATGCACTTGATTTGCGGATGACATAATAGAGTTTGCTCGCATCGCCGCCAGCACGGTGTTCTGTAACCGCCGTATCTGAAGCGGTCGGTGTCTGCGCGTTGACCGTTCCGGCCAGCACCGTGGCGACCATCAGGGATGTGATCAGGGACTTCACGTGTGGTCTTCCTTTCATGGTTGTGTTGGCAGACGACGCAAGTTCTCGGTCGGGGCCGCCTCTCTTGCAAGTGGCGAGTCCAGCTTCTCCAAACACACAGTGATCGGCAGCGGTGTGCCGGTTTCGCACTGGAACTCGCCAACCCGGACCGAGGACGTCCACGGTGAGCTGCGGCCTTCCTTGAAAACAAAACGGCCGCGATCGAACTTGGTCGATCCTGCCTGGGTGAGCGTGAGCGCAAGCACTGGTCGCTCCGGGTCCTTCACCGTCAACTTCAAGGAGCCTCTTTCGAGCTCGATGAATGCGTTGAAGTAAGTGTTGGTCGCAAAACTGCAGCTCCAGTTGCCTTCGTTACCGATGCTGATGACGATACGCGAGTTTGCCAGCCCCCAGCCCTTGACGACTGCTCGATTTTGGCTCACGTCCACCCAGCGAATTTGCGGCGTGGCCGGAGGCGTCACGTTGGGTGGCGCGTTGCGTGGTGCTGTTTCTGACGGCGTCGTTCTTCTCGTAGATGGCGCAGGCGTCAGGTTCGAAGCACTGCTGAGGACCAATATTAAAACCAGGGACACCACAACGGCAGCAACTCCGCCAACGCAAGCAAGGATGGTAATCACCAGCCATCTGAAAGGCTTGGACGTACCGGAAGAAGATGTCCGCTTCAATTGCTCCGGCCTGATGCCCTGCTGTCTTGCCCAATCCGTCGTGCAGAGGAACTCCCGAACCATCCTTTGCCAGAGCGGATAGAAAGACAGGCCAATGAACAGGATGACGCCTCCGTAAATCCAGTTCATTGGGTTGGGCAGGGAGGAGAACTGGATGAAAAAGAAGGG
>CAZGGF010000322.1:0-50533 GCA_964524715.1 uncultured Verrucomicrobiota bacterium | reverse complement strand
TATCACTTAGAGTCATGGGGACGACAATTGATTCGCTGAAACCCGGCTTTAATGTCACAGCACAGCCGCCGCTGCAAGTTAATTTGCCCACTGCATGATTTTTCGCCACAGCGGCGGCAATTCGTGGCCGATGTGATCGAACCATCGCCAGCACAACTGACAGTTGTCGCTGAACTGGCCGATCAGGCCGGGCAGCGTCACCGTCGACGACACCAGCACTATCAGGAGCGCAAGCACCAGCAGGTTCATTCCATAGACCACGACCATGGAAAACAACCAACCATGCCGCCGAACATCGCTCTGGTTCTGCCGTAATGCAAGCCACGTGAAGGTCAGATGAAAGCACCAGCTGAACCCAAGCAGGTAATAGAGCACAGCGACAAACGGCCGCACATCCGCCAGCAACCCCAAACCGTAGTAAAAGGCGATGAGGAGCATCGCGTAGAAGGGAAAGAAGTACGGCGACAACGTGATGAGCCAGTTTTCCTTGCTGACGCTCACCTGTCCCCCACGTGCGCTTGCTTTCAGACCGCTGACCTTTGCGCCCATGAGCAGTGCCCAAAAAACATGTGTCAGTTCATGGCTGATGACGTAGGCCCGGGCTGACGGGCTGAGCAAACCGAAGACCGCCAGCCAGCAACCAAACCCCAACCCCAGCCAAAGCGAGGGACGCTGCAACCACGGCCCGTGGCCCATGCCCAGCGCCTCCACAGTGTGGTAGAGCGTGAGCGTCAGCGCCGCACACGGCAGCAGCAGCGCAATCGCGAGCAGGAATTTGAAAACTCTCATCTTTGTGTTTTTGCCACGCAGGCTATGCAGCGTAGAGGAACGCTGCAAGAGGTTTTGGAATGGGCAGGGGATTCCATGGTTTACGTTTCCCGCTGGCGCGCGGCGGCGGCGTTGATTATCAAGCGGGGCAGTATGGCCTACCTTGGATGCGATGTTGGAACAACCGGAACGAAGGCCGTCGTGTTCGACAACGCCGGGAACGTCCTTTCATCAGCCTACCGTGAATACCGCCTGCTGACGCCGCAACGCGGCTGGGCGGAACTTGACCCGAAGGAGGTTGGCGACGCTGTCGAGACCGTCCTGGGTGAGGCGGCGAAGAAATCGCCCCAGCCGGTCGAGTCGATTGCGTTATCAGCGCTCGGTGAGGCGATCACGCCGCTGGACGCCGCTGGCAAGCCACTCGACAACACGGTCCTTTCGATGGACTCGCGCGCGACGGCGCAGACGGCGAAGCTCCATGAACAGTTTGGGGCGAAGAAGTTTTTCGAGACCACGGGGCATCCATTGCATCCCATGCACACGATCAGCAAGCTGATCTGGTGGCGGGAGCACAAGCCGGAGATGTTTCGCCGGACGGCAAGATTCCTTGGCTGGCAGGAAATCCCGGCAATGCGGCTTGGGGTGCCGGCAAAGGTGGACTACTCGCTTGCATCGCGGCTCGGCATTTTTGACATCCGCAAGAAACAATGGTCGGAGCCGCTGATGGCGCTGGCCGGTGTCGAGGAGAAACAGTTGCCGGAAGCGGTGCCATCGGGCGCGGTCGTAGGCGAGATACCGGCGAGCGTTTGCAAGAAACTCAATCTTGCGAAAGGTTGCGTGCTTGTTGCGGGTGGCCACGACCAGCCGTGCGCGGCTCTGGGCGCGGGCGTTATCAAACCCGGTCTGGCGGTGGACGGGCTTGGCACGGTTGAGTGCATCACCGTCGCCTTCGATCACGCCATCACCGACGAAAACATGCTCGGGGGCAACCTCTGCTGCATGCCGCACGTGGTGGAGGGGATGTACGCGTCGCTGGCGTTCAGTTTCGTGGCGGGCAGCCTCTTGCGTTGGTATCGCGACAATTTCGCCGAGGCGGAGAACGCTGAGGCCGCCCGCACGGGCCGCGACGTCTATGCGATCATGGACGATCTTGCGCTGACCTCAAAGCACCCGCCGTTCATCGTGCCGCACTTCTTCGGCACGGGCACGCCGTACCTGGATTCGCACTCGAAGGGCACCATCACCGGGTTGACGCTCGGCACGACACGCGCCGACATGATTCGCGGCATTCTCGAAGGAGTTGCGTTTGAGATGCGTGTGAACTTGGAGATTCTAGCGAAAGCCGGCGTCCCGCTCGACGAACTGCGCTGCACGGGTGGCGGAGCAAAATCGCGTGGTTGGATGCAGCTCAAGGCGAACCTTTGGGGCAAGCGGCTCTGCACGCTCAACACCAGCGAAGGCGGCGCGCTCGCCTGTGCGATGCTCGGCGCGGTCGCGATCGGCAAGTTCAAGACTCTGAAGCAGGCGGTGGAGAAGTTCGTCCGCGTGACCGGCGCCTATGAGCCCGACATGAAGGAGCACTCACGTTACTCGGACCGCTACCAGACCTACCGCGAGCTGTATCCAAGGATGAAGGATCTGCTCCACAAGATGTAGAATCGAAACCAAAGCCGCAGACAAAATCCGAAGGAGCGACACAATGCCAGCAATGCCACCCAACTACCGACCCATGTGGACTGAACTGGGACTCGACCTCGCCAAACACGACGCGCTGCTCGGCGTGCTTGGCAAGGTTTACCGGGAGTACTTCCTCTCACAGACCGGCCGGCCAGCGGGGATGAATTACTTCAACTTCGTCATCAGCGAGGTGCATGGGCTGCGGATCAAAGAACTGCTCGACGCGCGTAAAGCGGGACGGAAGGTGATCGGCTCGTTCTGCCTTTATGTGCCGGAGGAGTTGATTCTGGCGGTGGACGCCATCAGCGTCGGATTGTGTTCGGGCGCGGACTTTGGGACGGAGCAAGCCGAGCGGTACCTGCCGCGGAACACTTGCGCTCTCATCAAGTCGTTCTTTGGCTTCACTTTGGAGAAGGTCTGTCCGTTTATTGCGGCGTGCGACATGATCGTAGGCGAGAACACCTGCGACGGAAAGAAGAAGGCTTACGAGACGTTTGGGAAGCTGATTCCACAGCTCTACGTCATGGACCTGCCGCAGATGAAGAGCGAAGCCGGGCGTGCGTTGCTGTCCGCAGAGTATCGGCGTTTCATGCGGGACTTGGAGAAACTATCAGGCCGAACCATCACGGTTGAGTCTCTGGCCAAGGCGATCGAAACGGTGAATAAAAAACGTGCGGCGCTGCATCGCTTGGCGGCGTTGCGCCGGGCTGACCCCGCGCCGATTTCGGGGCTCGATGCGCTTCTGATCAACCAGATTGCCTTTTATGATGATCCGGTCCGGTTCACGGCCTCAGTGAACGCGCTTTGCGATGAATTGGACAAGCGCGTGGCGGCGGGGCAGGGCGTGGCTGCCAAAGGCACGCCGCGCATTCTGGTCTCCGGTTGTCCGATGGCCGTGCCGAACTGGAAGCTGCCCATGATCGTCGAGCGGAGCGGAGCGGTCATTGTTGGCGAGGAGTCCTGCGTCGGCGAGCGCGGCGTGCAGAACCTGACCGGCACGCGCGGCGCAACGGTTGAGGAACTGCTGGATAATGTTGTGGACCGTTATTTCAAGATTGATTGTGCGATTTTCACCCCAAATGCGTCGCGTCTGGAGCACGTGCGCAGGATGACACGGGACTACAAGGCCGACGGCGTCCTGCACTATTGCCTGCAGTTCTGCACGCCGTATCAGATGGAGGCCATCCCGGTTGAGAGCGCATTGGAGAAGGAACACGTGCCGGTCCTGCGCATAGACACGGATTACAGTCAGGAGGACGTCGAGCAGATTCGCACTCGCGTCGAGGCGTTTGTGGAGCGGCTCAGGGACGGCGCGTAATGCGAGCGGCAGGAATTGACATCGGCTCGCGGACCGTCAAGGTCGCAGTCATTGAAAATGGCCGCCTGGTGGGCCAGCGAATCGCCTACAACTCGCACGATCCCATCGAAGTATGCCGGGGCCTTCTCTCCGGCCTCGCGTATGACGTTCTCTTCGCCACGGGTTACGGCCGGCATTTGTTCAAGCAATACCGGTCCTGCACCGTCGTGACGGAAATCAAGGCGGTGGCCGTCGGGAGCCGGTTCTTCGCGCCGGCCGCGCGCGTTGTGCTGGATGTTGGCGGACAGGACACGAAGGCTGTCGCACTCGATCCGCGGGGAATGGTTGCCAAGTTCGAGATGAACGACAAGTGCGCGGCAGGCACGGGGCGGTTTTTGGAAATCATGGCCACGGCGTTGTCCTTCTCGATGGAGGATTTTGTCGCCGCTGCCGCCTGTGCGCCGGCGGAACAGAAGGTCAACCCGATGTGCGCGGTGTTTGCCGAGTCGGAGGTCGTGTCGCTCGTGGCGCGCGGCATCCCGCGGGATGGCTTGGCGGCCGGACTGCATCGCACGGTTGCTCAACGCGTCGCCGCCATGCTGAGGCGCGTGCCGATGGACGGCAAGGTCGTTTTCTGCGGCGGCGTCGCGCTTAACTCGTGTTTGCGGCGGCTGATCGAGAATGAGCTTGGTCTTGATCTGGTTGTGCCGGAGCAGCCCCAACTTGTGGCCGCGGTCGGCTGCGCATTGCTGGCGGCTTCGTCCAACGGACAAACGGCGGGTTGATGGTCAAAGGACGCGTGTTAGTCGTAGGGACTACTGGACTCTCCTGAGCTCGTAGCGATGGCTCTTGGGCTGGTTTTCCGAGTAGACCTTTTCGAGAAGATCGTCCGCCGTTTTCTGGAACTTCGCTTCGTCGGGGACGTATTTCATGTAGGATTGAACCTGCATCACGCCGTAGGTGAAGTTGTTCTTCTTGCTTTTCTCGAGACTCTCCTCAAGCGCCTTCTTCTCGGCCTCGGGAGTTCTGTCCTTGAGCTTGGAGAGAATGAAGAGCCTGACAGCGGCAAAAGTCCTGAGTTTGGATGAATAGATGTCGGCGCGTGTTTTCAGGTCAGAGAGAACTTGCACTGCTTGCTTGTATTGAGGCGTTTCGGCCACGGTCGCGAGGTTGACCCCTTTTTTGAATTCGTCAGCGGATCGCTTCAAAACACTCTGGCCATCGATCAGCAGTTCGTAGTCTCCAGCGCTCAGTCCATTGACCTTGAGCAATTCCTGATTGAGGTCCTGGGTGAACGGGATGATATCCAAGGCTGGCTGGGCACCGTTTTCGACAGGGAAGGGGAGGGCTTTCTCAAGGCAGTCGAAGGCAATGGCCGTGTCCTTGAACTGGAGGTTTTCGACGGAACAGTTTTCCTTCTTCGAGAGTTCTTTTTTCGCGGCGTTGATCTCGATAAGCGAAACGCAATGCCCCATGCCTTGCGCTTTGAGGAACGCGTAAGCCATGACAAGGTGACCGGGCGCGCCGGGATGCACCCTGTCGGGACCGATGATCGTGTAGTTCGGGTCTTTTGCCTGTCCCACTGCGTTGAGCCTGCTCAGGAGCAGATGGAACTCCGCGACGCCCGCGTTGTATTTGGAGGCCAGCTTGCGGGCTTCATAGCCACAGGTTCCAAGGGCGAAGTTCACGCCGAAGAGGTTCTCGGTCTTTTGAGTGCCGGTCTGGTCGTAAATGGACGGCGTAATGAAGATTAGCTTGGCACCGTCCTTGGCGAGAAGTTCGGCGAGGTCAGCCATATTCGCGACGTGGTTTTCGATGGCCCGCTGGCGCTGCGCCTCGATTTTTGAGCCGGATGTTTCCATGGCATAGAGGCCGCGGCTGACGTCGTTCATGCCGAGCATGATGGTCGCGACGGTCGGTTTGTGGGGCGCGATGTCCCACGCGTATCGTTTGATGGCTCCCGCGGCGCTGTCGCCTGATATTCCGCAGTTCCAATAGCCGATGCGCATGTTCGGAAAGCGCGTGGCGTAGAAGAGGACGATCTGACTGTGGTAACCGAAACCGCCGCCGTGCGTGATGCTGTCGCCAATGAAGCAGACACGGTCGCCATCGTTGAATTTCACCGCCTCTTTGGCGACCTCGGCGCGGAGGGACATTCCGCTGGCAATCAAAGAAAGGGCAACGCAGCAATAACCAAGCGTCCTGAGCAGTCTCGAACTCATTCTCATCGTCTCCTGTGTTTGAAGTGTTCTTGTATGGGCGGTACTTGGCGGCAAGTCATGGTTGTCGGCCACCCTCACGCCGATAGACCTGTGGTTTCAATACGGCGATGTAGGGAAGGTTGCGGTAGCGCTCGGCGAAGTCGAGGCCATAGCCGACGACGAATTTGTCAGGGATGGTGAAACCGACGAAATCCGGTTGGAGGTCCACGACGCGGCGCGTGGGTTTATCGAGCAACACGCAGAGGCGCAGGCTGGCGGGATGCTCGCGGCGCATATGGTCGCAGATCCGTTTCAGCGTGAGGCCTGTGTCAAAAATATCGTCCACCAGCAGCACGTGCTGGCCTTTCAATGGCAGTTGCCATTGCCGGGAAATGCGGATGTGGCCACTGGACTTGGTGCCTGCTCCATAGCTTCGGGCAACGACGCTGTCCAGTCGCGTCGGCATCGGCAGCCGGTGCAGCAGTTCTCCGAGGAACACCATGCTGCCATTGAGCACGGTGATGACCGTGATCTCCGCGTCGTCGTAGCACTTGTCAATGTCACGTGCGAGCGCATTGATGCGGCGGTGGATGCGCGCTTCGGTGATCAAGACACGCTCAACGTCAGGATGGACACGGGGTGTTGTCATATCGGTTTCAGGCGCGGAATAGCTGTCCCATCCTCTTGCCGAGGGTTCTGCTGGCCAGGAGCAGGCTGACAGCCAGCAGCACCATGCCGAGCACGCCGAGCGCGCAGGCCACCGACGGCGCGTTCGGATCCACGCGGCCGATAAGTTGATAGATGCCCTTGGTGATGGGGAAGTAGGCTTCCTTCATTGCGAGGATGAGACTGTCGCTGACTTCAAGCATGGCGAAGGAGAATGTCAGAATCGTGCCGGCGATCAAGTTCGCCATTACCAGCGGCAGCGTGATCTTCCACATGGTACGCAGGGGCGATGCGCCGAGATTGAGTGATGCTTCTTCGAGCGTCACGCTGGTTTGCTGGAGGCCGGCCACGGCTGCGCGGACGATGTAGGGGAGGCGCCGCACCGAGTAGCTGATGATGATGAGCACAGTGGGGTTGGACGACGGGTCTATGAAATCGTGCATCCACTGATACCATGCCGAGGGTGGATGTTTGGGGTCCACCGGAATGTTGAAACCCGCGATGTAACCGAAAGCGAGCACGATGCCCGGCAACGCCAGTGGCAGCATGGCGATGGCATCGAGCAGGTTTGCGCAGGGCACGCGGCGGCGGGTTAGCAGCCAGGCGATCATCACGCCGAGGATCAGGTCGAGAAAGGCACTCAACGACGAGAAGAAGAGGCTGTTGCGGATGGATGAGAGCGTCAGCGGATGCCGGAATATCTCGCCGTAGAACTGGGTCGTCACCTGGTCCGGCAGGATGCTCATGAACCAGTGTGACGCGAATGATTGGGCAACGACGCTCGCGTGCGGCAGCAGGGAAACAAGGACCAGCGCGATGGTGCCGGTGTAAATCATCCAACGTTGACGCGGCGTTGCCTGGGTCTCGGCGCGGGCCGTGTGGCCTCGCGCCATCATCTGGTAGCTTTTTTCGCCGGTGATCCATTTGGAAACGAGAAACAAAACGAACGTGATCAACAGGACGAGCAGCACCAGCGTGTACGCGAAGGGGTTCGTGCCGACTTCGACGATCTTGTCGAAGATTTGGACGGCGACCACGCGGTTGTAACCAATGAGCAACGGCGTGCCGAGGTCGGTGAAGGCAAAGATGAACACGATGATGGCACCGGCGAAGTAGCCGGGCATCACCAGCGGCAGGGTGACGGTGCGGAACAGCCGCCAGCCGCGCGCGCCTAGGTTTTCGGCCGCCTCGCGAAGCGTTGGGTCCACATTAGCCATCGCAGCGGTGACGTTCAGGAACATGATGGGATAGACATGGAGCACGCCGAGGATGACGACGCCCCAGAAACCGCCCGCGCCAAGCCAATCAATGCCGTTCTCAATGGGCACGAGGCCGAACTTGTCGAGCAGCAGGTTCAGGGAGCCAAACCGTGCGAAGACCTGTTTGACGCCGATGGCGCCGACGAACGGCGGCATGATCATGGGCGCCAGCAGCAGGCCGCTCAGGATGGCCTTGCCGGGAAAACTGTAACGTGAAAACCAATGCGCCACTGGCAGGGTGATGACCGTCGTCAACACAGTGATGACGATGCCGAGCATGAAACTGTTGCGAAGACATTCGAGTTGGAACGGGCTGTTGAAGAACAGCCGGAAGAACTCCATGGTGAACCCGCCAGCCGGCCAGAACGCGGCCTTGAACATATAGCCGAGCGGATAGGCAAGAAAGATTGCGAAAAAGACCGCGAGAAAGACCAGCGACACGGCGGTGGCCGGCGCGATGAATGGGGCGCGGGGCGTGGAGCGTGGAGCGTTCACTGGGTCAGCAAAATAATGTCTTCCGGCCGGACGGTCAGCGTCAGTTGTTCGCCGAAACGGCGAACGACGTCGGGGTTGGTTTCCAGTGCGCGCAGCGAGTGGCCATCGGGAAGTGTGAGCGTGTAATGCTCGATCTCGCCCAGATAGGTAACGCGTTGGACGGCGGCGTGAATCAGATTTCGTGTGGTGCCACCGCGTGTTGGGGCAAGGGCTTCGGGGCGGATGCCGCAGGTGACGGTCTGGCCGGCGTGGAAGCTGCCGCCCCGAACGACGAGGGTGCCGTAGGCCGTGGCGACGGCAATTTCGCCATTGGCAGCGTGTTCGACCTTGCCCTCGATGAAGTTCATTTCGCCGATGAAGTCAGCCACGAAACGGCTGTTCGGCGTGCGATAGATTTCATGCGGTGTGCCCACCTGCACGAGCCGGCCGGCGTTCATAATCCCGATGCGGTCGGCCATTGAGAGCGCCTCTTTCTGGTCGTGCGTGACGTAGAGCATCGTCTGCCGGGTCTCGCTGTGGATGCGGGTGATTTCCTCGCGCGTTTCCAACCGCAGCTTGGCGTCGAGATTCGAGAGCGGCTCGTCCAGTAGCAGAATGCCGGGGTTGATGACGAGTGCGCGGGCGAGCGCGACGCGCTGTTGCTGGCCGCCGCTGAGCTGCGTCGGGGAACGCTCGGCCAGATCGCCCATGCGAACGATCGCGAGGGCGTCGCGGACGCGGCGCTGTTTCTCGTCGCGCGATACGCCGCGGACGTCGAGGCCATAGGCGACGTTCTCTGCCACGGTCATATGCGGCCAGAGCGCATAGTTTTGGAACACCATGCCGGTATTACGCCGATTGGGTGGCACGTTGTTGACGGACTGGCTGTCAAAGAGGACATCACCGGCGCCGGGAGCGTAAAAACCGGCAATGAGTCGCAGAACGGTGGTTTTGCCGCAACCGCTGGGCCCAAGCAGGAAGAACAACTCGCCATCGCGGATGTCGAACGTCACGTCGTCGACGGCAACGATCTGGCCGAAACTCTTGCTGACTCCCTGGATGGAAACCTTCATTTCGTTGTTGTTGCCGCGATGCGACGGAACTTGTCTTGTGCCCAGACCTGCCATTCGATGCTCTTGCGTGTTCGCATGAGCGGGTCTTTCCATTTTCCGGCGGACAGTTTCATGACCTCATTTTCATCCAATGGCAGGCGGGCCAGATCCGCAATGGCCGCCGCGTCGTCACTCTTGCCTCTGGCGATCAGGGCACGCCATGCAGCGACCAACTCCCGATGCACGTCAATGATGCACGCTCCGAACAAGTCGTTGACGATCTGCCAGCGGTCACCGCCTTTCTTGGGATCGTAACGGAAAGCGACGGGCAACTCAAACGGGTTTACCGGGACGAGGGTGACGCCCCGCAGCTTCTGGTAGAGTGCGGGCACCATGCACATCCGCTCGATATTGAAATCGCGCGCGCCACCCGCCCGGCCTCGGGGAACCATCCAGAGCGACTGGCCTTCGTCACTGAGCAGGTAGTCTACAAACCGTTCCGCGATCTGGCGGTGAGGCGCACCGCGGAAGATGCCGACGCAGTCGGGATTGAACGCAATGACCTCGGGTGGCTGGAGATACGCCATGTTCTCCACCCCTTCGCGGCCAACCTGCATCAGTGCATAGAAATCGATCGCCATCGCATAGGCAACGTTGCCAAAACTGGATTCCTTCACGGTTGTCGGGGCAGTGCCGTGGAAGTTCCGCGTGTTGGCACAGATTCTGGTGATGATTTCCCAGCCGCGTTCCCATCCGTAGGCTTGAAGGATGAGCTCGAACGACATGTGAATGCTGCCGGTCTTGCGCAAATCGCCTCCACCGACCCAGCCCAGCAGTTCGGGCTGGCAGAGGTCGGACCAACGCTGTACGGCCGGCAGTTTCATCCGCTCGATGACCCGCTTGTTGGCGCAGATGCCAAAGGTGGAAATCGCGGTGCCGAACCACTCATGAGCCGGGTCGAACATGGGCACGCCGCCGGCCTCCGCGGGAATCCGGGCGAGCGTCTCAGCCGGCGGATCGTGACGAGTGAGGCGGCGTTTCTTCTGCAACTCGAAATAGGGGTCCATCCCGCCGCCCCATGCAACGTCGAGGTCTCCACCGTTGGGGTTGGCGGCGAAGCGACTGTCCACGTAGCGCAACAGATCGCTGGTCCCACCTACGTCGCGCCAATCAACCGTCACCGGTGTGCCGTAATGGCGTTGGTGCCAATTGCTGAACGCACGCTCGTATTCTCGCTTGATGCCTTCCCAGTGGGGCGTGATGACAATGAGCGTATTTTCTGCCCCAAAGACCGTGCCGATGGCGAATGCAACGACAGCCAGCCGGGCCGCCAAACGAACAACCCCGACATGAAAGCCGGGGTTGTCGCTGATCGTTTTGGTGCAGCGAGGTCTCATGCGTCAGTCGCGGCTGTCGCGGATCAATACCAGCCGCAACAATTGCAGCACAGCCACAAGCAAACCGGCGACGTAGGTCAACGCAGCGGCTCCCAGCACCCGTCTCACGGCAACAGGCTCATCGCCGACCAGGACGCCCAGTGTGCTGAGGCGTTCCTTGGCGCGACGGCTGGCGTCGTATTCCACCGGCAGCGTGATCAATTGGAAGAACACGCAAACTGCAAACAGCAGAATTGCCAAATCCAGAAGCGTTTTGAAGGCCGTTGGGATGATGAAGCCCGCGAAGACCAGCAGCGGCGCAACCCCGGATGCGAAGTTGGTCAGCGGCACAATGGCCATCCGGATGTGCAACGGGGCATACGCTTTCTTGTGTTGGATGGCATGGCCGCATTCATGAGCCGCCACACCGAGCGCGGCCAACGACGTGCCATGGTAGATGTCGGAGGAAAGACGGACGACTCGCGACCGCGGATCATAGTGGTCGCTCAGTTCACCCTCGACTTCCTCCACAGGAACCTGCGAGAGGCCTTCCTGACTCAAAATGTGCCGGGCGACCTCCGATCCGGTAAGGCCGCTGGCTGAGCCGACTTGCGAATATCTCGCGTAAGTCGACCGCAACTTCCACTGGCTCCAGATCGTAATAAGCAGGCACGGGATGAAGAACATCCAGCTTATAGGATCGTAATAAAACATGGTTCTATCTTTCCTTTCAGTTTGCTTGAAAATAGCGGCGATGCCTCAGATTTCAAGCGCAACCGGAAAGTTAGACAGTTGTCGGCATCCTTTTGTTGTAACAAGCACTACGTCTTCGATGCGGACCCCGCCGACGCCGGGGTAGTAAAGGCCAGGCTCAACGGTGACCACATGGCCGGCCCGGAGACGGCAGGGGAGGGATCCCATACGGGGCGCTTCGTGGACTTGAAGGCCCAAGCCATGGCCGGTGCCATGGAAGAAACCCTGTTGGCGTGTGGATTTCGAATCGGCAGAAGCCACACCGGTGTGGAAACCGCGTTCATCGAACAGCTCCTGAACGGTACGATGGACGGTATGTCCGTCGATGCCGGCTCGAATCTTCCGGATCGCTGCACGTTGCGCATCACGGACCGCTTCGAACTGCCGGTGAAGCGCCTCGCTGGCTTTGCCTCGCACAACCGTGCGTGTCATATCACCGTAGTAGCCGGTGCGCTCATCGCGGGGGAAGACATCAAGGATGATGGCCTGATTGGCATGAAGCGGGCCTTTGCCCCCTTCGTGTGGGTCGCATGCCTGATCGCCGCCGGCAACGATCGTATGAGCGCCGATGCCACCGCGCCGGATCATGGCCGTGTCGATCTCGGCGCGAACACGTTCGCTGGTGAGCACAGAACCGCCCAGCATGAGCCTGCATCCCTTGCCGATGCGCGCTGCGCGAATAGCGCCAATACCGGCGGCCAGGCCGGCCTCGGTAGTGCGCAGTGCGCGCTCAATGGCTTTTATCTCATCGGGACGCTTGAGTTCGCGCTGCGGGAAGATCGGTTTATGATCAGTCCACACACGAATGCCGTGCTTGCGAAGTTGCTGGGCGTGAATGAGGGAGAAGTGCGCCGGCACGCGGGCGGAGGTAATGCGCCGTTGACGGAAGATCGCAGCGATGGTGTCGGCGAATCTCGCGTGGCCGCGCCGTTTCTCGATCGGTTTGTCCACGGCGCTCATGGAGATGACTTCGTCCACGCGGGCTTCGTGTCTGGCACGGTCAATCTCGAGGTCGCTCATGACGACGCTGCTCTTGCCGCGGTGGCGGAAATAAACGAAGGCGTCCGGCACAAACATGCCCGTGGCGTAAAGCATGTCGGCGTCACGCTCGCTGTCGGCAACGATCAGGAGGGTTTCGCTCATCGGCTGAGATGATTGGGTTTGGTCTGTCCCTTGGTGTCGAGGGCGGTGATCATTGCGCCCTTGCGGAACACGCTGACCTGGCGGGTGGATTCGCTGATGACGATGGCGATGGCATCGGTGCTGGCGGTGATGCCCGCGGCAGCTTCGTGGCGCGCGCCGTAACCGCTGGGCAATTCCTGGCCGGGTATGTTTGGCAACAGGTAGCTGCCTGCGCTCATGATGACGCCGTCGCCGCGGATGATGAACGCCCCGTCAATCGAACTGAACTCCTTCACGGTCTCTTCCATGAACGGGTCGAGGATATTGCGGTCGTCCTCACGGTACCCGTAGAAGGGGTTGATGACCATGGGGCGGCAGGATTTCTGCACGTGATCGGTATCGCCGACGACGAAAATGGTGCCAACCGGTTTACCTTCGCGACCTTCGGCTGCAAGGCTGCCTGCGATGCCGATGACGCGCTCCAACACCTCCGGACGCAGGTCTTCGGGCAACGGCACTTCCTCTGGTGAGAACAACATCTGATATTCGCGCGCCGCGTCCACCAGCACCAGGGTGTCGAGCAATCCGCTGCCGGGCAGCCCGGCGATGCAGATGATGCGTTCGTCCCGGCGAATCAAACCGCGGGTGAGCGCAAGCAGCATGGCGAGTTTGAGTTGTCCGACCCGGTCGCCGCTGCCGCTGGAAATCTGAATGACATCCTTTACGCGGCGGTCGTTGCGGTACTGCTCGGGTTTGTTGCCGGTGACAACGATCACGTCGTAGTTCGCGCAAAGGCGCGATGCCTGGTCCAGATTCGAGAGCGCATCGGCGAACAGCAACACGCTTGTCACATAGTGCTGGCGGCCCAGCGTGATGGCGTGCGACATCAGCGAACGATTCAGTGCGCCATGCGTGGTCGGCACGCGTGCCGTGCTGGGGCCCCAAGTGCGGGTAATGATCCTGTACGCTTCGTCGGGCGATTCCGCGTGAACGATCCGTTTGACCGTGTCCACGTCTTTGGCGAAATCCGCCGTTGCGTTCAACACGCGCAGGAACGTCTTTTCCTCCGAACTCGCGACCAGCATCACCACCAGATACACCGGCTGCGGTTGGGACTGGTTGTAGATAATCCCCTGCACACTGCGGCCCACCGCGCAGATGAATCGCCGTTTCATTGGCAGGCGCGCATGGGGGATGGCGACGCCGTGACCCATGGCTGTCGTCAGTGTATTTTCACGGGCGAGCAGGGCCTTCAGCAATCGTTCGGGGTTCAATTTGGGGTCCGACTTGCAGATGACCTCCACCAGCTGAGCCAATACCGCTTTGGGATCGCGGCTGCTAAGGTCAATCACCCGGTTGCGTGTCAGAAATTTATCAAGGCGCATCGCAGTTCAAACGATAGCGGCCAAGTGCCGATGGCGCAACGGGAAAAGTCCGGACGGCCTCGATCCGGTATAACGTTGATTAGCGTGGAGCCGACTGGTTCATAAGCCGTTCTGATCGCCAGCGCTTCAGATATTCTAAACGGTCTTGCCGTTCAAATTTGTAGTCATATCCCTCATCAATATGGATGATGTGAGGATGTGCGTGGAACGCCCAGTCTTGCCAGTCGCTGAAGATGCCTTCAAACAAATCTCCACAGGTTGACGGTCCTAATCCATGAAAGACCAAAAGGAGAACAAGCGAGAATACCTCAAATGCCTCGTCGTTGAACTTTTTTAGTTCGGTGGCGTTATCATAACCGATGGTGATATCTTGCTTAGCGAGTTCTACCCGCTCATCGATTTGTTTGACGGATGGGTGAACATACCGACAAGCTCGTGCATACGCCGCTTTGAGATCGGACACGATACCTTGGCACTCGGTCTCTTTAACCAAATAGAGTGAGAGTTGGCTGACCTCGGGTGTAATGGCATTGGCATTAACCTTGCGGTTAAAGAATATGAGACGTTGCTCGAAGCTCGACTGTGGCATCGACTGATCCACAAACAGGGCCTTGACAGCGAGTTCGAGGAGGTAGCGGAGTTCCCTCCGTGCGGGATTCCGTTCGCACTCCTCCACTGACCTCCGGATGCAGACGCTCGATTCAATGATGTCATCCGTGCTTCGCATAAGCATCGACCTATCAACAAAGTCAGGAATGCGAGTGGCGCACGTCCAACACGATATCAAAGCGCGTAGAAAATCCGTGTGGATGTGGACAAGCCGCTGTAACTCATGCTGATAGGCGTCGCTTGCCTGTTCCTTTTCGAACGCTTGACGACGTTCGACAAGGTCTTGTTGCCGCTTAGTGATCAGGTCACGAATGACATCAGAAGGTTCGGACATGGATGGCATTTCCTGTGGGCTAACAAGTATTCGACGTCCTATTTGTCGTGAGCGTTTACGACAAGGCGGACTTTGGAGCTTGGGTCTTAGCACGTCCAGAATATTTTGCGCTATTGTCGGATTTCATATTGAACCAGCAAAGGCAAACAGGTTGGTGGTCGTTCAAACCCCGCCGGGCCGCTCCGGCGAGAAAGGTGGATCTCGACCTCCGGTAGCGATGCTAGCCGCTGCTCTCGGGCTGTCGCGCCCGGAGGTCGCGACCCACCGGGCTGTTGCGGCAGCGTTGGAGTTCAAGCTTCAGCTTGTGCTGCGCATCGGACAGCCTGAAGGCTGAACTCCAACCGGTTGCGCGTCAGAAACGATGATCTCTGATTACTCCGGCAACGGCTTGACCTTGTTTTGGAGCGCGAGCCAGATGCAGAGCATGCCTACTGCCGCTAGGATGCGGTTGACATTGCGGTTCAGGGCCTGACAGGTCGTACGAACACCTCGGGCCTCAGTTCCTGCTTCATTGCTTCGCCTCGAGCCATTTCCGCAATTCTGAATCATCATCAGCAAGACCACGGAGAAGAGTTTGTCTGTCGGACCAGATATGCTTCTGCGTAATGTCAATGCCAGCTTCTGAACATATCTTCATTGCCAGCGCCGCTTCCCGGTACTTGATTGCTCTTGGAGGACGGGGATCGGCTGGGTTGCGGCCGGGAACGTTGAAGCCGGAAATCAGGATGCCGAGGTCGCTGTAATTGGCATCATCCGTCACAATCCAAACGGCCGCCTGTCTGACTTTGGAGTCGACTTGAGCACGCTCCAGAACAGGCATGAGTTTGATCAACTCGGCCTGCTGGGGAGATCGCTCGATCGTGAAGGTGTCGCCGCTGTGCGGAACAGATCGTGGCCTGTTGGCACAGGCGACGTTGACTGAAATGCTGTTCCACATGGGTTTGGTGAGCTGGATTTTTGCCTCTGCTGTTACAACCATGTTCTGAACGGATTGTCTTGAGGGAACGAAATAAGTGCCGACTGGGATGCGAACCACGATGGGATAGCGCACGAGGCGCAAGATATCCAGGTCGACGTTCGAAATTCCACTGCCTCGCGCACGAACCTCCACCAGATGCTCAGCAATCAGGTCGACGATATCGCGTCCCTCTGTGATGTCTTTGATCGCCTGCTTGGCGCTGGCGGTCTTGCTGTGTCCCGGAAACTCAGTCAGGAAATTGTTCAACGCCTGCTCCGTACCGGCCTTAAGCGCTGCCGAATACGCGATCTTGTCTGTGTGCAGGGCCCTCAGGCGCGATTGGGCTTCTGCACGATAGCGTCCTTCGGGATACGCTTCCCAATAGACACGAAGGGATTTGATCGTGTCGGCCTTCTTGGCTTGTTGCCATGTCAGGTCCTCGATCTGATTCCGGGCCTCCGCCAGATGCAGCCCGGTTGGATGTGTCTGCATGTAGCTCTGGTAACTGTCGAGAGAGTTGGCGGCTTGCGCGTCTGCCCAACTGCGTTCGTCGTAGCGTATACGCGCCTCCTCAGAGTGCCATCCCTCCGGCCACGCGGCCAGATACTTGGCGTAGTCCTGTGCCGTGTTGCCGGATGAGGCAAAATGCCATCCTATCGTGTCCCAAATGGGTGGCAGGGAGACGAGTGCTGCCAAGACCAAAATTGCCACGCTGATGGTTTTGGTCTTCATATGCGAATGGTCAGACCCTCTGACGATGCTTTGAGAGCGGTTTCATTCCGGCAAGGGCTTACCCTTGGTTTCAGGTGCGAGCCAGATAAGGACCATGCCGATGACGTAAACCAGGATGATGGTGCCGCAGGCATGTGGATAGCTGCCGTTGAAGAAATGCATCAACTGGCCCGTGCAGAGCACGCCCACTGCCGCCAGGATGCGACCGAAGTTGTAGCTCAAGCCCTGGCCCGTCGTGCGGACGCGGGTGGGGAAGAGTTCAGGCAGATAGAGCGGCAACCAACCATAGAACGACGCGGTCCCGCAGCCAGCCAAGCCAGCCATGACAAGGAACAGGAAGTTGTACTCCCGCAACTTGAAGAAGAGGAATCCGCATACTACCAGCGAGAAGACGCACAACCCAAAGTACGTTGGTCGCCGTCCAAACCGTCCGCCGATGATGGGAGCGACGAAACAGCCAATAATGGCGCCAATGGAGACGACAAATTGCACGGTGCCCTTGGCGTAGGGGTTTTGGGGGCCGGCCAGTTGATCGGCCCATGACGGGAGGAAGCCGGTAACCGCGCCCCAAGTGCCGATGAGCGCGATGGTTGCAAAGGTTGTTGCCAGGAGCGTCGGCCAGAGCAACTTCGTCCCGAAAATCTCGCGGAATGGCTTTACAGGGCCCGTCTTGACGGATTCCTTCCATCGGTTTGATTCCGGGATCAAGATGATGACGAAGAACGCCAACAGGGCGGGTAATGCCCCGGCAAGCATCGTCCATCGCCAGGATTCCGGCGTGACCTTGAAGGTCATTGCCAGCGCGGCAATCAAGAGGTAGCCGGCATTTCCTGCCGCCCCGATGACGCCAGCGAGGACGGGGCGGAGTCTTTCGGGCCAGCACTCCATCACCAGCGCCACGCCGAGGGCCCATTCACCCCCCATGCCGAGCGACGAGGCAAACCGGCAGATGCCCAGTTGCCATGGCTGCGTGGCAAAATAACAACAGCCGGTGAAGATCGAGTAGGAGAGGATGCTCAATGCCATGGATCGCACGCGGCCGAGTTTGTCTCCCAACCACCCGAACAGCACGCCGCCGCATGCCGCGCCGAGCAGGAAGAGCGCGGTCAGGTAGGAAATCCACTCCGCTACGATGGCCTCGCGGCCATCGCTGATCTTCATCAGGTCAATCAAGGCGGGCCGTGCTGCAATGGGAAACAGGCCCATCTCCAGACCGTCAAACATCCATCCCAGCAAGGCGGCAAACAAAACCAGCCATTGCGCTTTTCCAAGTGGTTTGCTCTGCGGTGTGCTCATTGTGTTCGATGATGAGTTGAGGTCGTTGTATGCAGTTGCCGTGATAGTTCAAGTAGTGTGAGCGTCCGGAGGCATTTTTTCAATACTCGTGCGAGGCGGAATGGTCACTTTTTTGGTGCCGTATGGCGCAGGGGTCGGGTAGTGTTCTGAAACACGAACGCACAGTTTCGAACAAAGGAATTGTCGACATGATGAGAATAATGCTGGTGGTCATTGCGAGCGGGCTGATGGCGTTCTCGGTTCAAGCGGAAGACGCCTTCCGCTGGACGGAGCGGCCCGGGGGCAAACTGGAACTGACCGAGAACGGCAAACCAGTGCTCGTGTTCAACCATGGTCTGCAACTCAAGGAAGGCGTGAAGGAGCAGTTCCGCCGTGCGGACTATTTCCACCCCATCTACGATCTTGATGGAGTCGTAATCACCGATGATTTCCCCAAAGACCACTTCCATCATCGCGGTCTGTTCTGGGGTTGGCCGGAAGTCACCGTTGGCGGCAAGACCTATGATCCATGGGCGTGCGTTGGCATGCAGCAGCGATTCATACGTTGGATCAAACGCGAAACGCAGCAGGATTGTGCAGTGCTCGGTGTGGAGAACGGCTGGTTTCTTGGCGATCAATCGGTCATTCGCGAGACAGTGGAGGCGCGAATCCGCCGCTGCAACGATGTGGGCCGTGTAATGGACGTTGCCGTGACTCTCGAAGCCGAAAAAGAACCCGTAAGCATGAGTGGACGTCACGATCAGAAGAAGGGTTACGGTGGTTTCACGCTGCGCCTCGCGGCTCGCCGGGACGCATCGGTTTCGCTGCCCACGGGGCGGGTCGAGAAAGACGTGATCCAAGTGAACGCTCCATGGGCGGATTACTCCGCCAAGTTTGGCACGGGTGACGCCATGAGCGGCGTGGCTATTTTTGACCATCCAAAGAATCCTCGTCATCCGACGACGTGGATGACGCGCTACTATGGCGTTCTGAACCCGACGTGGCCTGCTCTTGAGACCGCCAAGCTTGAGCCCGGCAAGCCCGTCACGCTTCGCTATCGCCTTTGGATTCATCGAGGGGACTGCGTGGCAGGGAAGGTGGCGCAGGCACACGCGGAGTGGCTGGCCGCGAAGTAGCAGCCATGGCGTTGCAGGTTGAATGTCAATGAACATGAGATCGTATCTGGCGCTGGCCTTGCTTGTTGCAGCGGCGACGATTGATGCAAATGACAATGTCGATCCGCTTGCGCCATGGCAAAGCGGGGTGAAGATTCGACCTGTTGCGACCAAGGCAGGCCGGCACACGATCCACTCCTATGTGAACACCTGTCCCGAAAGCCCGGATGGCCGTCAGGTGTTGTTTTTTTCCTCAACCACTCCCGATGCGCAACAAGGCGAGCTGCGCATCCTTGAAAGAGCGACGGGGGCGGAAAAAGTGCTCGTCCGCAACGTCAACACCGAGGACGCGCATCGCGTCGCATGCCAACAGTGGGTCTCGGGCGGCCGGCGCGTGGTGTTTCACGACGTGCGGGATGGCGAATGGCTCGTGGCGGCTGTGGAGATGGAGTCGGGCAAAGAGCGCGTGCTGGCATGGCAGTGGCAGCTTTGCTGGGGCCAGCCTCACGGTGACATCGTGCCGATCCATGGCCAACATTGGAATGCCGGCACGCATCGCGACCTGGAGTTGCTCAATGTCGACACCGGCGCGATTCGCACGGCGGTAACGGCTGACGCGGTGCGGGCTGCATATCCGGATTTGATCGCGAAGCTCTTCGGTGAAAAACCGATATCGGTGTTCTTCCCGATTCTCAGTCCGGACCTCAAGCGTGTGTTCTTCAAGTTGGCGTCAGCGGGTAGTGGCGACTTCCGCAGTTCCAAGGCGAGCACCCGTCTGGGCTTGGTCTGCTACGATTTGGAGAACAAGCGGTTCCTTTTTGCGGCTTCGAACTGGGGCCACCCTGCGTGGCATCCCGACTCCCGCACGATCGTGCAAAAAGGCAACTGCCTGATCGACAGCAGCACTGGCGCGACACGACGGATTCCCGGCCTGCCGGGCTTCCATGGCGACCATCCCACAGCCAGTCCTGATGGCAGGTTGGTGGTGACGGATACGACGATGGAGAAGTTTGGTGGCAGCGCAAAAGAATGGGGCGTGGTGGTGTCGGATATTCGTGGCAATAACCACGTTATTCTTCATCGCTTTGACAATTCCCGCGGCGCAAAATCGTGGCGGCGTTCGCATCCGCACCCGGTCTTTAGTCGCGATGGGCAGCGCATTTATTTCAATGTCAGCAGCGGCGACTGGACGCAGCTCTACGTCGCGGAAGCCAGCAACCGGTAGAAGACCTTTGAGCGACCTTGCACTATGAGCAGAGCATTCATGCGGGAATCCGACGATCAACCCGAGCGCCCCTTAAGCGCGCCACGTCCGCCGGCATTGCCGCCGGGCGCGCAGAACTACATCACGCCCGGCGGGGCGCGGCGGTTTCAGGAGGAGTTGGAACGGCTGATACAAGAGCGGCAGCGCCGGTCGGCCATGCCCGAGGAGTTGCGCGAACTGAATCTCCGGATCGGCCATCTCCAACGGCTTCTGGAGTCGGTGGTTGTGATGCCTGCGCCGCCTTCGGCGGAGAAGAATCAGGTGAGGTTTGGGGCTGAGGTTACAGTCCGAGAGCAGGACGGCGAAGAGATAGGCTATCGCATCGTTGGGGTGGACGAAGTCGACATTGATCGCGGCTGGGTGAGTTGGTTGTCGCCCATTGCGAAGGCGATGCTGAACGCGCGGTTGGGCGAACGCGTACGATTCAAATCTCCGGCTGGCGAGCGTGAGCTGCTGGTCGTGACAATCAACTATGAGCAGGACACGTGAACTGCGACCCAGCGAGGTGAATCCTGCAACGGAGTAAAAGGCGGCGAGGTGTTTCGTGCGCGGTCGGACCGATGCAGACGCTTTTTCCTTCGCAAAGCGCGGCCGGCTGGCTTTAATTGCATGAAGAAAAGCGAAACCGCGATGGCAACAACAACTCGACTCAAGATTACGGCAGGCGATGTCCAGTTGACGGCGGTGCTGAACGACAGCGCCACGGCGAAGGCGATTGCTCGCGCTTTACCGATTGAGGCTGGTGCGAACCGGTGGGGCGAAGAGATTTATTTCGCGATCGCAGTTGCCGCCGGCGAAGAGAATCCGCAGGAGGTGGTGGCGGTGGGAGATCTCGCCTACTGGCCGCCGGGTCGCGCATTTTGCATCTTCTTCGGACCGACGCCTGCAAGCAGGGGCGGGGAAGTACGTCCGGCAAGTCCGGTTAATGTCGTGGGGCGCGTGGATGGCGACGCGACGTTGTTTGGTCAGGTGGCCGATGGAGACAGAGTGAGAATCGAACTGGCATGAGAAGACGTGCTTCATGGGAGATGGGAGATACGCCCGGCTTGGGCTGGCTGGGCATGCCCAGTAATGCGGTCCGCGTGTTGCTGATCGCAAACCTGGCTGTGTTCGTTGTTCAAACGCTTCTTTTGGTGGCGAGCAATCTCAGCCGCGGCGATGTGCTATGGCAGTTTCAGTTCAACCGTATTTTTGGTTTGAGCGGCGGCGGGCTGCGTTCAGGCATGGTCTGGCAGTTCGGCACCTACATGTTCCTGCATAGTGCGAACATCCTGCACATCATCTTCAATCTTCTCGCGCTTTGGATGTTTGGAAGAGATGTGGAGGAACAGATCGGCACGCGGAAATTCCTGCAGCTTTACTTTGGGGGTGGCGTGGTCGGCGCGGTGTGCTGGCTCGTGTTCAATTGGCAGGGTTATATCCCGTTGATGGGCGCGTCGGCGGCGGTGTATGCGGTCTGCATCGCATTTGCCACATTGATGCCGGAGCGGATGATCACGTTGCTTCTGTTCTTCGTCGTGCCTGTGACGATGAAGGCGAAATGGTGGGCATGGATTGCAGTCGCGCTCATGGCTTACGCTTCAGTGGCGGAGACAAACTCCGGCATCGCGCACTTGGCGCACATCGGCGGCGCTGTGGTTGGCTACGTGTTTATCAAGTGGCTTGGCTGGGGCGAGCCATCGCGTCTCGTGGAGACATTTCGAACTGCGACGCGGCCCGTGACGCGGATTTTTGAAGAACGGCGGCGCAGGGAGAGCATGCCGCCGGAGGAATTCATCAGCACGCAAGTGGACCCGATCCTCGACAAAATCTCACGGGAGGGAATCCATAGCCTGACTCGCGAGGAGCGCCGGATTTTGCAGCAAGCCCAGACAAAGATGAAGGAGCGCGCGCAGGGCCCGGCTTCTTCGGACACATCACGCCGCTAAATGAAGACACCCCAGCTATCACTGCCTGATGTCATTGAATGCGCCTGCCGCAGTGCGGCGGATGTGGAACGCGCACGGCGGAACTTCCAAAGCCTGCTCGACGTCTCGCCGGACCGGGATGGGCTGGTGCAGCGAATCGAGCAAAGCGGGTGGCTGCTGCCCGTCCTGGCTGCGGGTTTCGGAGCGTCACAGCCCATTGGCGACACGCTGGTGCGGCATCCTGAATACCTGGAGTGGTTGTTGGCGGACGCGCGATTCGACGAGGGGCGATCCAGGGTGGAGTTGACACAAGACGCGAATGCCGCGGTCGAGATCGCGTTGCCCGGCATGAAGCTGAACGCACTGCGGCGTTTCAAGCAGCGCGAGATGGCGCTCATCGGCCTGCGGGACCTGTCCGGACGCGCCAATCTTGTGCAGGTTGTTGCGGAGGTTTCCAATCTCGCTGACGTGTGTTTGAGAGTAGTGCTGGGGATTCATTGGCAGGAACTGACGGCAAAATATGGGGAGCCGTCGAATCGCGACTTTGCCATTATCGGTTTGGGCAAACTTGGCGGCCGTGAGTTGAACTACAGCAGTGACATCGACCTGATGTTTCTGTACGGGGCGGATGGCGACACGATGCGTGAAGGCCGGCGCACGATGTCCAACGAGCAGTTCTTTACGAAGCTCGCCGAGGCCATTGTCGCTTCCGTGAGCGCACGCACGACGGAGGGCGACCTGTTTCGTGTGGACCTGCGGCTGCGCCCCGAGGGCAAGGCCGGCGCGCTGGTCCGCACGGTGGAAAGCTGCGAGGATTACTACGCAAGCCGCGGCGAGACGTGGGAGCGCATGATGCTCATCAAAGGCCGGTGCTGCGCCGGCAGCGCGCATCTGGTGGAAGAGTTCCTTGAGACGATTCACCCGTTCCGTTTTCCGCGCTACATCAGTGAGGAGGTGCTTGGCGAGGTCGCGTTGATCAAGCAGCGCATCGAGCGGGAGATCGTCGGTGACGCGAGGTTGACGCGGCACGTGAAGCTCGGGGTAGGGGGCATTCGTGAAATTGAGTTCGTGGCGCAGACTCTGCAACTGCTTCACGCCGGCCGCAGCCCGTTCTTGCAGACGGCAAATACGCTTGAAGCACTCCAGAAGCTCAGCGAATACGGCCAGCTGCCGCACGACGAGGTAAGTGATCTGTCGGCCGCCTATCATTTCCTTCGCACGGTCGAGCATCGCCTGCAAATGGAGGCGGGATTGCAGACGCACACCATCCCGGCGGATCGGGCGGCTGTATTGCGTCTGGCACGATCGTTGGGATTTGAGACGGCAGCCGCTTTTGAGAAGCGGTTGTCCGAGCACACACGGCGTGTTCGCCAGGTGTATGACCGGTTGCTCAGCGCGCCGCGGAACGAAGCCCGCGCGCGATGGCGCAAGATGTTCGGGGATGAAGCGCGACAGGCTGAGTTTGTCAGCGCGTTGGCGGACGCCGGTTTTCACAAACCCGATGCGGCCGCGAAGAGTCTCTATCAAATGGCACGGGGGCCGGACCATGTGCATATCTCGGCGCGCACCGGCGCGCTGTTCTCGCGAATCCTGCCGGAGATTCTGCGCGTTGTGAACCCACGCTCGATTGCAGAACATCAGGCCGAGGGTGGTGGCACCACCGTCGCGGGCTTGGCGGAGCCGGATGAAGCCCTGAAGCAACTCCAGCGGTTCGCGGAGAGCTATGGCTCACGCGCGATGCTCTTCGAGATGCTGGCCTCCACTCCAAAGATTTTGGACCTGTTGCTGAGACTGTTCGACAACAGCCGATTTCTGGCGGACGTTGTCGTGCGTCGGCCGGAGTTATTTGAGGAAGTGACGCGTCCGGACATTGTCAGACGCTACAAGACGCGCGCCGATGTGCTGGAGGAACTGCGCGGCACGCGTGGCCGGCGAAAACCGGAGGACTGGATTCGTATCTACAAGCGCGCGGAGTTGCTGCGCTGCGGGGTGCGCGACGTGCTCGGCCTCAGCGACCTCGAGAAAGTCCACGATGAGCAGTCGATCCTGGCGGAAGCTTGCGTGGATTTCGCGCTGGCGTCTTGTCTGAAAGAGATGAAAACGCCGCGGCTGCCGTTCGCGATCATCGGTGTGGGCAAGTTCGGTGGCCACGAGTTGTGCTATGGCGGTGATCTGGACGTGTTGTTCATCACACAGGGGGGAGTGAAGGGGACCATTGCCGCCGTCGCGTTGGCGAAACGGCTGATCGAGTTCATGGGCCGCCAGACCGACGAGGGGTCCGTCTATGCGCTTGATGCGCGATTGCGGCCTGACGGCGAGAAAGGCGTGCTGGCACAGTCCCTCGATGTCTATGCGTCGTATTACGAGAAACGCGCTTTGCTGTGGGAACGGCAGGCGTTGACGAAGGCGAGGTTCATTGCCGGTGACGCGGCTCTGGGCAAACAATTTCAGCGTTTTGTGGAGAAGACCATCTACGCCCGGGCATTGACGGATGCGGAACTGGCCGAGATTGCGCGGATGCGGACGCGCGTTGAACGCGAACGCGGCGACGCAAAGCAGGCGGAACTAAACCTCAAGACCGGCGCCGGTGGAATCATCGAGGTGGAGTTCATTGTGCAGGCGCTCCAGTTGCGGCACGGTGCGGCGCATCCGGCGGTCCGGCGTCCGCATACGCTGGAGGCGCTTGGCGAAATGGCGAAGATCGGCGCGCTGACGGAGGATGAAGTACGCTGCCTGCGCGAAGACTACATGGTGCAACGCCGGATCGAACTGGTATTGCGGCGTCTTCAGAACACGGCCTCATCGTCCCTGCCAGCAGCGCCCGAGGAACAGGCGGCATTGGCGTGCCGGCTTGGCGCGGCGTCATTGGACGAATTCTGGAAGATCTATCGCGCGGCGCGACAACGTGTGCGGGCGCTTTACCAGAAGGTGTTCGGCGTCAACTGAGCGCGGGTTTACTGCGGCGGCTCGGGTTGGGTTTGCGCCAGCTCGTTCAGCTTGACGATGGCTGCCTGCGCGGCGCGTGTTTCGGCTTCCTTCTTGCTCTGGCCTGCGCCGCGTCCGAGTTCCGCGCCGTTGAACTCGACGACGGCCTCGAAACTCTTCGCATGGTCAGGCCCGCTCTGGTTGGTAATGCGATAGAGCGGGTTCTTGCCGTGCCGCTCCTGGATCATCTCCTGCAGCATCCCCTTGGGATTGTCGGAATCGGGGCCGGCTTCCAACTGGCTCAACTCCGGCTGGAGTTGAGCGAGCACGAATTTCCGGGCTGCCTCGAAGTTGCCGTCGAGGTAGATTGCACCCACGACTGACTCGAAGGCATCCGCGAGATTCGACGTGCGCGACCGGCCGCCACTGGCCTCTTCACCCTTGCCCAAGTGAAGATAATCTCCCAGCGACAACGCCCGGGCCAAATGGCAGAGCATGTGACGGTTTGCGAATCGGGCTCGCAACTTGGTCAATTCGCCTTCATTGGCGGTGGGAAAACGCTCGTAGACAACCTCGGTCAGCGCGAGTTGGAGGACTGCGTCACCAAAGAACTCGAGTCGTTGATTGTCAGCGGTGGGTTTGGGCGCGGCAGAATTGTTCGGGGCACTCTCATGGAGCACCGAACGATGTGTGAGCGCTTCGCTCAACAGTTCAATCCGCCGGAACTGATGACCGAGGCGTTCCTCGAGCTGCTTGAGGTCAGCCACAGGATGCACGCTAGCGCATGGCCGCGCCAAAGCCAAGCCAAGAAATCCTGTTTGTCGGGACGCAATGGGAATGCCGATTCGTAACTCGAAAGAAGGTGGTTCTTGGGGAGACTCCCTTCGTAGCCCCCAACGTGAGGAGCGAATGGAAAACGCGAAACGGGAAGCAGCGAGGGCAGGGGATTCACCGCAGAGGCGCGGAGGACGCGGAGAGGATGCCCGCGCTCCCGGCTGCCCGACCTTGACGACGCCGACGGGTTACAGGAGTTGATCGAAAGGAAATTGCGCTCGGAGGGCGCGATCCGCCTCCTTCACGAGTCTCTCTCTGCGCTCTCCGCGCCTCTGCGGTGATTCCGCCTCCTTACGTCGGCGCCTACGAGAGAACAGTATCCTGCCCGCCGTGCGGTTACTTCGCTCTCGGATGGAACTGATAGTGCACGCTCTTGAGCCGCTGACTGTCCACGTGCGTGTAAACCTGCGTGGTGGAAATGTCGGCGTGACCCAGCATCTCCTGAATTACGCGAAGATCGGCGCCATTCTCCAGAAGATGCGTGGCAAAACTGTGGCGCAACATGTGAGGACTGACGTGCCGGACGATGCCGGCTCGTTTGGCGCAGGTGTTCACGAGCTTCCACAAGGTCACGCGACTCAGTTGCCGGCCGCGGTTGCTCAGGAACACGGCACTGGGTGTGTGCGGACGCACCAACTTCGGACGCATCCGGTCCAGATACAGCTTCAGCCGATCCAACGCCTGGCGGCCAATCGGGACGATGCGCTCCTTGTTTCCCTTGCCAATGACGCGCAGGAAGCCTGACTCGAAATTGATGTTCTCAAGCTTCAGCGCAGCCAGCTCGGATGCGCGAAGACCGCTCGCGTACATGACCTCGAGAATCGCCTGGTCGCGCACCGCCCGCGGGTCATCGCCTGTGGGCAATTGGAGCAATTTGTCCACGTCGGCCATCGTCAGGGACTTGGGCAACGACTTGAACTTGCGGGGCCGATCGATGAGTTCAGCCACATTGGACGGCACAAAACGGTTTGCGTAGAGGAAACGGAAGAAGACGCGGATGGCGGCCAATTCCAGCAGGATGGAGTTGAGCGCCATCTCCCGCTTGCGCTGGTAGAGCAGGTAGTCGGTGATGTGCTGAGACGCAACCTCGCCCCAGCGGGAGACATTGCGGCCCTGCAGATAGCCGGAGAACTGCGTCAGCATCCGGCGGTAGGTGTCCTGCGTGTTCTTGGCTTGCCCACGCTCCAAGGCAACGTGAGTGATGAATTCGTCAACGAGCGCCTGCATGAAAAGTGAAGAGATGAAAATTGCGAGTCAAGAGCTCCAGCGACTCTTCACTGTTCACTCTTCACTCTTAGCTGATCAATTCCGTCCCGGTGATTTGCCGATATGCCTCGAGATACTTCTCGCTGGTCTTGGCGACAATCTCCGCAGGCAGCACCGGCCCCGGCGGAGTCTTGTCCCAATCGAGCGTTTCGAGATAGTCGCGCACGAACTGCTTGTCAAAACTGGGCTGGCCGCGGCCGGGTTTGTATTCGCTCGCGGGCCAGAAGCGCGAGCTGTCCGGCGTCAGCACTTCGTCGATGAGGATCACCTCGCCGTCCGGCAGCAATCCAAACTCGAATTTGGTGTCGGCGATGATGATCCCGCGTTCGCGGGCAAAGGCGCGCGCCCATTTGTAGATGGCCAGCGAAGCGTCGTGCACGCGTGCGGCGAGCTTCTGTCCCAGAAGATCAATGGCCTGCTGGTAGCTGATATTGATGTCGTGGCCGCTTTCCGCCTTCGTGGATGGCGTGAAAATCGGTTCGGGCAACTCCGATGACTCGAGCAGTCCGGCGGGCAGTTTGACTCCGCAGACGCTCTGGCTTTGCTTGTACTCCTTCCAGCCGGAACCCGCGAGATAGCCGCGCACAATGCACTCCACCGCCAGCGGTTTGCATTTTCGGACGATCATGGCCCGCCCTTCGAGCTGCCGGCGGTACGACTGGAGTTGTGCGGGGAAGCCGGCGAACTCGGTCGTCAGGACGTGGTTCGGGATGATGTGGGCCATTCTTTCAAACCAGAACTTCGAGATGGACGAGAGAACACGCCCTTTAAGGGGAATACCCGTGGGCATGATTACGTCGAAAGCCGAGATGCGGTCGGTGGCGAGAAACAACAGCGTGTCGCCAAGGTCGAAAATCTCGCGGACCTTGCCGCTGCGCAATTTCTTCAGGCCGGGAATGTCAATGGTCAGAAGTGTCTCGTTTGAATTTGTCATGGCGGCAGGATTCTAATGATGAACTCCAAAACGGGAAGCGCAAAACGCAGGAAAAAACAACAGGCTGGAACGTTGGCAGGACGCATGCCCGTCGGGTTACTGAGGGGCGGTGCCGGAGCGGGTGAAGGTGTTGATCACTTGGATGCCAGCCTGGTTGGCGGCATCCACGATCGTAATGATGACGTCGAGAGTGGTTTTTTGATCGGCACGCATTTCCACGACCGTGTTTGGATTCTGAAGTTTCGCGGCGCGCAGCCGGTCGATGAGCTGGTCGGCAGGTACAGGCTGTGCGTTGAGGAACATTTTGCCATCGGGCGAGACGGTAAGGACCAGGCCTTGCTCGCGTTTGACTTCCTTGCCGGTCTTGGATTTCGGCAGGGTGATTTGCACGGCCGGCTGGCGCATGAAGGTGGTGGTGACGAGCAGGAAGATGAGCAACACCACCAGAATGTCGATGAGCGCGACGATGATGATCGTCGGGGGACGGCGGTGTTTGGAGTAGAACTTCATGGAAGATCGAAGCTGGGGGCTGACTACTGGATGCTGACGGAGCGCGAGCCCGGGCGATGGTTGGCGCCGCCGTTGATTTCGCGATAGAGCTTGCTCAACAGGTCGCTCAGCATGCTTTCCATCTCCACCACCATGCGCTCGATCTTGCGGTTGAAGTAGCTCCAGCCGATGAGGGCGACGATGGCCACGAGCAGGCCGAAGAAAGTGCAGTTCAGAGCCTGGCTGATGCCAACGCCCATCATGTTCGTGCTGCCGTCAGCAGTCACCTGGCCAATGGTGATGAAGAGTTCCTTCAAGCCGCCGATGGTGCCGAGCAGGCCGAGCAGGGGCGAAATGCCGACGACAACCTCCAGGGAGATGAGGCCGTGTTCGAGTTTCACAGCTTCACTGCGGGCGCGGGTTTGGACGGCTTCGATGTTCTCGGTGTGGGGCCAGTCAAGGTGGTTGAGGGCAACCCGGACGATGGCGCCGAGGGCGGTATTGTCGCTTTCGGCAAGGACGGCGAGGCGGGCGGCGGAATCACCGGGGCGAAGTTTTTCGATGGCAGCGGCGAGAGTCGTGCTCATGACCGCTTTGCGGCGCAGCGCGAGGCTGCGTTCAATGATGACGGCCAGGGCGACAACCGACGCGATGCTGAGCGGCACCATGACAGGGCCGCCTTCGTGGAAAAATGAAATCAACCAACTCCACATGTTCTACCTTTCGTATAAATAAACGTTGAAATCTATCGTGATATCCAGGTGATCCCCGCCCAACAGCTTTAGCTCTTGCGGCCACGGATCGAAGGGGGCGCAGTCAACCACCGCCTTCTGGCAATAACTACCGAGAATAGGAGAAGCGGAGTTTTGCGCAATCCTCAAATGATCCACATGTCCGGTGGGGTAGAGGGTGAAGTTGAGTTTGACCCGGCCCGGCTGGCCGTCGGCATAGTATTGATCCAGCAACAGTGTCCAGCGCCGCCCAATCTCGGCGAACATTTTTTTGCTGTAGGCGCCTTGCGGCATGCCGATGACGTTCAGGGCGGTCGGACCGCGGCGGGAGACACCACCTTCGGTTCCTGATGCCATCGAGGGCAGGTCGCGCTGGACGGACGCCGTTTCGGTGACCGTAGGGCGCAAGCCAAACGACGACTCGGCGAACTTGAAAGGCATCGTGTTGGGCTGCGTGGCTGCACTGGTCGAGTCAGGTGCAGGCTTGGCGGTCCTGGCTGCGGTCTGCTTTTGCGGTTGTTCCTGTGTCCGGCGCAGCGGTTCGGGCGCGGTAATGCCTTCGGCCGGTTTGGGCGGGGTGATGATCTTTGGAGCGGCAGGGCGCGCAGGTGTGTTTGCTGTTTTGGGTGTGGGTTTTGGCGCCGGTGGTGGCGATGCGGGACGGGGTTGCGACTTCGCCGGCGCTTGGACCGTAGTGGTTTGGAGTTGCTCCATCTTGCGGCCGATAATCTTGGGAATATCCGCGCTGCGATTTTGGGGCACGGGATTGGCCGCGAGGGAGTTCCGGTCCGAAAAGAACATGGGCTTCGCCGGCACCGCCTTGGTGGCCTGCAAGGAGTCAACCTCGATGAAATTCAACTGTGGCGGCTGGCGGCGCGCGATTTGTCTTTTGGGCGGCTCCTTGGAAAGCTGCAGAGCTGCGATGGTCGGCGACAGAAGTCTGGCCAGCACGGCCATCAGGGGCGTGGCAGCGTAGAACCAGAGCACAAACAGGTGGGCGGCAAGGGATACCGCCAGCGCGATGCTGAGTCTGCGTTGGTAGACATCCGGGTTCATGACTTCGCCGGCAGGTGCCGCCAGAGGTAGTGACGGAAGAGCACTGTGAGGGTGGATGTCAGCGGGATGGCCAGCAGCACTCCGATGAAACCGAGCAAATGTCCCCAAATCAGGATGGACAGCACGACGGTAACAGGGTGCAAGCCTGTCTTGTCGCCGACGATCCTTGGAGAAAGAATCCAGTTCTCGATCAGGTGAACGCCGACGCAAATGGCGATGGCTTGGGCGGGCAATTCCCAACTGCCATGTTGCGCATAGGCGATGAGCGCCGCGGGAAATGCGCCCGCAACGACGCCAAAGAGCGGCACGAGGTCGAACAGACCAACCCAGAGGCCAAGCAACAGCGCGAAGTCGACTCCAATGATATAGAAGCCCAAGGCGGACAACGCGCCTACGCAACCTGCCACGATGCATTGACCGCGGAAGAATGCCTGCACCGACTTGTTGATTTCACCGACGACGTGGATGATGTCATCTCGCACCGTGGAATTTGCCACGGGCACGTAGAGTTTCCAGTTGGAGGCGAAATAATCCGGATCCTTCAGGAAGTAATACACGTAGATCGGAATGATGAGGAATCCGACAACTGCACTCAGGAGGCTGATGGTGTTTGAAAGGACCTGTGGCAGCATGGTCGTCAGATGGCGTGCCATGTCGGGCAATGAGTTATTGATGCTCGTGGTGAGTTGGTCCACAAACTTGGGCCACGCGCCCGTTGTCTTGGTGTTGCGAACGCCCTCGGTCAGCCCGCTGATGGCTGTGGCAGCGCGGCGAATCTGCTCAGGCAACTTGCTTGCGACGTCGGTTAATTCCTGGACGAACATCGGCAGCGTCAACGCCAGCACCATGGTGATGATAAGTGCCCCCAGGCCAAACACCGTGAGCACCGCTGCTGAGCGCGTCCAGAGACGTTTCTCCTGGAGCCAGTCCACCGCTGGCATGAGCAAATAGGCGACCAGCATGCCGATAGCCACAGGCAGCAAGACCCACTGCAATTGGGCAAACAATGCCGCTGCGGCCAGCACCCCTGCTGCGGTTAGCACCACAAGGAACGCGATAGCCAGCGCCACCAAGGCGTTGGCCAGGATGCGACGCTGCCAGGGGGTGAAAAGGTCGGGGTTCATGGCTGCTACAACTCCAGTACTTCGTTGATGACCGGCACGTGAACCTGCGAACGGGGGAAGAGTTCACGCAATGCTGCCGCGAGCGATTGTGACTGTTCGGCTTCGCCGTGCACGACACAGATGTGCTGCAATGATCCGGTCGCGCGACGCGCAAAGTTCAACAGCTCGCTGCGGCCGGCGTGCGCGCTGAATGCCGAGATCACCTCGACTTGCGCTTTCACGTCGTGTTCCTCGCCGAAGATGCGCACGCGTTTTTCGCCGGCAATGAGCCGCGCGCCGAGGGTGTGTTGGGCGCAGAAACCAACCATGATGATGGTGTTGCGCTCGTTGCTGATGTTGTTGTGCAGATGATGACAAATGCGTCCGGCTTCAGCCATCCCCGACGCGGAGATGATGATGCACGGTTCCTTCATGTCGTTGAGCGCGATGGATTGATCCACGTCGTGTACATACTTGAGCTTCTCCAGACCGAACGGATCATGGCGCGCCATCAACTGCTCATAGATGTCCGTGTTGAAGCACTCCGGGTGCAGCCGGAATATCTCAGTAGCGTTGACCGCCAGCGGGCTATCCACAAAGATCGGCAGTTCGGGAATGCATTTCTCCTCGGTGAGGCGGTGCAGGGCATAGACGATGTGTTGTGTGCGGCCCACGGCGAAAGCCGGGATGATGATCTTGCCTTTGCGCTGGATGGCGCGGTTGACGATGGTGCGAAGACGGTCGTTGATCTGGTCCATCGGCTCGTGCTCGCGGTTGCCGTAGGTGCTCTCGATGATCAGCACGTCCAGATCTTCCATGGGTGACGGGTCGCGCATCAATGGATCGCCGCCACGGCCCACGTCGCCGCTGAAACCAATGCGGAGTTTCCGACTGCCTTCGCGAACGTCGAGGCATACATGCGCCGAGCCAAGGATATGTCCCGCATCACGGAACCGAACCTGCGCGCCGTCGGCAATCCAGAGCGGACGCTCATAGCCCAGACCGACGAATTGGCGAATGGTCGCCTCTGCTTCCTTTTCGTTGTAAACGGGCGCGACGGGCGGCAATCCCTTCTTGGCACGTTTCCGCGAAACGAACTCCGCATCGTAGCGCTGGACGTGAGCGCTATCCTGCAGCATCACAGCGGAGAGATCGCGGGTGGCGTTGGTGGCGTAGATATTGCCGCTGAAGCCGCGTTTCACCAGCGTCGGCAGCGCACCGGTATGATCGATGTGGGCGTGGCTGACAACGGCAGAGTCGATGGTCTTCGGGTCGAAGGGGAAGGTGCTGTTGCGCTCCATGGATTCAGCGCGCGGACCTTGGAACATGCCGCATTCCACCATGATCTGCGTCCCGTTTAGCGCCAGAACGTGGCGCGAACCGGTGGTCGTCTGTGCTGCACCATAAAAGGTCCATTTCATGTCATTATCCTCGCTACCGAAGTCCCGCGAGTATAGGCAACTGGGGCGGTAGACACAAGAAGTGGCGACAAGCGAACTGCAAAAAAAGGCGCCCTCAGCGCTTGGGGAACGACGCGGGAGCCACGACAACCGGCGCGGAGGGGGTGGATGGATCAGCCTGCGAATGGGTAATTGCGGATGGCGCGGGCCGCGACATGACGTTTACAACCATTTGGGTGAGCTGATTGTCGCGGAGGAGCTGAATCTGCGTCTGCTCGCCGACACGGAGGTAGAACATGGTCTCAGCCACGTCGTGCAAGAGGCGGGTCGGTTTCTTGTTGATGGAGAGCAAGAGGTCGCCCGCTCGGGCACCCGACTGTTCGGCGGCGGTCCCGGGTTGGACTGTTTCGATCTGGATGGCCGGTTGCGGAGGCGCGTTGGTGGATGAGACCACTTGCACCTGCCGGAGGTTGAGACCCAATGAGCCGTAGCGCGCTTCGCCAAACTGGCGCAGGTCGGCTGCAACGCGGAGGGCGGCGCGTGTCGGCAGCGCGAACGCCATCGAGGGCAGTTGCGAGGATGCCCCAAAAAGAACACCGGCAACCTGGCCGCGCGCATTCAGGAAGGGCGCGCCACTTTCGCCGGGGTTGGTGTTCACACGCGTCATCATCAACGGCGTGTTGCGATACATCGCCATGGAGCCGACGAAGCCGACCGACGGCGATGCCGGCAGGTCGCCTGCGAAACCGAGCATAATCAGCAGCGAACCGGGATCCGTGGATACGGTTGGGTTGAGAGGCAGCGCGGGAAACCGCACTTGGGCGGGCAGGCCGGTCACCTGTAACAGCGCGAGGTTGCTCCGCTCGCGGTCAATGCCAACGAGTTTTGCCTCGAACCGCTGGTTGATCCATTCCACAAAAATCCTGTGTGCTCCCGCGACGACGCTGGCAGCGGTTAGAATCTCGCCTTTCGGGTCCACGAAGAAACCACTGCCGGCGCGGAGACGCATCGCGCTCGGGTCCGCTCCCATGCCGCCAGTCTCGTCAGGCAGGATCGCCTTGACCCGGACCACGCTGGCAATGCTGCGGTTGCAGACGGTAACCACTGCACGCTCGAACGTCTCGACCGACAGGTCTTGAGCGCGCATTGGCGACGCGACTGACAGCATCAACAGAGCGCAGGCTGGCTTAGTAATTAAACGAAGCAGCATAAACTTTCGGCGTGATATCGACTCGGTCCATGACGAATTGGACGTGTGGCTGGTTCTCAATTTGCGGCAGCAGCATCACGGCGGAATCGGTTGCCTCTTCCTGACGATCATTGGCGCGTGCGTCGTCGTAAATGACGTGCACGGGGCGCTCAGGCGCGGCAGCGACGATGGTGGGTGCAGGGGCTGAAATTCTGGCTGTAACCTGACCGGGCTGCCAGTAGTTGTAGAATTGGATCGTGAGCACGAACGTGAGCGCAAAGGCGACGCCGACTTGCGCGAAGGCGAGGGGCCGATCCGTCAATGATCGCGCCAGACGTGTCCAGAATGCAGTCGGCTGCATCTGTTCCGCAACCAGGCGGCGGTTCAGGCGCATCAGGAAATTGTCAAAGTAAGCAGGGGAGGGGTGCTCGTACCGTTTCAGCGACAACAACCGGCGCAGAGCGGGAAATGCTTCATCGCCGGGCACGGCAGGCGGAACGCCCAGCCATTCGCGCACTCGCAGCCAGAATGAGTTGGCACGGCGGGCGGCATCGGCGGCCTGCTCATCGGCAAGCCGCTTGTGAAACTCCGAAAGGAAACCGTCCATCGTTTCCTGCGGCGGGCGCTCGGCGCGCTTCATGGCGAGCAGGCGGCGCAGGTCGTCGAACTGGGGATCGTTGGGTTGTTGTGTCGGAGACATGGCAATCAGTTCTTCTCTGGCAGATAGCGCTTCAACAACTGTTGCAGTTGGAGGCGCGCGTAGTAAAGCCGCGAACGGACGGTTCCCTCCGAACTGTTCGTGATTTTGGCGATCTCGGCATGCGAGAGCCCCTGGATGTCGTAGAGCGTGACGACCAGCCGGTGATCCGGTGAGAGTTTTTGCAGGGCGGCGTTGAGATGTTCCATCATCTCGTTGGCGGCCACTTCGCCGTCGGGACCCTCACTGCGTGTGCGCTCGATGAAGTCCGGGTTCTCCTGGATGCGCATATCCACGTCGTCAAGGCTGAGCAGGTTCTTCGCACGGCGACGATGGCTGTTGAGGAAGTTGATCGTGGTATTGACTGCGATACGATATATCCAGGTGTAGAAGGACGAGTCGCCCTTGAAACGGTGGAGGTTCTTATAGGCGCGAATGAATGTCTCCTGCGCGAGGTCGTTGGCGTCCTCGTGGTTGGAGGTCATGTGGTAGATCGTCCCGTAGATGCGCTGTTTGTAACGTTCGACCAATTCGTCAAAAGCAGCGGGATCGTTGGCGCGGGCTCGTTCAACGAGCGCCGCGTCATCGCTGAGTGCGGAAACGGGTTGCGCGGGAAGATCCATTCCTGTTTCCACTGAACTTACCAAGGCTGTCAGCATAATCAACTCACCAGACGAACCAAACCTGCTCTTTTACGGACTGTTTCATCCTGCCGGTGGTAAATCCACCGCTTACGACGGATTTGACCCATCTCATGCTGTCCGCGTTCAACGCGATATGCATTTTGTTGCGGCAACCCGGCACAGGCACGTAGCTTACCAGACCGCCGCTTCGCGATGATCAGTGCGTCGGGGCGGGGGTGCCGGCTGGTTTGTCGCCGGAAAGGGCGAGGCTACGGCTCTGGAGGAAGAAGGCGAGGTTGCGCAGCGCCGTCGTGAACCCCGACGCCGGCAGCGGCTTCAGCGAGTCCAACGCGGTATCCAGATAGTGCTCGATCATCTCCAGCGAGGCATCGAGCGTGCGGTGCTTTACGACCAGCGCCGCCAGCCGGGCCGCGCCGGGAGCGGAGTAGCTTGTCAGATCGATCGATATCTGGTCGCGCTCCGTCTCGCTCGCGCGGCGCAACAAGGTCAGGATCGGCAGTGTCAGCTTGCCCTTGTTCAGGTCTGTGCCGAGCGACTTGCCGGCCTCGTTTTCCTGCTCAAAAATGTCCACACAGTCGTCGTAAATCTGATACGCAATGCCCAACGCCATGCCGTAGTTGCGGAGCGACTGCTTCACCGGCGCAGGCGCACCGGCCAGGAAGGCTCCCAACTCGCACGACACCGCGAACAGCTCCGCTGTCTTCATCTCCACGAACTTCAGGTAATCCTCGATGGAGAGTTCCAGGTCGAACCGCCGCTGCGTCTGGAGGATTTCGCCCTCGCAGACCACGTTCGTCGCGTGCGCGATCCGCCGGCAGACCTCCATGTCCGGGAAATCCGTCGCCAGCTTCAACGCGTGTGCAAACAAGCAATCACCGAGCAGCACCGAGATTTCGTTGCCCCAGCGCGCGCTCACCGTCAGCTTGTGCCGGCGCATCGTTGCCCCGTCCATGATGTCGTCGTGCACCAGCGTCGCCAGATGAATCATCTCCACGATCACCGCCAGCGTGATGTGATAATCGTTGAGTGGCCCGCAAGCGCCGCCGCCGAGCAACGCCAGCGCCGGCCGCAGCCGTTTGCCCTGCGTCCCCAGCGCATAGCGCACATAATCACTCACGCCCGGCTCAAACGCACTCACCTGACGGCCCAGCCGGTCTTCCACCTGGCTCAACGCCGTCTCGATTGGTCCGAGCACCTCGCTAAATTTGGTTCCACCGCGCACGCGGTCCGCTGCCGTTGACATAAGAGATGCACTGTAAAAACCATTTCGCCGCCCCGCAAGTGGAAAAGCGGCTGGCATTGAAGGTGGACGGTCGCGATATGACACGGAAGCTGACGGTCGAGGGTGCCCGGCAAAATCACCAAAAAGGCCAGAGCGAATCCGCAGACATTTGAGCTTTCTGAAGTTGTTTGGCCGCGATATCCATTTCTTGCTCAATTATTCTATGGATCTCGTCAGTGCACGAAGGCGCAGTAATGAGCCATACGGTGTATTCAAAGCAATCGCTGCCTAGATCATATGTTTTTGTTGGCACCAGTTTTGCCTGCATGCTGTTGTCATATTTAGATCTGTATCGAGTGCCAATTTCCAAAAGACACGCATCAGGGGGATATAAATGAGGCGGATCCCCTTTATTTGTTGTTGCGGTCCCCATACTGTAGCGAAGACGACAATTCTCAATCCTGGCATTTTCCACTTCCGAGAGGGCGGGGATGCGGGCCTTCGTCGTGGCAAGACGATTCTTAATCCGCAAGAGAACATGTTCGATGATTGGGCACGCTTGTCCGAAGTATAGAACTGTTGGCACAGAGGCAAATGAATCGCCTGCGCTTTTATTAATGAACTCGGTTACCAGTTCTCGCGTTTTCTTTTGTGCTTCACGCGCATCAATACCCACGCGAATTATCGCAGCGAAAAGCACCACCACCACCCCTAGCCAAGCGATGTTTTTCACAGTGAAGTTCATAACATAGCTGCGATTACATGTCACGTCGGCATAAGTCATTGTCTCTGTGGTTAGGGACATCCCGCTTGTTTTCACTCTGCCTGCTCGCTACTGTGGGCGGCGCATGAAAACGAAAGCGGCGGTGTTGCATGGGTTGAAAGATGTCCGGTTGGAAGAGGTGGAGTTGCCCGCGCTGGCGCCGGGCGAGGTGATGGTGAGGGTGAAGGCCGCACTCACGTGCGGGACGGACCGCAAGATGTATCTGCGCGGCCATCCGAAGTTTCAGCCGCCGTTCATCTTTGGGCATGAGTTCACGGGCGAGGTGGTGGAGGTGGGCGCGGGCGTGACGCAGTTCCGGCCGGGGATGCGCGTGGCGGCGGTGAACTCGGCACCGTGCAATCAATGCTACTGGTGCAAGGTGGGCAACCAGAGCATGTGCGAGAACATGTTCCTGCGGCTGAGTGGGGCGTTTGCGGAATACGCGATCATCCCCGCGCCGATCGTGGCGCAAAACACCGTGGAGATCCCGGCGCACGTTACATATCGGCAGGCGGCGCTGTTGGAACCGCTGTCGTGCGTGGTGCACGGGGTGGAGCGCAGCGGCATCCGGCTCGGTGACACTGTGGTGGTGATCGGCGCAGGGCCGATCGGATTGTTTTTCAACCGGCTGGTGCATCTGAAGGGTGCGCGCGTCATCGCCGCAGACATGAAAGCGGAACGACTGGCGGTGGCCAAGCAGCTTGGCGCGCATGAGACGCTGGACCTCTCGAAGGTGTCTGACCCTGTTACAGCGATTCGTGAGCGGACTGAGGGCGGGCGCGGCGTGGATGTGTGCATCGAGGCAGTGGGTTTGCCGGAAGTGTGGCAGACGGCGATTGCGACGGTGCGCAAGGGTGGTATCGCGAACCTGTTTGGCGGCTGCGCGTCAAACACGAAGATCACGGTGGACACGGGCCTGATTCATTACAACGAGGTGACGATCAAGGGCGTGTTTCATTTCACACCGGAATACGTGCGGCGTGCGATGAACCTGATCGCGCAAGGCGCGGTGAACACGGACATCTTCGTGACGCACGAATTTCCGCTGAGCCGCATCTCCGAGGCCATCGAGCTGCTGGTGAACCAGGTGGGCATCAAGATTTCCATCAAGCCGGACTGAGGAGACACGTTGAAAGCGCTAGTCAAAATCGGCCGGGGCGAGAACGACATAGAGCTGCGTGATGTGCCGGAGCCGGTGTGTGGGCCCGGGCAGGTGAAGATTCGTGTTCGCGCGGTGGGCATTTGCGGGACAGACATCCACGGGCATCCAAGCCTGAAGCCGCCGGTGATTCTGGGACATGAACTCGCCGGCGACATCGTGGAGGTGGGCTCAGGTGTCACAACGCGGAAGGTCGGCGAGCGCGTCACGTCGGAGACGACTGCCTCCATCTGCGGCAAGTGCAAGTTCTGTGCGACGGAGGACTACAGCCTTTGCATCGAGCGGAAAGGCATCGCAACGAAAGCGGAGGGCGCGTTCACGGATTATCTGGTCATCCGCGAGCCGAGCGTGCATCCGCTGCCTGACCACGTCAGCTACAAGGCGGGCGCAATCTGCGAATTGCTGGCTTGTGCAACACACGCGGTGATGGAGCAGGGGACTGTTGCGCCCGGGGAGGTGGTGCTGGTCATGGGTCCGGGCCCGCTGGGCTTGCTCTGCGCGCAGGTGGTCAAGGCCTGCGGCGGACGCGCCGTGGTGGCGGGCATGACCAAGGACAAATCCCGCCTCGAACTCGCGGCGCGCCTTGGTGCGGAGCGAACAGTGAACGTGGAAGTGGAGGACCTGAAAGAGGTTGGGCGTGCGATGACGGGAGGATATGGCTTTGACGTGGCCATCGAATGTGCTGGTGTACCTCCTGCGGTCGCAGCAGCGCTTGCAACCGTGCGGGTGCGCGGGCGTTTCATACAGGCGGGCATCCTGCACAAAGACGTTTCGCTGAATTTCGAAGATGTGTTCTTCGTGCGCGAGATCAGCATGATTGGATCTCACACGCAGAAGCCCAGCGCATGGCGCAAGGCGTTGGCGTTGCTGGCAGAACGAAAGGTGGATTTGGAGGCGTTGGTGACAAAGGAGCTGCCACTAAGCCGGTGGCAGGAGGGTTTTGACATGGCCCGTCGCGGCGACGCGATCAAGGTGGTGTTGAAGCCGGACTAGAGGCAGCGCGGTTCTTCCTGGCGCGCCTCGTAACAATCGAGAGCCGGACCATGACTGAGAAAAGAGAGCTGCAAGTGCCGATGACGCCGGAGTCCGTCGCCAAGACGGGCATGACGCTCAATCAGATTGCGGACTTGATCCTTCGCGTTCTCTATGCGCATAACGACCTGACCGCGCAGGAAATCGTGCAGGAAATCCGCCTGCCTTATGAACCGATCGTCAGGGGAACGATCGAGCGGCTGTTGAAGGAGCAGTTCATCGGGCGGCCTGGTGTGCGAGGCCTTGGAGAGATGGGGTTCATCTACGCGCTGACGCAAAGCGGCGCGGCGCGGGCGCGGGAACTGATGGATTTCAACAGCTACGCGGGCCCCGCGCCAGTGACGTTGGCAGAATATCGCGCCGTCGTGGAAAAACAGGCGCTCACCAAGCGCCCGGTGGATAGGACGAGGCTCCGGCAGGCGGTTAAATCCATGGTGGTGAGCGACGAACTGCTGGAGGATCTGGGGCCGGCGGCCAATAACGGTCGCTCGATCTTCCTGTATGGACCGCCGGGCAACGGCAAAACCCTGTTGGCCGAGGCGATCAGTGTCGCACAGGACTATGAGGTGTTTGTGCCGTACGCCATTCAGGTCGAGGGGCACATCGTTCGGGTTTTCGATCCGCTTGATCACGAGCCGGTCGCGAACGGCCAGAACGGCGGACAGCAACAGTTGCCGCGGGTTGGTAATCCGGACCAACGTTGGGTGCGCTGCCGGCCGCCGATGATCGTGGTCGGCGGCGAATTGACTTTGGACATGCTGGAACTGCTCTACGACGCGAAGTCGAAGACTTACGAAGCGCCGCTGCAAGTCAAGGCCAACAACGGCACTTTCATCATTGACGACTTTGGCCGCCAGCGTCTGGAGCCGCGCCAACTCTTGAATCGCTGGATGGTGCCATTGGAGAAACGGGTGGACTACCTGCCGCTGATGCGTGGCAAAAAGGTGGAGTTCCCATTCGACGTGATGATCGTGTTTTCTACAAACCTCGCGCCGAAGGACCTCGTGGATGAGGCATTTCTGCGGCGCATCCGGCACAAGATCAAGGTGGACAGTCCCACGCCGGAGCAGTTCCGCGAGATTTTCGAGCGTGTGTGCCAAAGCCGCGGGGTGGAGTTCAACGAGGCGGGTTACGCGTATCTCGTCGCCGAGTACTATCAGAAGGCCGGCCGTGCCTTGCGCGCCGTGCATCCGCGGGACCTGATTGACCAGATTACCGAGATTGCGAGGTATCAGGGCGACAAGCTCGCGCTGGAGCCGAAGCTGATAGACCGCGCCTGCCGCTCCTACTTTGTGAGCATTTAGGGAGCGAGGCGTTGCCGCGCCCACGCCAGTGCTTCCTCGGAGGTGTGGAGCTTCTCTTCGAGTTGCAGTTCTCGCGCTTCGCGCAGGAGCGCGCCCATATCGGGCCCCGGCTTCATTCCCATGGCCAGCAAGTCGTTACCGGTGATCAATGGCGGTGGAGAGGCAACCTGAGGTGGAATTTCAAGGAGTAGATTTTTCAGAAAAGCGTGATTGGTCAGATCGGAATGGCTGGCGAGACAATCAAGCCGGTGCAGCTCCAATTCCTCGGCAAACGTCGGACGCGCCAACAATCGCTTGAGCTTCGCTTTTCGCATCTCGGGGGCGTTGCGGAAAACCATGTGGTTTTCGACGCAGGCGACGATTTGCTCAATCTGCTCATTCGGAAACCGCAGCCGGCGCAGAATCGTCTCCGTCATCCGCCCGCCGATGACATCGTGTTCGTTGAATCGGATGCGATCGGGCGCGCGTTGAAACGTTGGCGGCTTGCCGACATCGTGAAGGAGTGTCGCAAACGCGAGAATCACCGAGGCTTCGCGCAAGCCGTCCATCATCATGCAGGTATGCACGAACACGTCTCCCTCCGGGTGAAATTGCGGAGGCTGCTCGCAGCCCTTCATTGCAGCTACCTCCGGCAATATGACGCCCAGCAAGCCGCTGTCGTCGAGCAGGCGCAGACCGCGTCCGGCATTGGGCCGGGTGAATGTCTTGATCAACTCATCGCGGATGCGCTCAGCACTGACGACGACAACCTGAGACGCCATCTGCTGGACCGCACGGAAGGTCTCGGGGGCGATATCGTAACCCAGACTGCTGGCAAACCGGACGGCGCGCAGCATTCGGAGCTTGTCCTCGGTAAACCGCGCGGTGGCATCACCAATGCACCGCACCACGCGCCGCTCGATGTCCGCGCGCCCGCCGACGTAGTCCAGCACGCGCTCCTCGACGGGGTCGTAGAAGAGACCATTCATTGTGAAGTCTCGGCGCTGGGCGTCGGCTTCAGGAGTGGAAAACGTCACTGAGACCGGCCGACGGCCATCCTCATAGGCGTCATCACTTCGGAACGTCGCCACCTCGAAGGATTCCCCTTCCTGCACCACGAGCACGACGCCAAACTGCGCGCCCACTTCGAATGTCTTGCGAAACAGCGCTCGCACCTGCTCCGGCCTGGCGCTTGTGGCCACGTCGTAGTCGTGTGGCGGCACGGCGAGCAGCATGTCGCGCACGCAGCCGCCGGCAAACAACGCGGTGTGACCTGCCGCACGCAGCGTGCGTACGATGTCGAGGGCAAGTTGGCGCTTATCAGTCATCGCAACGCAGTATAAGGCCGGCGCTGGCTGGGAACAAGAAAGGGACCGGAGAAGTACCTACTCCTCGGGCTCGGCTTCGATCTGCGCCATGCTGGGGTGTGTCCGTTCGAAGAGCAGGTAAACCACGCCGCCGATCACGCTGAAGAGCAGCGACACGGCGAAAGACAGCAGTGACAACAGCAGCGCCTTCTCATTGGGGACGCCGCCCGCCTGGAAGCTTGCCACAAACAACCCTTCGCGCACGCCCAGCCCGTTGATGGTGATCGGCACTGCGGCGATGCAGTTGATCGCGGGCACCATCACGAAATAGAACCCGAGATGGACCTTGATGCCCAGGCTCTCACCAAAACAGATGGCGCTGAGGATGAGTGAAACGTGGGTGACCAGCGCCAGCAGGAATGTCTTGATCAGTGCGGGTTTGTGCGATGCGTAGGCCTGATAAGCGCCGATCATCTTCTTGACGTTCGCCCGGATGCCGGCGAATCGTTCGCGCCATCGCTCCAGGCGCTCTTCACTGAACAGCTTCTTCCAGCTCTGGCGTTTGTGGCCTTCGTGGAAAATCTTCTGCCGCCATGCGTGCAGGAATTTCCCCAATCCCGGCCAGAAACCAATGAACAGGCAGAATAGCAGCACGCCGAGGATGCTCACCACGCTTACCGCCATCGGCCGCAATTGCTCATTGCCGAACAGCAACTTCAAATTCGCCAGCATCATCACCGCAGCGACCGCGAACAAGCCGATGAGCCCGATGAGCCGGTCAATGATGATGGTCATCACGGCCTCGGCCTTCTTGTGATGGGTCTCTTGGGCGGCATAGTAGGCTTTCACAACGTCACCGCCGGTGGAACCGAGCATGAAGGAGTTGAAAAAATGGCCGATGAAGAACAACTGCGTGGCACGTCCCAGACTCAGGTCGATGTGTTGCACGCGCAGAATGATCTGCCAGCGGATGATGTTCACGAAGCAGATCAACCCGAACAGGGCCACGCCGCCGAGCAACCAAAGCGGGTCGGGGGAGGTGAGATCGTGCCAGAGCTTGGCCGCGCCCACCGTCCACGGATGCTCCGGGCTTTCCTTTTCAAAGATGGCTTTGAAAATGAAATACAGGATGCCCGCGCTCACCGCGCATCGCAGGAGGATTCCGAGATGTTTTTTCATGCAAGCCGGCGTGCCATTCGCCACCCAGAATAAAAGCCTCACCCGCAGAGTCAAGGCCGGAGTCCAGCGGGTAGGTGCGGGGTTCGATAACGCTATTTTAATCTCAAACCAACCATTTGCTGGCGAACGCACCTGCGAAAATTCACGACAGTGTCAGCTTGCTCGTCTCCGCTTGACTTGACTGGTGTGTTTGGATACACGAGCCGCATGTTCTTCCCTGCTTATTTACGCCTCGGAGCTGTTGGACTGACCTTCATCGTCACTGCCGGCTTGCCTGTATCGGCGCAGCAGGCGGCACTGCAAAACCGCGGTCGTGTGCCGATAGAGCGGCGTGTCTGGCCCGCTTCCGTTGAAGTGCCGATGAATTCGTTGGACATCACTGTCGTGGACGAGAAATCCGCGCAGAAGAACTATGTTTATCGTACCAAGGCATTCGAGTTCGTTTCAGGGGACAAACTGGCGGGCAGTGTAATGCGGGAAATCGCTCGCACGTTCGAGGCGACGCGGTTGCTGGTGCAGGCGCTGCCTTGGGGGGTCGAACCGCGCCCGCCGGCGGACATCGGTTTTTTCAGAGCCAAGCTCTATGTCACACGCCAGGATTACATTGCGGACGGTGGCATGGAAAACAGCGGGGGGTGTTATTCGAGCAAAGACCGTATCTTCCGAATCCCGTTTCCCAGCCTGGGATTGCAGCAGCGCGCTTCGACTTGGTACAGGCAACCTGGATTCAAGGAACTTGCGCTCGTCCACGAGGTCACGCACCAGATGATGCACGAGTTCCTGCCGTTCCTGCCGTCGTGGGTGATTGAGGGTACTGCGGAGTACACCGAAACATTGCCCTATAGTGCAGGCAAGTTTTCCGCGGCCTACTACGAGCACGGGCTGCGCAGCTATATAAAACGATGGCGCGAGCACGGCGTACTGTCGCCGCAGTTGAGCTCTGTGGGCAGGATGATGTCGATGAGGCGCCCGGATTGGAACACGATGGCGGAAACGCCACAGCAACAGGCGCTGCTTTACTATCAGTCGTATATGCTCGTCTATTACTTCTGCCATCTTGACGGGGACGGCAAAGGGACGCGCTTCCTGAAATACCTCGATGCCGTTGCCAAGGCGCGCGATGAGTGGGATCTGTTCTTCAAGAATCCTAATGTGAAAAGGACAGGCAGTCGTTTCACGTATCCGCGAAGCCTCAAGCTTCCTGATGCCAAGCGCAGCGAGGAGTTTGGCATCGAAAAGCTCGACATTCTGTTCGACGGACGTTCGCCAGCGGAAATGAACGCGGCAGTCAAAGCTGGCTTCCGGAAGATCAACGTCAACCTCTGATCTGCCTGATGCGTGATGTTGGAAGCCGCTGTGCCGATTTGAGGGGGCTGGCAAGGCTGCGCGTCTTGGTGGGGTGCCGCTGAATCGGATGGAGCCAACATCGCGTCGCAGACACGAATCATCCTTCGTCGCTTGTCATCTTGCCGCGCACGCCTATACTCGACGGCACATGAGCAGTCGCGCGGAATTTGTCCATTTACATCAACACACGGAGTTCAGCCTGCTGGACTCGGCTTGCGCCGTGGACGCGGTGGCGCATCGGGCGCACGAGCTTCATATGCCGGCCGTGGCCATCACCGATCATGGGAACATGTTCGGGGTGATCGAGTTTTACAAGGCGGCAGAGAAGAATGGGGTGAAGCCGATCATCGGGTGCGAATTGTATGTGGCGCCTGGCAGCCGCCTCGAGAAGCAGGCGATGAATGCGCGGGAGGCGGCTAATCACTTGATCGTACTGGCACGGGACATGACCGGTTACGAGAATCTGGTGAAGCTGGTGACATCGGCGCATTTGGAGGGGTTTTACTATAAGCCGCGTGTTGATAAGGAGTTGCTATCGCAACATGCGAAGGGTTTGATTGCACTGACGAGTTGTCTCAAGGGTGAGGTAGCGCAGAAGCTGAGCGAGGACCAGCCGAAACAGGCGCGAGAGGCAGCGGAACAGTTGCGGCAGATTTTCGAACCGGGGTCTCTTTATTTGGAACTGCAGGACCATGGTCTGGAGCAGCAACGGAAGGTGAACCGGGGTTTGCGGGCGATGGCGAAGGAGTTGGGCTTGCCGCTGGTGGCGACGAACGATGTCCACTACCTGAAGCCGGAGCATGCGCACGCGCATGATTGCCTGATTTGCATTGGTACGCAGACGACGCTGACGGATGAGCGACGGATGCGATATCCGAGCGAACAGTTCTACATGAAGTCGGCGGAAGAGATGGCGAAGCTCTTCGCCGAGGTGCCGGAAGCGATACAGAACACACTGCGCATCGCCGAGCAGTGCAACCTTCGGATCAGTTTCGGGGGAAATCTATACCCCGTCTTCGAGCCACCACCCGGCAAGACACGGGAAGGTTATCTGCGGCAACTCTGCAACGAGGGCGTTCAGCGGCGCTATGGCTTCGACGCGGCCTCGCCGAATACGCCGGAGCAGCGCGCGGTGGTGAGCCGGATGGAGTTGGAACTGAAGATCATCGAGAAGACTGGCTTCGTCAGCTACTTCCTCATCGTGGGCGACTTCGTGAGCTACGCCAAGCAGCGCAAGATTCCCGTTGGTTGCCGTGGTTCAGCGGCCGGGTCTCTGGTCACGTACTTGCTCGACATCAGCGCGGTGGATCCGTTGCGCTACGGGTTGCTGTTCGAGCGATTCCTGAATCCTGAGCGCATCAGCCCGCCGGATATCGACATTGACCTTAGCGATGCGCGGCGGGGCGAGGTGATCGAATACGTCCGCAACAAATACGGCGAAACCAGCGTCGCCCAGATTGTGACGTTCGGCACCCTTGGGGCGAAGTCAGTGGTGCGCGACGTCGCGCGCGTGATGGGGCTTCCTTACGGCGACGGCGACCGTGTGGCGCGGATGATCCCGCCCGACCTGGGCATGACGCTGCACAAGGCGTTGCAGGTGAGTGCGGAACTGAAAGACGCCCACGACAAGGAACCGCAAATTCGCGAGATCGTGGAGACAGCCGTGGTGTTGGAGGGGTTGTCTCGCAACAGCTCCACGCACGCCGCGGGCGTCGTCATCGGTGCGCAGCCGCTCAACCAGGTCATCCCGCTCACGCGTGACCAAAACGGCGCGATCATCACGCAGTACGCCATGGGGCCTCTCGGCGAACTGGGCTTGTTGAAGATGGACTTCCTCGGTTTGCGCACGCTCACGGTGATTGCCGACGCGGTGCAGCGCATTCGCGAGTCGCGCGGTGTCGATCTTGATATCGGGCACTTGCCGCTGGACGACAAGCCCAGCTACGAGTTGCTCAACCGTGGCGATACCGTTGGCGTGTTCCAGCTTGAATCGAGCGGCATGCGCGACCTTTGCCGGAAGTTCGTCATCGAACGGCTGGAACACATCATCGCGCTCATCGCCCTCTATCGTCCGGGTCCGATGGAGCTGATTCCTTCCTTCATTGCGCGCAAAGCCGGCCGCGAGGAGATCATCTACGAGCATCAGCTTCTGGAGCCGATCTGCCGCGAGACCTACGGCATCATGATCTATCAGGAACAGGTCATGCAGGCGGCGCAGGCTCTGGCGGGTTATACGCTTGGCGGCGCGGATTTGCTGCGCCGCGCCATGAGCAAGAAGAAGGCCGAAGAGATGGCCAAGCAGCGGGAAAAATTCGTCAAAGGCGCTGGCGAGACGAACAAGATCCCAAAGGCGAAGGCGGAAAAGATTTTCGACCTGCTCGACAAGTTTTCCGGCTATGGCTTCAACAAGTCCCACGCGGCTGCCTACGGGCTCATTGCCTACCAAACCGCTTATCTGAAGGCGAATTTCCCCGTCGAGTTCATGGCAGCGCTGCTGTCGAGCGAGCTTGGCAACCAGGAGAAGCTCGTCGTTTTCACGGGCGAGGCGCGGGAGATGGGCATCGAGGTGCTGCCGCCTGATGTGAACACGAGTCCGTTGAGCTTCGGCGTTGCGCTGAGCAACAACGGCGAGGAAAAGGGAAAACTGCGGTTTGGATTGGCCGCCATCAAAGGCGTTGGCGAAATTGCGGTGCAGGCCATTATCACGGCGCGCGAGCAGTGCGGGGCATTCAAGAGCCTGTTTGATTTCTGCGAGCGCGTGGACACGCGCGCCTGCAATCGCAAGACCATTGAGGCTTTGGCGAAGTGCGGGGCTTTTGATTTGACCGGCCTGCCGCGTATGCAGGTGTTCAATGAAATTGAGCAGGCGCTGGGCCGGGCCGCCTCGGTACAGCGCGACAAGGCGCAGGGGCAGGTCTCACTTTTCGGCGCGCTCGACGGCGAAATTCCGTCGACGGTGATCAAACGCACGAAACAGGAGAAGTCCGAGGAATGGCCGCAGAGCCAGTTGCTGGCGTTCGAGAAGGAACTGCTCGGCTTTTATCTCTCGGGACATCCGCTGGCGCAGCACGCGAAGTTGCTGGAGCGCTACGAACTGCACTCGACGGCGAAGTTGCGCGAACTCGAGGATCGCGCGCCGACGCGCCTGGGTGGAATCGTCGTGGACGTGGTGCAGCGGCTTTCATCGAAGACCAACAAGCCTTGGGCCGCCATCACGGTCGAGGATTTGTGCGGCACGGTGGAAGTGTTGTGTTTCAACGAGGCATTTGACCAGGCGCGCCCGCATTTCGAGACGGGCAAGGCGATCTACGTCATGGGTAACGTGGACAAGCGGGAGGAAAAGCCGAAGATTTTTGGCCGTGAGATTATTCCGCTCGATGAAGTGATGCGCCGATTCACCAAACAGGTTCATCTGCGCCTCCATGTCTCGCGCATCAAACCGGAGCAACTCGAGCGGATCCGCGAAGTCGTCAGCCGCCATTCCGGCCACGTGCCGTTGTTTATCTGCTTCATCATGCCCGGCGGCGAATTGGTTTTCGCCGACACGCACGATGCGTTCAAGGTATTGCCGTCGGAAGAAATGGCAAAGGAACTCGAGAACGTGCTCGGCAAGGATACGGTTTATTTCAAGCCCGACACCTCCGTGCCCAAACAGGATAATGGACGGGAACGCTGGCAGCGGCGCTCAGGGGGCGATTAGGCGGGGCAGGGGTACACAGCAACACACCATGCAAGGTGTGCCGCCGACGGTGGATGAATCAGTCGCGACGGCATTTCTTGCTTCGATGCGGGGCCATCTGGCGGAGGATGCCGGCCACGAAGAAGCCGGTGCGTCCAAAGTGACCGTGCATCATGCTGCGCGCCATGCCTTGCATGTGGGCGGCCATTCGTCCCCACCGCGTGTTGAGTGTTTCAATCTTCACAATTATTTAGACAGGTTCAAGATGTGATTCATTCACCTGGGGTGGATAAATCCGCGTCTGGTGATGTTGCGCTCCTTGTGCTTCGCGCCAGCCGGTTACTGCTTCGGGATGAACAACTTCTGGCCAATGAAAACGGTATCGCCTTTGAGATTGTTGGCCTTCCTGATGGCGTCAACGGTCGTGTTGTAAGCCTTGGCAATGACGCTGAGCGATTGGCCTTTCTCGACCACGTGCTCGTACCCTTGTTCAGAGCCGCCACCTGCAGGCGCAGCGGCTGTCGCGCCGGCGGTGGCGCGCTTGCCGCCTGATACACGCCCGGCGGGAGTGGGGCTGGCAGCCGATGTGCTCGCCCGGCGCGAGATGCCACTGGCAGAGCTGCCCATTTTCTGGAGTTCAGACGTGACTTGGGAGATGATGACTTCGGCATCGTGCTTGCGCGCGGCATCCACGGCATTGATGCGCGAATCCAGCCGCTGGATTTCCGAGGCGGCAACCCCGCCACCGGCTGCCGCAGCCGCGATTTGCTGGCGGACAGCGGCGACTTCCTGCTGGAGCCGCTCGTAATTGACCTGCAAGGCCTGCACATCGCCGGCGGCTTTGTTGACGCGCTCTTCGAGAATGCGCATGTCGGCGCGGAGATTGGAGATGGCCGGGTCCTCGACCGTGCCGCGGCGCTGCGTGTAACCAGTGGTTTGGCACGCTACGAGCGCGACGGTGAGGCTGGCAAAAATCAAGGCTGCAGTACGATAGGGTTTCATTTTACGTAATAAGTATCCGGCTTATTGCTTCAAAAGTGTCCTGAACTCTTCCTCGTCCAATATTCTGATACCAAGTTGGCGCGCTTTGTCCAGCTTGGAACCAGCATCGGCGCCGACGACGACGAAGTCGGTCTTCTTGCTGACGCTGCTGCTGACACTCCCGCCAGCGTCGCGGATGAGCTGCGTGGCGTCATCCCGCGACAGCGTGGGCAACGTCCCCGTGAGCACGAAGGTCTTGCCTGCAAGTGGCTGTGCGGCAGCAGCGGGGGACGCGGCTGCCACCGCAGCGGTGGGGTTGATGCCAAGCTGGTGAAGCCGATGGAGTATCTTCCTGCCGCCGGCAGACGCAAAGAAATCCAACACCGATGCAGCGGCGACAGGTCCCACCTCCGCAAGGCTGGCCTTGGCGCCGCTTTTCTCGATGCGTGCTTCGATGTCAGACATTTCAGCGGCGAGGGCGGCATACTGCTTCTTGCGGAGTTCCAGCTCTTCGTCGTTCTTCGGCGGGTTCTTGCGTGACTTGGGGGAGATGGCGTCCCGCTCGGTCCTTTTCTCGCCAAGGTCGCGAATGTCCTTGAGGATGGCGGAGGCAGCGAGTTCGTCCAGGGAAGCGTGGACTTGCGCAAGTTGCCAGGCGGTCTGCTCGCCGGCCTCGGGGATTGCCAGCGCGTGAATCCAGCGGTGCAAGGGCGCGCGCTTTGCGCGCTCCAACGCCTCAACAACCTTCGCGGCGTTCTTCTCGCCGAAGACGCGCGGTTCATCGTCGGTCCCCAGATTGAGTTTGGCGAGTTGATCCTTGCTGAGGTCGAACAGGTCCAGGGGTTCGCTCACCAGACCGCGATCAACGAGTTTTTCGGCGACAATGCCGCCGAGGGATTCGATGTCGAGCGCCTTGCGCTGGGCGAAGTACTCGACGCGGCGCGTCTTTTGTGCAGGGCAGGCGGCGACGTTCTGACAACGCCATGCAACTTCCTCCGTCTCGCCGCCGGAAACCTTCTCCTTCGCGATGGGGCCGCCGCAGGCAGGACACTTGCCGTGAATGTGGGCGGCGAAATCAAATTCCTTCGC
>CAZGGF010000321.1:0-1917 GCA_964524715.1 uncultured Verrucomicrobiota bacterium | reverse complement strand
CGTTGAACCGCTCGGTGGCATCCGTGCTGGATGAGCGGCAGATTTTCCGGATTGACCACTATCTCGGCAAGGAAACGGTCCAAAACATCCTCGCGCTCCGGTTCGCCAACGCCATTTTCGAGCCGCTCTGGAACCAGAAGTATATCGAGCATGTTCAAATCACCGCCGCCGAGGAACTTGGCATGGAAGGCCGGCGCGGCGCTTACTACGATACCGCCGGCGCCATCCGCGATGTGATGCAAAACCACATCATGCAATTGCTATCGCTGGTGGCGATGGAACCGCCTGTGGCGATGGAGGCCGACGCTATTCGTGACGAAAAGGCAAAGGTGATGCGCGCGCTTCGACCGCTCCGGCCTGACGAAGTCGCGGCGAATGTCGTGCGTGGCCAATACGGTCCTGGCGCGCTGCTGGGCAAGTCCGTCAAAGGCTACCGCGAAGAAGAAGCGGTCGCGTCCGGTGCGATCACGGAAACCTACGTCGCCGCGCGCCGGCGGCTCGACACGTGGCGCTGGGCCGGGGTTCCGTTCTTCGTGCGCGTCGGCAAACGGCTGCCCAAGCGCGTCACGGAAATCGCGATCCAGTTCAAGAGCGCGCCGACGCGCCTGTTTGCAGGTGACGGTATCACCAGCCCGTCACCACACGCCAACCTGCTCGCGCTGCGCATCCAGCCTGACGAAGGCATCTCACTGGCGTTCGAGGCAAAGGCGCCAGGGATGCGAGTCCGACTGCAACCGGTGAAGATGGATTTTCGTTACGGTTCGTCGTTCGGCCAGCAGCCGGCGGAGGCCTATGAGCGACTGCTGCTCGATGCGATGCTTGGCGACTCGACGCTCTACACGCGCGCTGATGAAGTGGAGCACGCGTGGCGGTTTGTGGACTCCATCATCGCCGGTTGGCAGCAAGGGCCGCCACCGGCATTCCCCAACTACGCCGCCGGCAGTTGGGGACCCGCAGAAGCTGACCGCCTGATGGAAGGAACCGAGGCAAAATGGCGAAGATTGTGAACCTGAAGCCGGAAGTGAAGAGAGAAACCATGAAGCAGTGTGGAAATAACACCGTTCTTCAACGATTGGCTGTTCGCTTTTAGCTTCCCCATGGAACCCATGGTGATTACGGACAACACGACATTTGAACAGTTCCTCGCTGGCATTCCCGTGCCGGTGGAACCGGCGGCCATCGAGCGTGAACTGGCGGCGATGTGGAAACCGGCGTCGGAACAGGCGAGCACCGTCGACGGCACTGCAGTCACGCGCGTTTGTCTCGCCAACCTCGTGGTTGTCAACGACGTTGCCAACAACGCCTGGCATGCTGACACACTCCAGAAACTCAGCGCCCGTTTCCCGTGCCGCATTCTGTGGCTGCAAATCGGTCCGGCCAATGCCGGCGCCGCGCTCACCGCCGATGTCACGGCGCTCTGCCATCTGCCGTCGCCGGGCAATCCGCAGGTTTGCAGCGAGCTCATCACGCTCCACACAGGCCACCATCACGCGGACAAGCTGCCGGGCGCCGTATTGCCGCTGCTCGAACCGGATTTACCGGTGGTGTTGTGGTGGGCGGTGGCGGCAGACGGTGAGACGGCGTTGTTCGATGCGCTAAGCGAACTGGCCGACCGTGTAATAGTGCATCCCGAACCGCTGGCCAACCCGACGCTGCGAACGACGAGCGCCACGCCGAGCCTGCGGCTGTGCCTGCGTGAACACGCCGCTGACAAAGCCACAACCATGGTCTGGCACGCGATGAGCCACTGGCGTGAACTCACCGCACAATGTTTCGATCCACTGCATCTTCGCGATGCCTTGGCGTAGGTCTCCAGCTGCTTGTCGGCTTCCTCGTAAGGTTTTTTCACCCACCATTGGAAATCTGGCTGGTAACCGTCGTAGAAGCTGAACCACTTCTTCAGCGCGTTGCGCAACT
>CAZGGF010000320.1:0-5771 GCA_964524715.1 uncultured Verrucomicrobiota bacterium | reverse complement strand
GCCGGAAACAATGCGAGGAAGCCGCGCGCATTTTGGGCGTGCCGTCGCTCCGTGACGCCAACGCTGCGATGCTGGAAAAGGCCCGCGCCAAAATGGACTCGACGGTCTTTTGCCGCGCCCGCCACGTCATCGGCGAGATCGGGCGCACACCGGCTGCCGGGCGGGCCATTTGCACCGGAGACTGGCCGACAGCCGGCCGGCTCATGTATGCCAGCCACACAGCGCTGAGGGACGACTACGAAGTCAGTTGCGTGGAACTCGACGCAGCGTTGGCGTCACGGAGCGACGGCACGCCCAAAATGCGCGCGGCTTCCTCGCATTGTTTCCGGCGCTGGGCATAACCGCCACCGGTCAGTTCGTGTTTCACGTTGGTGTTGACGATGAGAACCTCGACACCGGGATCGTTCATCGGCACCAGTTCGGTCTTGCGCGAGCGACAATCGAGCAGCAACAGGTGGTCCTTCCGTCCAAGAGCGGAGATGAACTGATCCATGATGCCGCACGGCATGCCGGCATACTCGTGTTCCGCCTTCTGGCAAAGCAACGCCTTCTCCACCGGATCAAGTGCATGACCGGTGACAGCCTCAATCAATGTGGCGGTGGCAACTTCGAGCGCCGCGCTGCTGGAGAGGCCGCCGCCAAGCGGCACCGTTGAGAGCATGAGCGCGTCGAGCGGACCCGCGTCCACGCCGCGCTCCTGAAAACCCGCGAACACACCGCGAATGTAGTTGGTCCAGTGTTTCGGCTCGCCCTTCGGAACCGGCCGACTGAGGGGGAAGCTGGCGCTTTGGTCGGTGCGGGCGCAATGCCAGGTAACCTGCGGCTGGCTCGCACCGGCCGGCCGGTCCGCCGCAATCACCGTGTACCGCTCGATGGCCATGGGAAACACAAAGCCGTCGTTGTAGTCGGTGTGCTCGCCGATGATGTTCACGCGACCCGGCGCGGCAGCGATCCACCGCGGCGCGCGACCATAGCGGCGCTGAAACAGTTTCGCAGTCTCGTCACCGAGTTGTTGTAAAGATAGCGTTTCGTTACTCATGATTTGGAGCCGGCTTGGCAGCGGGATACTGCCCGCTCCAAGCCCAACCGGACGGCAGATTACCCACGTGCTTCGACGGAGTCTAGCCATTCCCACCAGTGCGCGATTTCCATTAATGCGAGGGCGGAGTCCTGACTGGTGCTGTCTGACTGCCCGCCCCTCCCTTTCGCTTCGCCACAGCCTGTTTGAGCAGGTACTCGATCTGCCCGTTGACACTGCGCAGCTCGTCCTGCGCCCAGGCCTCCAACTCGGCCCAGAGCGCAGGATCGATCCGCAGTAGAAAGGGTTTTCGCGGTTCCATTCAGCAATCAGGCGTAAAGCGTGCCGGTGTTCACGACGGGGTGCACTTCGGACTCACCACAGAGCACCACCATCAGGTTGCTCACCATCGCCGCCTTCCGTTCATCATCCAGTTGCACAACATGTTTGTCGGCCAGTTCGCGCAGCGCCATGTCCACCATGCTGACGGCACCATGCACGATTTTCTGGCGCGCGGCAATCACGGCCTCCGCCTGCTGCCGGCGCAGCATCGCCTGCGCGATTTCCGGCGCGTAGGCCAGATGCGTCAGCCGCGCTTCGTCCACCTGCACGCCCGCCTTTGCCAGTCGATCCTGGAGTTCCGCGCGCAATGCCTGCGAAACCTCGTCCACGGCACTGCGCAGCGTCACTTCGTTCTCCTCGCCGTGATCGTATGCATAGGCACTGGCCAGATGGCGCAGGGCGGACTCGCTCTGGATACGCACGTAGTTCTCGTAGTCGTCCACGTCGAAAGTCGCCTGCGCCGTGTCCCGCACGCGCCATACGATCACCGCAGCAATCTCGATGGGATTGCCGCGCTTGTCGTTGACCTTGAGCCTGTCGCCATTGAGGTTGCGCGCGCGCAACGAGATCTTGTGCCGTGAAGGGGTCCTCGATTGCGGTGGCGTCGCGCCGGTTTTGGCGGCCATGGCTTGAGCCTGCATCTCCGCCATGCGCGCGGCAAAACCGCCCCGTTGGCCACCATTGGAATAGAAGGGGTTCCCCCAGTGGAAGCCACTGGCTCGCACCGTGCCACGATACGCGCCGAACAAGATCAAGACCCGCGCCTCATTCGGTTGTAACGTGAAGAAACCGGAGAACATGATGCTGGTTGTTGGAATCAACAGCACTCCCGGCACGAGCCAGCTCAACACGACCGACGGCCCCATGTCGTCAACCCCCAGCATGATCGCGCGAACAATCATGCCGATGCCGCCCAACAACAACGCGATGGTGATCGGCAGCATGACCCAGCCGTTGAACACCTGCACTTCCCGTTCTTTGTTTACCGTCAATGACTCTGCATTCATCTGGACCTTCCTTTCATTCACAACAATGCCTGCGTTTGTTATCAATATGATATCATACTGAAATCATATTTTTCTGCAAGGGAAAAATTCATCATCGACCGGCGACCGGGGAACAAAGGGGGAACGTTGTCCTGTTATCCTCCTCGGAGCTTGGAGTGCTGTGGAGTCGCGCTTCGAAGCAAAAACAGGCACAAAAACTATTGACCACTACCCAGCCAAAGAGCATTGTATGTGGGAGTCGGATGCCGGGTATTGCTTTGCAGCCAAGGCAGCCGACAACAGTGGATTCTGGAGATTGTCATGCGATTTTCATCGAAAGGGTTTACACGAATCGCCGGGTTCTTGCTGCTGGCCGTTTTTTGTGTACTGGCCATGCCGCGCACCGTTCAGGCGGGATTCGACTACGACGAAAACGGTTATTCGTTTGTCTCCGGACAGGCAATAATCACCTTCAAGCCGGGAACGAGCCTCATCACCATAAAGTCCATCCTCGTGCGCAATGGCGCGGACCCCAGCAAAATCCAGTATTTGGACGAACGGTCGGTTTTGGTCAAGTTTGACGAACGAAAGGACGTGTTGACTTTCTGCAATCAGATGGCCGCGAACGCGTGGACAACCGCGTCTTGTCCCAATTACACACATAGCGTTCTCGCCACTCCCAACGATACGTATTACACGCTCCAGTGGGGTTTGAAACCTGGTACAGCCGGAGTTACGGCCACAACGGGAGCAGATCTCGTGAATTCGTGGGGTCAGGTGGACGGCATCGGTGTGGGTACCGGGACGAAAGTGGCTGTTCTTGATACTGGCATTGCCTACGCTCATCCCGACCTGCTGGAATATCCCAACGGTTCTGTGGTGAAAAGTGTAGGTACTCTCCATACAACGATGGTGATCGTGCCCGCCTTGCCAGTGAGTGCCGACGGCAACTCTCACCCGCCCTACGCCTTTGCAAACAATGCTCCCAACGACGACGTCGGCCACGGCACCCACGTCGCGGGTACCGTTGCGGCCCGAACGTTTAACGGCGTGGGTGTGGCTGGAGCTGCACCGAGTGCCATCATCTACCCGATCAAGATCGGCAACAGGCTTGCAGGCTCCATCACGGATGCCTCGATTGTCGCGGGTATTAGAGTCGCTTGCAGCAATGGCTGCCGAGTCCTCAACATGAGCTTCGGTGGAGGTGCGGTGGGAACGACTGTGTCAAACGTCATCCAGTTCGCTCAGACTCAGACTGTGGGTGGTACTATCAAAGGTATCGTTTGCGTTGCTTCCATGGGCAATGATGCCGCAGAATTGATCAAATACCCCGCTGCTCTTTCCGGTGTGGTCGCTGTTGGAGCGCATGGCCCCGATGGCGCGACCGCGGCGTTTTCGACCACCGGCCCGTGGATGACAGTCTGCGCGCCCGGCGGAGATGGTGGACCGAGTTGGGGCGGCAAATCGGACAACTCCGGGCAGATTTTCTCCACCTACCCGACCTACAGCGTCTCCATGGGCCCGCCGATTATTCCAAAGCCCACCTATACGAATTACTCCTATATGTCCGGCACTTCGATGGCTGCGCCGCATGTGACTGCGGCGGCGGCCCTGCTGCTGCAAAAGAAACCTTATCTCAGCCAGGCGCAGGTCTGGGCACAGATCGCCCTCTTCTCCGTTCACACCGCGCCCATCAAAACAGTCGTTGGCCCAACCGGCGCCATCACGCAAGTACCCGACACAGCCTGCGACAGCAGTCAGGGCTATGGCATCCTGAACGCCAACTCGCTGCTTCAGGCCAAACAACCCGCCCTCGGCAAGACCACGGGTATTCCGCACGTCTTCCCGCTCTGGCCACGCAATCAACTCAACTACTCAAGCACCTCCATCCCCATCACCAACGGCGTGTTCACCGGATTGCAGAATGTGGACGTGATGAAGGGTAATATCACCAATACTTTCAGGGTCATCGTGGTGGATGACGCCGGCGAGCGGATACCGTCCGCGCAAGTGACGGCGCGTTTCACACTGCTCTCGTGGGCGGGATCACCCTTGGGTTACCCGACGACGAACATATTGGACACCGTGATGCTGGACAACGGCACACCTGCTCAGGACGACCTTCTCAACGAGGATGCTGTTTACGGTTGCAGGATTCACTTCCCTGGCTCCTTATCGAACTGCATATATCAAGTGCAGTATCTGGTCACTGCCCCCGGCTTGAAAGACAACACCAACCGGGTGGTGAACTTCTGGGTTCGATAAACCGGGCCGGCAATCCGGATTCAGGCGATGCGGGTTGGTTTTATTTGCAAACCAACCCAGATCGTCTATTTTCATCCCCAATGAACGGCTCATCCGGTCCGCTTCTGCGGCTGCTCGGTTCCCTGAAAATCGCCGTCGTCACGCTCACTGCGCTGGCGGTGTCGCTGGCTTGGGGCACGGTGTATGAATCGCTCCACGGCACACCCGCCGCCCAGCGCGACTTCTACCAGGCAGGCTGGTTCAGCGCACTGCTGGGACTGCTCGCCGTCAACGTCGCCGCTGCCGCCCTCCTGCGTTACCCGTGGAAGCGCCAGCAGACGGGCCTTGTGGTCACGCATCTTGGCATTATCATCCTGCTTGCCGGTGCGATGGTCGGCTTCCGGTTCGGCGTGGATGGCCATATCACGCTGACCGAGGGTGCCAGCGCCAATACCGTGGTCATCGATCAGGAGAGCTTGCGCGTTGCCGATCCGCAAGGCGCAATACTGCGCAGGATCGAATTTGACTTTGAGAACGCGCCCGTGCCCGCTGGCGGCGCGCGTTACCGGCTCGGCGGCGGCCTGGAGCTGGAGGTCCAGCAGGCGCACGCCAACACCCGCGAATCGCTCGTCGTCGAGCGCGGCGCCAGTGAAGCCAACCCGGCGTTCCACGTGAAGCTCACCAGCGCCACGATGGGCAATGCCGCTGCGTTCGACGAATGGCTGTTGCCGCGCGATCCCAACCGCACCGAGGTGGGCGTTGGCCCCGCTGTGCTGAGGGTGACCGAAGCTCGAACGCCGCAGGAACTGGCCGCTCTCACCGCGCCGCCTCCTGCCACCGAACCCAGCGGCAAGGGCACGTTGTCGGTGGACGTCGCGGGCAAACATTTCGAGTTCAAACTCGACGACGTGCTGGGCAAGCGTGTCCCGCTGGGCGCGACCGGCTTTACGGCGGACGTGCGCGACTATTTTGCCGACTTCCGTCTCGACAGCGAAACCCACAAACCAGTCTCTGTCATCGACCAGCCGATCAATCCTGCCGTGCTGACGCTCGTGACGGGTCCCGGGACAGAGATCCGGTGCTTTCTTTGCGCCAACCGTCCTGGCATGAACATCGCGCGCCCTTCCAAAGGCGCCAGCAAGAGTGTTTCGGCCACCCACCCAGCCGGCTCGGCGGCGCGC
>CAZGGF010000319.1:0-9945 GCA_964524715.1 uncultured Verrucomicrobiota bacterium | reverse complement strand
TGCCGGTGCGTGTTGCGGATGATACGCGGATTCCCGATGCATGGTTTGGAGTTTACGACCGCCTGCTGTTGTTCGATCACGACAGCGGTCGCGCGACCATCATCTCCACTGGCGTTGATGAGACTGGCCGGACAGACGCGGACCGTGCGCGACGGCGCGCAGAGGAATGGCTAAATAAACTGGCGGTTGCGGCAGTTTTGCCGCGATCTTCGCTGGTGTCCGATGGACGTGAACCGGCTTTGGAGTCGAATCTGACACGGGAAGACTACGAGCGTGCAGTGCGGCGGATACTTGACTACATCGCGGCGGGCGACGTTTATCAGGTGAACTTCAGCCAGCGGTTCCGGACACAGACGCCGGTGGAGCCGGAGTTGCTTTATCACGCGCTGCGCACAACGAACCCGGCGCCATTTGCAGCGTACCTGGATTGTGGTACGGGGCGGATTCTATCGTCATCGCCGGAGCGATTCCTGCAACTCCACGGCCGTCACATCCAGACGCGGCCGATCAAGGGAACGCGGCCACGCACGGGCAACGAGCAGGCGGACCAGAAGGCGGCGCGCGAATTGATGATGAGCGCGAAGGATCAGGCGGAGTTGCTGATGATCACCGACCTGGAACGCAACGACCTCGGACGAGTGTGCGAGTTCGGCAGCGTACACGTTCCGGAACTGGTGACGCTGGAGAGTTATGCGACAGTGCTGCACTTGGTTTCGACGGTCGAGGGAAGACTCTCTGACGGCGTGACGGCGGTGGATGCCATACGTGCGTGTTTTCCTGGCGGCAGCATTACGGGCGCTCCGAAAATCCGTGCGATGGAGATTATTGACGAACTGGAGCCAGCCGCGCGTGGCATATATACCGGCATGATTGGCTACCTCGGTTTCAACGGCGTCTCTGATTTCAACATTGCCATCCGCACGATGGTTCACGAAAATGACACCGTGCAGTTTCATGCGGGTGGCGGCATAGTGGCAGACTCGAAGCCGGCGCTGGAATACGAGGAAACGTTGCACAAAGCACGCGGGATGGTACAGGCGTTGACGCTGGCAGAGGCCATGCGGGCCGCAAGCGGAGAACGACGTGTCGTGAGTGGAAGGTGACAAGGATGAGCCAGACAATCTATCGAAACGGTGAATATGTGCCGGAGGAAAAAGCGGGGATTTCGCCGTTTGACCGCGGGTTGCTTTACGGGGACGGGTTGTTCGAGACGCTGCGTTGCTACGACGGGAAATTCTTCCGGTTGGATCGGCACATTGAACGGTTGCGTTCTGGTCTGAAACGGCTGGAGATTCCGCTGTCGCTGGATGAGGCGGGTTTTGCCGGCGTGTTGAGGGAATTGGCGAAGCAGAACAACGTGGCAAGCGGTGTCGCGCGAATCGTAGTGACGCGCGGCGTGGCGGAGTTTGGGTTGCTGGGGAAACACGCCCAGGAGCCGATGGTACTCGTGACATGCTGGGCGCAGGCCATGCCGGACATCAAACGCTACGAGACGGGGATTCAGTGCGTTGTGGCCAATGAGAGACTGTCATCGGCGGCGCATGGTTTGAAGAGCCTGAACTATATTGCCCAGATACTGGCGCGACGTGAGGCCAACGCAGCCAACGCGGACGATGCAATTCTGCTCGATAGCCACGGGCACGTCGCCGAGGGATCGGCAAGCAACGTGTTCCTCGTTCGCGGTCGGGAGCTGGTCACACCCGTGCTGCAACCTGAGATTCTGGCCGGGATCACGCGGGCGGCGGTGCTTGAGATTGCGCGCACCGACAAGCTTCCGGTGGTGGAGCGGGTTGTGCATCAGAATGACCTGTTCCATGCCGACGAAGTTTTTCTCACCAGCAGCGTGGCGGAGGTCATGCCGGTGACACGGCTCGGAAGCCACTGGGTCCATTTGGGACAACCGGGTCCCATCACGCGTGAGATGATGCGTGCGTATCGGGCGCTGGTGATGCGGGAGGCGAAGTAAACGGCGGCGGACGGAAGACTGTTGCCGGCAGGGGTCTATGCCTTGCGGATCATTCGTTCCGCAGCGGCGACGACTTGTTCCACTTCAATCTGGCACAGGCACTTCACTGCGGGGACATCTTTGCATTCCGGCTTCATGCAGGGCGAGCAGGGCATGGAAACGCGCAGAACCAAATGAGTCGCCGCAGGGTAGGGGCCGGTCCGGCGCGGGTTGGTCGGACCAAAGATGGCGACAACCGGCGTGCCGACGGCGACGGCGAGGTGCATGGGGCCGCTGTCGTTGGAGATAAGCAGGGCGGCGCGCCTCATCAGGTCCAGCAACTGGGGCAGCGTCGTTCGGCCGGCGATCACCTCAACGGGCGCATGGGCGGCGGCGGCAATCGCTTCGGCAGTGATGCGTTCGTCCGGGCTCCCGATGATGGCGATGCGATGGTCGGGCCATAGTGCGGCCAGTCGCGCGATCAATTCACTGAAGCGTGGCGCAGGCCATCGTTTGGTGGGCCAACGGGCACCCGGGTTGACAAGAATGAGTTTCTCCGGTCCCGCGTTCAGGCCGCGCAGGTCGGGCGCAAGCGGGAACTCCACGCGATCCACTTGGATGCCGAGCTGGCGCGGCACCATGAGATAGCGATCCACGGCATGCATGTGTGGAACGGATATCTTGATCAGTTCATTGTAGAAATTCGTGGAGCCTTCGCGGCCGTCGGAAAGGCCGGTGCGCCGGCGTGCGCCGGTGGCGAGCGTGACAAGACTGCTGCGAAGCAGACATTGGAGGTCGATGACCCAGTCAAACCGCTCGCGGCGCAGGGCCGCCAGGAGACGGTAGAGTTCAACCATGCCGCGCGGCGTGCTGTAACGATGGCGGGCAAATGGAATGACGCGGTTGATGACCGGACAGTCGTCGAGGATGGGTGCGAGGTGTTCGTTGACCAGCCAGGCGATGTCGGCTTGCGGGAACGCGCGGCGCAGGATGCGCACCGTGGGCAGGGCGTGGATGATATCCCCGAGGGAACTGGGCTTGACGACCAGAATTTTCACGCGGAAAAAACGGCAATGAACTACTTGCCGAGGCCCAGGCGGACAGCGAGCTTGTCGGGCAAGCCAGCCTGTCGGATTTTATACTGGACGGCGGCAATGTCGTAATCGAGCCGCTTGATCTGTATGCGCTTGGCGTCGGTGTCGTAGATGACGTAGCTGGTTTTTGGATTGCCGTCGCGAGGTTGGCCGATGGAACCGACGTTGATGAAGTAACGACAGCCGGGTTTGATTTCAACGGTGCTCCAGCCGTGCTCGGTGCGGACGGGACCTTCCTTGATGAACGCCAGCGGCACGTGCGTGTGTCCGAAGAAACAGATGCTCGTGGTCTGATAGCTCATCGAGGAGGCTGCGGCGAGGCGGTCGAAGACGTAGCCCCAGCTTTGCGGCATATCGAGTGTGGCGTGAACCAGCGTGAAGTCATGCACAAGCCGCACGAGCCGCAGGTCGGCAAGGAACTTCTTGTCCGCATCGTCCAGTTGCTCGCGAGTCCAGCCAATCGCTTCGGCAGCGATGGGATTGAAGCTCATGGTGCTGAGATTTGCCGAGGCGAGGTGGTCGTGGTTGCCGCGGACACATGGGCACTTGAGCTGGTCGCGGATGATGTGGAGACACTCCTTGGGATTGGGCCCGTAGCCGACGATGTCACCGACGGACAGGTATTCGTTCACCTGCTCGCTTTCGGCGTCAGCCAGAACCGTCTGCAACGCTTCCAAGTTGGCGTGTATATCTCCGAGGATTGCAATCTTCATCGGCGCGCAGGCACACTAGCAGAGGGTTTCGATTTTGGAAAGAGTCTTTGCGACTCGGGGATGGAAAGATCGTCCTCGAGTTTTTGCAGGCGGCGGGAAATGTTCTTGTCGATCGTGTCCCAATGCTCGCGGGGTTTGTCGGCATATTCCCGAAGCCAGAGCTGCCGCCAGTAGTCGTAGGTCTCGCGGAGCCGTGAGGGAGTGACGTTGCGGGCGCAATCCTCCAGCCAGTATCCGGCCAGGCGTTGGAGGTAACCCCGCCTCCAGTCGTGGCAGAGTTTCACGGCCTTGAGCGCGGCATCGGCCGCCCCGCAGAGGTCTTGGAACTTGTCGTGCAGCATCCAGGCGAGCTTCTCGTGGAGGAAAGCATTGTTGGGATTGTTGGCGATGCCGCGCTCGAGCAGTTCCCGGCCGGCACGGAACCACAGGCGTTGGTCGCGCAAGCGGACGGCGAGGCGCGGCTCCTCCGGGTTGTGAAACGCGGCGTGGCTGGCGTTCCACGCCAGATGCCAGCTCGCCATGTCCCAGAACAGGATGGCGCGCGGTTGAAGCGTGGTGACAACCTCGAAATCCTGCCGCATCGTGAACCAGCGGTTCTGTTCCCATGCTGCGTGCGCTGAAATCCACAAGAAGTCAGCCACCAGTGCGCGAAAGCCGCCGAGCAGTGCCAGCGACATGCCCTGGCCAACCATCTCGCGTGTCTTCAGATTCAGTCCGGTGCCCGCATTGTGGGGGCGGTCTGCCGCCATGCTGGCCTCGAATGGCAGCTTGACCAGCGCGGTCGCCACCAGCAGCAGCGGAATCAGCACCCAGTTGCGTTTCATGCGGTTAGATCTCGCGTTCGCGGAAGATCAGATGAGCGAGCGTCAGCATCACCAGCAGGTAGAACAGGCCGTAGGACAGGATCTTCAGCACCTTCAGCCACGGCAACGGATCGCCTGCAAACAAATCGTCGGCGACATCGAACGCCGCCAGATTGGGCAACACCCAGTTAACGATGCCAGCCATCAGTTTGCCCATCGGCAGCTTGCTGGTGGCGTAGAATTTCTGTGCAACCGGCACGAGATGACCTGAGAAATAAAGCATCGCCGACATCACCACGGTGAACACCATCGAGGTGGCGAAGCTCGACAGCATCAATGTGGTTGCCGCCACCAGCAGCAACTTGACGAATGTGGTGGTCAGCGCCTTGACGATGTCACGATAACCGGCGGTCTTGTGAATCTCCTCCGCAGCCTGCTCGGCGCGTTCGCGGGCGGCAGCGAGTATTTTTGTTTTCGCGTCGGACTTGAGATCGGGCGAGCCGGCGACAGCGCCCTCTGCCGCCTCGACGGTCTCGCGATAGGTGGTGGTGGAGAGATGCTGGTCCTTGATGAAAACAACGCCGAGGAACAACGCCCCCATCAGCATCACAGAGATCGCCAGCAACAGCGCCACACCGGCGAACTTGCCGAGGAGAAACTCCAGGCGGTGCACTGGTTTGGCGAGAATGGTGTAGATGGTGCGGTTCTCCAACTCCGCGGGCAGCAACTGCGCGGTGGCGACGATGGCGATGATGGCCCCGAAAACGCTGACGGCGCCAAGGCCGGTGTCCTTGATGAACTTGAGTTGGGTGATGTATTGGGAATCTTCCCCGAACGAGAAGACACTGAAGAAGCTCGCAGCCCCGATCATCAGCAGCGCAAAGACGACCATGAAGTAGAACACCTTCTGCCGTGTCACCTCAATGAGCGTGTTCAACGCCATCGTCCAGACGCGGTTGAAACTGAAATAAACAACATCGGGTTGTGGGGAAGCGGCGTTCATGGCTTGGTGGGCGGTGTGGGCGCTTGCTGCGACTTGACAGCGTCGAGAAACAAACTTTCCAGCGTTGTCTGCGGGTTCTCAATACTGACCACGCTTGCGCCCCAGTCTTCGACCCATTGCGCAACCTGTGCCCGCGCTGCCTCGGGCAGATTCTCGACGGTAATGCAAAGCCGTTTCTGGTCACGCAGGAGATCATCCACGCGGCCCTCGCGCACCTTGCGGCCCTGGTTCAGGATGCAGATGCGGTCGCACACGTCCTGAACCTGCGTCAGCAGGTGGGAACAGAGCAATACCGTCTTGCCCATTGCACGCAGCCGGATGATGAGGTCGCGGATTTCCTTCGAGCCGATCGGGTCCACGCCGGCGGTCGGTTCGTCGAGCAACAACAGTTGGGGATCATGGACCATCGCCTGGGCGAGGCCGATGCGTTGGAGCATGCCCTTGGAGTAGCCGGCGAGCGGACGGCTCGCGGCGTTGGCGAGGCCAACCAGTTGAAGCAGTTCGTCCACGCGGTTCGTGAGAGCCGTGCCCCGCATGCCGCAAAGACGCCCGTAGAACATCAACGTCTCCGCGCCAGTCAGGAAGCGGTAGAAGTACGGATTCTCAGGCAGAAAACCGACGTGGAGCCTCGAGACAACGGAGGTGCAGGGTTTGCCGAAGATCTTCGCCTCGCCGGACGTGGCGCGAATCAAGCCAAGCGCGAGTTTGAGGGTCGTGCTTTTTCCAGAACCGTTCGGACCAAGCAGGCCATAGACTTCGCCCGGCTGCACTTCCAGGTTCAGATGATCCAGCGCCAGCACCATCTCACGGCGCAAGCCGGTGCGGTATCGCTTCGTCAGACCTTTGATTTCGATGGCGGGTGTCACAGTTGTATGGAGAAGTTGCGGAATTCGCCTGTCGGTGGTTGCCACTGGACCGTCTTGCTTCGAATATACGGGGCCAGGTCACTGTCGCTGATATACTGCACGAACCGGTTCGATTCCTCTTCATCACCTTCGATCACCATCTCAACGCGGCCATCATCGAGGTTGCGAACATAGCCAACGACATCAAAACCGTGGGCAGCCTGTCGGACAGTGTAACGAAAGCCGACCCCCTGCACTCGACCGGTGTAGATGACATGAGCTCGTTTTTGCATTCTGTTTAAAATCAGGTTCGTCCGGAACACCATCAACTCCAAAATGGACAGTGAACGTCAGTTCACGCGTAATCGGGCATTATATCTATCGTTGTGGCGGCGGACTTGTCGAGGGTTTATCAGCGGAACGCTTGGCGGGCTCGGCGATATTGAAGTGCATCTGTTCTCTCTTCGCACCATGCTGGCGCAGCAGCGCGGCGGCGGGGTGAATCCCATATCGATCCGCGACATCCAGGGGTGTGATGGCGTTTCCGGTTGGCCGGACGTCCGCAATGGCCCTGGCATTCACGTCCGCGTTGTGCGCGATCAGCGTTTGGAGGACATTCGTGTCGCTCCAGACGACCGCGTAATGCAGCGGGGTTCGATGGTCGTGGTCTCTGGCGTTGACCTCTGCTTTGTGGGCAAGCAGTAGATCAACCAACTCCCTGTTATTCCGCCAAGCCGCCCAGTGCAGGGGAGTGTAGCCAATACTGTTGCGAGCGTTCACGTCGGCCTTGTTGCGCAGCAATAGTTCAGCCATTCGCGTATTGCTCCAGTACGCAGCCCAGTGCAACGCCGTCCAGCCGGCATGAGCCTTGGCGTTTACGTCAGCCTTGGCGGACAGCAACAGTTCGGCCAGCGCCATGTTGCCCATTTGCGCTGCCACATGCAGGGGCATGTCGCCGAGTGAATCCGTCTCGTTCACCAACGAGGGCGATTGAGCCAGCAATTGCCTGACCTTGGCCGCGTCACCGGCTCTGACGGCCTCGTGGAGCTCCGTCCTCTTGACCGGTTCGCACGCCACAAGCCAGCAGAGCAGGGTGGCCAGCACATAACTCAGATGATTCATCATAGCCTGACTACGACGGATACTCTAATAACGCGAAACAGCAAAGTCACGCATGAGCATCCACAAAAGGTTTGACCGTACGATTATGCGGGGCATGATACCCGCGGAAACCAAAGGAGAAACATATGAGCTCACCGAGTCAACCACCGCCTATGCCACCCCCTGCGCCGAAGAAACACGGATGCTTCTTTTATGGATGCCTGACGAGCATCATCGTTGCCGTCATATTGGGCGTCAGCTTGGGAGGGCTTTTCTATTATGGCTTGAACAAAGCCGCCGGCTTGGCCGTGGCGTACACTGATACCCAGGCGATGGAATTGCCGAAAGTTGAAGTGGATCCGGCAGTCTATGAGGCATTGCTAAAGCGCATCACGGATTTCAAGTCGGCGATGGATGCCGGCAAGTCTTCCCAGCTAATCTTGACGGGGAATGAATTGAACATGCTGATCGCTGGCGATGCGAGCAAGTCAGAGTGGAAAGGACGCATGTGGTTTGAGATCAAGGGCGGCAACATCAAGTGCCAGCTCAGTTGGCCGCTCGATGCCATGTCGGCGGTGCCGGGGTTTGGAGCGCTGAAAGGCAGGTATCTCAACGGCTCGGCCGTGGTGAGCGCGACGATGGAAACAGGTGCGCTGTTCGTGAGTCTTCAGAGGCTGGAAGTGAGGGGCCAATCAGTGCCAGAGGAAATCATGCAAGGGTTCAGGGCGGAGAATCTCGCCAAGAACCTCTATCGTGACAAGGACAAGGCGGCATTTCTTAGTCGGCTGGCGAGCGTGGGCGTGCAGGATGACAAACTGATCCTCGTCGGCAAGGTGAAGCCCTGACGCACAGGGCTTGGCGCGGGAACAACTTTTCGCTTGTGTGAGGCGTGCCAGCCGCTACGCTGGCCCCGCATCGCAATGCAATCTCTGTTGATCAAGGAGAAAGCCATGAAACACCCTGTTCCCCAAACGTCCATCCAGCAACATGCCACGCGTCGCGAATTCATCAAGACCACGGGGCGAATGGCGGCGGTCTCGGCGCTCGCGGGCGTCACATTGCCGCACGTCCACGCCGCGGAGGACAACACCGTGCGCCTTGCCATCCTCGGCTGCGGACCGCGCGGCACGGGTGCGGTGGGCAATGCCTTCTCCGCGCCAGACAGCCCGTTCAAGCTTGTGGCGATGGCCGACCTGTTTGACGAGAAACTTCAGAAGGCCCATGGCGCGCTCACTCAACAGTTCCCTGGGAAGATGGATGTGCCGAGCGAACGCCAATTCATCGGCTTCGACGCGTATAAGAGGGCGATGGACTGTATCCGGCCCGGCACGGGCGATGTCGCGATGCTGACGACGCGTGCGGCGTTCCGCCCGACGCACTTCAAGCAAGCCGTCGCCCGCGGCCTGAACGTCTTCATGGAAAAATCCTTCGCGGCCGATGCGGGCGGGATCAAGATGCTGCTCAAGACCAATGAGGAGGCGCTCGCCAAGGGGCTCAAGGTCGCTTGCGGGTTTCAATGCCGTCACTCCACGGCGCGGCAGGCGCTTATTGCCAGGATTCGCAATGGCGACATGGGTGACATCATCTTCATCCGCGCCTATCGCCTCCAGTCGGGCGGCATGATGGGGCCGCGCAAACCCGATGCCAACGAACTCATCTGGCAGATTCGCCAGCCCGTCGCGCTCTTGTGGTCGAGCGGTGGCACGTGGATGGAGAACATGATCCATCAGGTGGACGAATGCTGCTGGATCAAGGACTCGTGGCCCGTCAGCGCCCACGGCATGGGCGGCCGCGCGCCGTGGAGCACCGATTGCAGCCAGAACTTCGACAACTACACCATCGAATACACCTTTGCCGATGGCGCGAAGGCGCTCGTCCAGGGCCGTTTCTGGCCCGGCTGCTACAACGAGTTTGCCACCTTCGCCCATGGCACCAGGTGCGCCGCGCAGTTTTCCGGCAACGTCCACGCCGCCACCGTCCACACTTACAATGATCAGCGCGTTGCCAACGATAACATCGCCTGGCAGGCGGAGAAGGAGGCGTGCGGCCCTTGGGACGCCGAGTGGCGGGATTTCCTCGATGCCATCCGGAAGAACAAACCGTACAACGAACTGAAACGTGCTGCTCTCTCCAACCTCGTTTCCCTCATGGGGCGCGCTGCAGTCCACTCCGGCCGCATCGTCACGTGGGAGGAGGCCACCTCATCCAACTTCCGTTTCTGCGACGTGGACGCGCTCACGCCGGAGAGCAAGCCGCCGTTCATGCCCGATGCCCAGGGCCGCTATCCAGCGCCAGTTCCCGGCAAGTGGAATGAAATTTGAGATTCAGGCAGGACCTCGCGCAGTCACGGCATTGAGGAGTTCGGCGCGCAATTCCGCGGGAAGGTCTGTTTCCTGGCCACGCTAAGAGTCTGGAGATTCGGGTAACGTGATCTTTGCGAA
>CAZGGF010000318.1:0-2908 GCA_964524715.1 uncultured Verrucomicrobiota bacterium | reverse complement strand
GCCGGACAGTGGCGCGGGCGTCACTGCGGCCGAGGACCGGCCCTTCGTCGGATGCTTCCCGCATGGCTTGCGCCGGCGCGGCTCGCAACGACTCCGCGCCGATCAACCCACCTCCGTGCGCGCTGCGGTAAGCGGCCTCATAGTCAGCCAGCGCCGCGCCCGCCATGCTTCGCAGGATGCGGACGCGTTCGCCGGTCGGCGGATGCGTGGAGAAGACGCTGCTGGATTCCGCCGTGGCGGCCAGTGGATTGACGATGAACATCGGCGCATTGGCTTTGTTGACGAACGCGGGAGGCTCGGCGGCTTGCGAGATTTTCTCCAGCGCCGACGCGAGACCCTCCGGATAGCGGGTGAACTGCGCCGCGCTGGCGTCGGCCAGGAATTCGCGTTTCCTCGAGCAGGAGAAGTAGAGGATTTGCGCCAGCAGCGGACCGAGAATCGCCAGCAGCAACGCGATGACAAGGAGGATGAGTCGCGCCTGCCCACCCCCGCGCGAATCGGAACGCGACCGGGCGCGCCCACCCAGCCGCATCGTTCGCCAGATGATCTCCGCGAGCACGGCGGTGGAACCGAGCATGACGGCGGCAAGCATCATGAACTGCACGTCCTGGTTTTTCAGGTGGCCTGTCTCGTGCGCGATGACGCCCTGCAGTTCGTCGCGGTTAAGCCGGTGGAGAAGGCCGCTGGTGACGGCGATGGTGTAGGTTTCAGGCGTGCGGCCGAACGCAAATGCGTTGGGCGACGAATCCTGGATCAGCCATACTTTCGGCGTGACAGGCAACCCTGACGCCAACCGCATCTCTTCGACGATATTGAACAACCGCGGACAGTCGTCGTGGCTCAATTCAGCACCACCGGCGCCGCCCAGCACCAGCGATTGCGCGCCGCCGAAGTAGATGGCGAGTTGCACCAGCAGCACGACGACCGCCACGATCAGGCCGATGAATCCACCGCCTCCGCCGAAGATCGCCTCACCGCCACAATAGCCGAGCAACACGAGCACGACGCCCATCAACGAGATGAGCACTGCCGAGCGACGGCGATTGGCGCGGATTTGTTCCCACATGTGAGCAGGCGGGCTCCGGTGTTACGAGAACGACACCTTTGGCGCTTCGCGTTCGGGCCCGGCCTTGACCTCGAAGAAGTCGCGCCGGCTGAACTGGAACATGTTCGCGATGAACATCGTTGGGAATGTCTGGATGCGCGTGTTGTAGATCATCGCATTGTCGTTGTAGAACTGCCGCGCGAAAGAGACCTTGTTTTCGGTGGACGTCAGTTCCTCCTGCAGACCGAGGAAGTTCTGATTCGCCTTCAACTCCGGGTAAGCCTCTGCGACGGCGAACAATGACTTCAACGCACCCGTCAACATGTTCTCCGCCTCGGCTCGCTCACCAACGCTCTTGGCGCTGACGGCCATATTCCGCGCCTGCGTGACGCGCTCGAATGTCTCGCGTTCGTGCTTGGCGTAGCCCTTGACCGTTTCGACGAGGTTCGGGATGAGGTCGTACCGGCGCTTCAATTGCACGTCAATCTGCGCCCAGGCGTTATCGAGCTGGTTGCGAAGTTGGACGAGGCCGTTATAGGTGGCGATCGCCCATACGATCACGATCACCGCGATACCACTTGACCGCTTCTTCGGCGCTCACAGGCACACCTTCGCCAAGGAAGTAACAGATACCGAGGTCGCATTGGGCGGCGGCATCTCCTTGCTCTGCTGCCATGCGAAACCACTTCACCGCCTCGGCAGGGTCTTTTTTCACGCCTTCGCCATTGCTGTAACAGGAACCCAGGTTTCGTTGCGCTTCGGCATCTCCTTGTTCTGCTGCCTTGCGAAACCAGGATGCGGCGGCGGGGAGGTCCTTGGCCATCCTGCGGCCGTGAAGACAGCATTGCCCCATATACAGTTGAGCATCGGTGTTGCCGCCGGTGGCTGCCATTTTCACATCGTCGAGTGGAGTCAGCGCCCATCTGGAAGTCGCACCATCCGCAAGGGCTGGTGTAACGAAACAGATGGCAGCTAGAAGTGCGATACTACTTGCGAAGAGCTTCATCATTTTTCCGCTGTTAGTCCGGCTCCGAAGTTGGAGTCCTTCAACGCTCGTCATTTCGATGCGGTCATTTGCGCCGGGCGCGCAGTCGCGTATTTCTGCACCGTGCAATGCGCGGCAGTGTAACGCGAAACGCCGTCGCGCCGCAACAACGCAACGCGCGCGATGCAGAAGGGGTGTCCCGCGACAATCGACAATCCGATGGAGCTTGACCCGCCCGGCAGACCGTTTCATCCTGTCTGTCAACGGGTATGATTCCAGTCTGCCCCAAATGCGATGCGCAGTTGTTCAGCCTCCGCTTCAAGGAGGTGGAGGTGGATTTTTGCGAGCGCTGCCGCGGACTATGGCTGGATGCGGGAGAATTGGAGATGTTGATGCGGCAAAAGGGTGGCTCTGCCGACGATCCGCTGCTGGCATTTCAAAACCAGCCGGGCACGCTGCCGCGCGGCCGCAAATGCCTCTGTCCCCGCTGCGACCAGACATTGCGCGAAATCGTTGTGCCGCGGCCGGGCGCGGAAGCGCTGTATCTGGACCGCTGTCCACGTGGACACGGACTGTGGTTCGACGTGAATGAACTGCGGCAGTTGCTGGTGTTGTTCCCGCCCGCCAGCGGCGCGACGCACACCATCGCTTTGCTGAACGACGTTTTGGGACCTGTCAACGCAACCTGAACAACGGAGGAATGAATCATGATAGCTGCCAGTGTGGGTTTGTTGGTGTTGTGCGGCCTGATCGGTATCGCGGTGATCGTGATCGTATGGGCGATCGCCACCTATAACGGCCTCGTCCAACTTCGCAACCAGCTCGATAACGCCTGGGCGCAGATTGACGTGCAATTGAAGCGCCGGTACGACCTCATC
>CAZGGF010000317.1:0-5026 GCA_964524715.1 uncultured Verrucomicrobiota bacterium | reverse complement strand
TTTGCCCGCCACAAATCCTGAAGGGATTTCATCACTCAGCCCGGGGTTGCGCGGCACGCGCTACCCTGGGTAAAGCGTCCAACAGAGATTCTACCCCAACGGGGTTGAATCATCTGCGCGCGTTGCGACAAGATCGCGTCTCGGATCAGCCACCGACATCAGACGGTTGTTTCACAGCCTGCGGCATCGGCTTCTGCAAGATCCTATCCATCTCGCTTTGCATATCGGAGCATATCACCACGCGCATCGTCGAGTGTTTGGTCGCCAGATGCATGATGGCCAGTCGCGGTCCCTGCCGTTTAACATGCCAGGACGTTACATCGCTAATGTTCAGCTCTTGCCTCACGCGTCCATCTCTCCTTCTCTGAACGATAACGCTTCCATCAAAACTGTAAGAATCCCCTGACACTTTATACAAGTAATAGCCAACACCCACCAACAACGGGATGGCTGATAGCAGGCCCCATTCCGCACCCACAGGCCAGCGGAGCCAGCCGCCAGCAGATATCAGGCCGAGGCCAAAAATAAGCGGCACCCCAATTCCTACCAAGCCACACACTAGATACACACCAAAGCGATAGGCTCTAGTGCAACGAAACGTGCCGCGAAGTGAAGCAAGAAACACGCGATCCCCATCAGCCATGGGATAAAGAGGTGGCTGACAGTTTAGAAACGAACCGCGCTGCTCCCGCATCCGAACGACGATGAACTCCCATGACTGTGGCGTCGTGGCAATCCGGGAGAATGCCAATACAGCATAGGCCCATATAATGCCTAGAGTCACACAAGGTGACACGCACAGTGCAATCCATATAGCTTTACAGGCATTGGAACCATTTGCAGCCATGCTTATGACTGCGCTCATTAACACGCTTCCGACATATACGATTGCAAACACAAACAACGGAGTGGTGATGAACAACTGCCGCATGATGCTTATGATAGCCTGTGAATTAAAACCGCCCGTTGCTCTCGTCCGTGCGCGCGCGAAATAGTATCCAATCGTTTCGAGACAGAGTCCGACCGCAATGACAACACCCAACATGATCGCGCCAGCCTGTAAGGCGATAATACTAAACTCGAATATGTTCATGTGTGATACGTCAGGGGTCTCGGCTCTCGGGTCAGGTCTCAAGAAGCCGTTGAAAAACCCGGACTGCCAGATGCGATTCTGTAGGCCGGCTCTGCGAGCCGGCGATTCTCATCATGATTTCGCCGGCTCGCAGAGCCGGCCTACATCGAAATTCACACCCGGAATTCACATTCCGCAGCCTTTTTCAACGGCTTCTCAACATCAGCCGTGTTCTTCATCATCTCTGTTACTCCCTTCGGTAACGCTTGCCGGATGTCGAAGCCGGCCGCCGCGCCCTTATAGCGCTTCAGGTTCTCGCAAGTCGATGCGTTAATGAGCACCGCGCTGATCAAGGGGCTGGCCGCGCCACTGCGGTGACTCCCCCTCCCCGACCATTGAAGATTCAACGACAGATGCACACGGATGCACCCAGATGGGAGTATTCCCATCGGTGTGGATCTGCGTTCATCCGCGGTATTCCGATATGCTGACCGCACCGTCGCTCGCGAGCGAAAGGCAATCGTGCCCGGAGGGCCCGATCCACCCCGAAGATCATGACAACCGCCGGGTCGGGGGACCCGGCCTACATCGAAATCTGCATTCCACGGTCTATTTCAACGGCGTCTCAAGGGGCGTGTCGCACGTCACTGCTACCGTCATCAGTCCACGGTGGATTTCTGTTTCGCACCGAAGTGCTGCAATGCCGTGACGACCGCCAGTACGCCCAGCGTCTGCGCAACCACCACCACCGCGACCCATGGCGGCGCCCATAGCAGCACCACCGCGCCCCCGCTCAGGACCAGCGTCAGAAGATAAAGCACCAGCACCGCCGCCACGCGGGACAGCCCAAGCCGCACAAACCGGTGCGAGATATGGTTCGTGTCGCCGATGTAAACCGGCGTGCCCCGGCGCCATCGCTGCCACATGACCGCCACCAGGTCGAACAGCGGCAGTGACAGGACGATCAACGGGATCAGCACCGGCAACACCGTCGGGCTGGGGTCCCGAATCAAGTAGTAATGCGGCAGCAGCGCCAGCGCGCCAAGGAGGAACCCCACGAGATGACTGCCGCTATCCCCAAGGAATATCCTCGCGCGTGGAAAATTCCATGGCAAGAAACCCATCAAGGCGCCAGCCATGGCTGCCGCAAGGCCGGCCGGGAGTGATTGACCGTGCGCCATGGCTATGCCGCCGAAAATCAACGCGCAGATCGCGCCAACGCCCGCGCAAAGGCCGTCCATATTGTCCATGAAGTTCAGCGCGTTCATCACCGTGACCAACCAAAGCACGGTTACCACCCAGTGCGCAGCCGGCAGAGGGATGAAGAGCGTCACGCGCAACCCGAAGGCCACGGCCACCAGCGCAATCGCGATCTGGCCAGCGAGTTTCGGTGCGGCCTTCAGATCAAACCAGTCATCCACCAGACCAAGCACCAACGCCATCGTGCCGCCCGCCAGAACGCCTTTCAGATGCTGGAGATCGCGCTCCAGTCCCGGCGCGCCAGCCACCCACAGCCCGCCCAAAACAGCGGCGAATACCGCCACGCCCCCGAGCAATGCCACCGGTTCGGCGTGAATCTTCCGGCCTCCCGGGCTGTCCAGAAACCCCAGCCGGCGCGACGCCACCCGAGCCATGGGTGTCAGCACCACTGCGATCGCCGCCGCAACCAGAAAGCTGAGGAGGAGGATCCCGTTGCTCATGAACCAGAATCCCCAAGCGACCGATACAGCTCATCGAGCCGGTTTACCATGGCTTCAACTGAAAATTCCTTTAACACACGTGCCTGTCCGCGTTGACCCATGCTAGAGGCCAGCGCCCGGTCGCGCAATAGCCGTTGCACTCGATCCACCAACAACGCGGGGTCGCCCGGCGGAATCAGGAAGCCGCTCTGGCCGTCATCAATCACCTCCGGCGTCCCGTCCAGCGCATGAGCCACCACCGGCTTCCCAGCCGCAAGCGCTTGCACCACGGCGCGTGGCAGCCCCTCACGCAGCGAGAGATGAACAAACACGTCCGCGCTGGCGACGCACCGGGGCACTTCTCCCGGCGGCACCAATCCCGCAAAGTGAACGCGCCCTTTCAATCCGGGTTCCATGGCCCACGCGTCCAGTTTCGCCCGCCATGGACCGTCGCCAATCACCAGAAACCTCGCCTCCGGCAGCGCCCGTGCCATGGCAAAGAACATCTCCCATCCCTTCAGTTCAAAGAGCCGCGCCATCTGCGCCACAATCGGCCCGCCACCCAATTTTGCACGAAGTTCTGTGTCCGGCTGCGCGTTGGCGAAGCACGCCACGTCAAACCCGCTGCGGATCGTGACGTAGTCTTGTGGCCGCCCGATGCCCGCATCCAGATACTGCCGGCTCATTGCGTCGGCGACGGACACGAACCGCGTGGTCACCGCCCCCGCTATTCGTTCCGCGAGCGCGAGCGCGGAGTTGGCCCCCCTGCCCTGAAACGCGCCAAAGGACGGTCCATGGATGGTGTGCACGATGAACGGCACTCCGCAGGCCCGAGCCGCCAGACGGCCCAGAAAGCCTGCCTTGCCGCTGTGCGTGTGAACAACATCGTAACGACCTCGGCGAAAAAGCCGGACCAATTCAAGGAACGCCTGCAAGTCATGGAAGGGATTGATGGAGCGGCGGAGTGATTTCAACCCGATCGGTTCGACGCCTGCGCGCCGCGCCTGTTCGAGCAAAGAGCCTTCCGCGCCCGCCTCGATGCCACTGATGAGGTCAACGCATTCATAGCCGGGCAGCGGCCGCAAGCCAACGACGCTGGCCAAGGTGTTCTCCTGCGCCCCTCCAACAATAAGTCGTGTGATGACGTGACAAATGCGCACGCGTGATCTCCAATTCGGAAGACACTAACCCGGCCTTTCCGCAAAAGTCGAGGGGTGAACCTCCTCCCGCGAACACTCCGGGTGCGCATGCCACCCATGGCACGCGCTCTCTTATCTCAAATCCCGCACCTCGATTTCCTTGAACCGGATGCGCAACTCGTCGCCGGTGTGGAGTTGCAGCGCGAAGTGGCCCTTGAGACCGACGCCATGGGCTGAGTGAGCGGCGTTGTCCAGCACCCCCTTGCCATCCCAATCGGTGACGGCGATCCCGTTCAGGGTCGTCGTGACGCGCGTGCCATGGCAACGCAGGGTCAGTGTGTTCCAGCCATCACCGTCCATGGAATACTTGAAAACGTGCTGCGCCGGTTTGAACGCGGGGTCCATCCGCGAGTTCTTCAAGCTGGGCCAAATCCAGCGCCGTTCCTCGCGCGTCTCGTCATAGATGAAACCGGTGCGCCACGACATGGCCGCGGGCGCGTGAATATCCACCTGAGGACCATCGAGCCAGCCGCCTTTCCAGCCCTCGTCATAACGGCTGCGGAATTGGAGGCCGCTGTTGCCGGGCGATTCACTAAAAACCTGGAACTTCAACCGCAGCTCAAAGTCGCCGTACTCCCGCTCGCTGACCAGCCAGACGTAGTTGTGATCCTTGCGACCTATGGAATTGCACTGGATCGCTCCGTCCGTCGCAGTCCAAAACGTCTTCTCTTTGTCGGCGGCCTGACACTTCACCATCCAGCCGGACAAGTCCTTGCCGTTGAACAGCGAAGTCCACTGCTGCGTTGGCTCCGCGCCAACTGTTGCCTGAAGGAGCGCGTGCATCGTCAACCAAGTTGCGAAAACTGTGCCTGTTCTTGTGATGATATTCATGGCAGCGACCTCAGTCTTTGTTGCTTGTCAGAGCTTAACGTGTACCGTTTTTTCGCTCCACACTTCTCTACATTCGCATTGGAGGCCCAATTCCGGGCTTCCCAGCAATGATACTTTTGTCGGATTCAGTATCTCTTGCAAGATTACCGGCTTCTGTCGATACTCATCACAGTAACAGAGAACGAAATGAGAGCTTTAAACATTTTTGCAGGATACCACACGCGCGGCACCCCCCCCCCCCCCCC
>CAZGGF010000316.1:0-7862 GCA_964524715.1 uncultured Verrucomicrobiota bacterium | reverse complement strand
CCAACAGCCACCCGCACCTGCATGCAACTGCGCGCGCCTTCGAATCCCGCGCCTGTCAAAGAATCGGCGGCAAAATCGTGCATCGCCTTCAGGAAAGGCAGCAGCGCGAGCCACCGAATCGCCTCGACGGTTTCGACGTAGTCGGCTCCCAGAACCAGCGGAACCAGCGGTGCCACGATGAAAAGTCCCGCGCCCACAGCCAGACCGTAGCCACCCGCCACAGGAAGCAGTCGCTTCGCAAAACCCAGGGTGCCCCGCAAGCCTGCAACACCGTGTTGGAAAAAGCGTGCATAAGATGCCCACAGCAGGGAACGGACGGGAAGAAACGCGACATCGATCAACCGATAGGCCGCCGCGTAAATGCCAGCTGCGCTCAGCGTGGAAAGCCGCACCAACATCGTTTTATCAATGTCGTTGTAGATGCCTTGGGCGGACATGCCGATGGCAAAGTAGAAGCCCTCTTTCAGTTCCGGCCTGATGCGCTCCAGCGCAAGCTTGGGCGCCCACAGTTCGCGGCTGACCATCGACACCGCAACCACAGCGCTGATCGCCGTGCCGCCAAGGTAGTACATGCTCCAATCCACCGGCTGACGGCCATGCGAGAGAGCCAGGAACAACAGCGCCGCCGCGAAACGCAGCAGGCTCAGCATGACCTGAAACTGCGCGGTTCGCCCCAGACGCTGAAACGCCATGTAGGCCTGACCGCTGATGTCAACCAGCCGCCCGAAAAAGAGGTCCGAGATCGCCACCACAAACACAAGAGAGCCGGGAATGGAAGCCGCCAGCGCCAGATACCAAAACGCCATCACCAATGCGAACAACACCGATGCGGTAACGAAGGTGACCAGCAAAGCGTTGCCCCAACAACAAGCGAGCAGACTGGCGTCCCGCGATACGTTCTTGATGAGGAGATTGCCGATGCCGAGCCCTGCAAACGGCGATGCGATGTTGACCAGGGCCACGACACCCATGAAGGCTCCCAGCCCCTCCGCCCCCAACGCCCGGGCAATCAGGACAAAATAAGTGGCCTGGACAAGCAGGCGTAACCCGTGCCCCACCATCATCCAAAACGTGTTGCGCGCCAAAAGGCTGCCGCGAAAGAAGTCGACCAGACGCTTTAGCTGCACAGAAGATTACTCCAAATCCCGGTTCCGTTCGGCGGCGATTCTGCCCACGGTCAGTGACCCCCTCAAGCACAAAAACCCAAATGGCGGGCCGCGCGCCGCGACCGAGGTCACAAGAGGCTGGCGTTGAGGGTTGCTTCGCGCTAAAAAGGCGCTAGTTATGAGAACCATGCACGTCGCCTTGGTCCACGATTGGCTCACCGGCATGCGCGGGGGTGAGAAAGTGCTGGAGGTTTTCTGCGAGATGTTTCCCGACGCGCCGATCTACACACTGCTGCACATCAAGGGCAGCGTGTCGCAAATCATCGAGCGGCATCGCATTGAGACGACGTTCGTCCAGCGGCTGCCGAAAGTGGCGACGAAGTACCGCAACTATCTTCCCCTCTTCCCCACGGCGATCGAGACGTTCCAGATGGGCGGCTATGACTTGATCCTCTCCTCCAGCCATTGCGTCGCCAAGGGCATCATGCCGCATGCGGGCACAACACACATCAGTTATGTCCACACCCCCATGCGATACGTCTATGAGATGTATGACCAGTACTTCGGGCCGCAGCACATGGGTCGTCTGAAGCGCGCCATCATCCCGTTCTTTGCCAACTACCTTCGGATGTGGGACGTGGCCACGATCGATCGCGTGGACCACTTTATAGCGAATGCGGAGAATGTCCGCCGACGCATCCAGCGCCATTATCGGCGCGATGCAACCGTTATTTGGGCGCCCGTGGACACGCAGCGGCTGAAACTCTCGGAGAAGTCGGACGACTACTATCTGGTCGTCAGCGCGCTGGCGCCGTACAAACGCGTGGACCTCGCCGTCGCGGCAGCGGCCAGACTCGGCCGGCGGCTTGTGATTGTCGGCACCGGACCGGAACGGGCTGCCTTGGAACAACTGGCAGGGCCGAACGTGAAGTTTCTGGGATGGCAGAGCGACGAGCAGGTGCGCGACTGGTATGCGGGATGCCGGGCGCTGCTGTTCCCCGGTGAAGAGGATTTCGGCATTGTGCCGCTCGAAGCACAGGCCTGCGGCAAACCCGTCATCGCATTCGGACGCGGCGGCGCGCTGGAGACGGTCGTGGACGGGGAGACGGGTCTGTTCTTCGCGGAACAAACGGTGGATGCGCTGGCGGCGGCCATGACGCGGCTGGAGAAGGAACAGGACCGCTTCGTGCCGGCGAAAATTCGCGAACACGCGATGAAGTTCGACCGCGCTGTGTTCAAACAACGGATGACGGAGTTCGTCCACAAAGTCATGGGGGCGTGATGGTCAGCGTTATCATTCCAACCTATAACCGGGCCCAATACATCGCCGAAACGATCGAGAGCGTGTTGGCGCAAACGTATCGGGATATCGAGATCATCGTCATTGACGACGGCTCGAAGGACAACACGGGCGAGGTGGTGAAACGGTTTGGCGACCGCGTGCGCTATGTCTGGCAGGAAAACAGCGAGCGGGCGGTGTCACGCAACAACGGTCTGAAGCTATCGCGTGGCGAGTTTGTATCGTTTCCGGACTCGGACGACTGCTGGCTGCCGGAAACGCTCAGCGAGATGATGGACACGATGCGATACGTGCCTGCCGCCGGACTGGTGGCGGTTGGATGCGCCATTGTGAACACCGACCGCCGGGTGATGGGAACGTTCCAGCCGGGCGGCAATGTGGACGGGGTGGTGACCAATGCGTTTCATCAGTTGCTTCACTCGAACATCGTCGGGTCTCCCTCGGCGGTGCTGCTTCGACGCAACGTGTTGGAACGCGCGGGCTCCTTCGATGAAGATCGCCACCTGATCGGCGTGGAAGACTGGGAGTTGTGGGCGCGGCTGGCATTTTTCGGGCCTGTGGTCTGCCGGCGCAAACCGCTGGTTCACTACCGCCGGCACAAGGGCAATTTCCCCATCGCAGAAATGCGGATGCGCTACCCATGGGTGGTGGAGGCGCTGTTGCGCAACCTGCCGTTGAATCCCGACCAGCGGGTGGACATTTGTGCCACAAGTTCGCACCGGCTGGTGGAATATGCGGAGGAATTGGTGCAAATTGAGGAGCGCAGTCCAGCCGACCACTGTCTGAAAGCGGCGGCGAGGTTCTTTGCACCGATTGAGAACGACCCGACTTATCGGCAGCTGGTGGCACAATGCCAGGTTCCACCCCAACAGAACTGAGGCGATTGCCTTGGGGAATTTACAAGCCGTGCCAGACGTGTTAAGAGCCACCCGGTTGACGAACACCAGCAAGCGAACAGACTGCGGCCTTGAATGAAGGCACCAGAAACATGAAACCCGTCAATATTCTGCAAATCGAGGACAACCCCGGCGAGGTGGTCCTGATGAAGGCGATGCTCGCCAAGGCAGGCGAGGACGAGTTCACATTGGTGTCCGTAGGCCGGCTTTCGGAAGGCTTGGAACGGCTGGCGACGGGCAGCTTCGACCTGGTGCTGCTGGACCTCGGCTTGCCCGACAGCCATGGTCTGGAAACCTTTACCAAGGTGCATGACAAAGCGCCGCGGCTGCCGATTGTCGTGCTGAGCGACCTGAATGACGAAGAGGTCGCCATGAGGACCGTGCACGAGGGCGCGCAGGATTACATGATGAAGGGGGAGAAGATGGACGCCCGCCTGCTGATGCGGACCATCCATTACGCCATCGAGCGGCAACGGGCCGAAGATGCCCTGGCGGAACAGCACAAATTGCTGCGCACCCTCATCGACAACCTGCCCGACCTGATCTACGCAAAAGACCCGCAAGGCCGGTTGTTCCTCAACAACGCCGCGCACATGCGTTTCCTGGGAGCGACCAAGCCAGAGGACGCGCTGGGAAAAACCGTTTACGACTGTTTCCCGAAGGAGATCGCCGACAATTTCTTCGCGGATGAACAGCGGGTCATTCTCTCCGGTGAACCGCTCATCAATCGTGAAGAAGTCTCAATCGACAGGACCGGCAGGCGCATCTGGGTGCTGACAACCAAGGTGCCGCTCCGCGACAAGACGGGCAAATCGCTCGGCATGGTCGGCATCACGCGTGACATCACCGAACGCAAGGAAGCCGAACAGCGGCAGATCATGTATTCGGGCGTGACGCGCGTTCTGGCCGAGTCTGACTCGCTCCAGGAAGTCATCCCCAACGTCATGCAGTGCGTTTGTGAAGCCATGGGCTGGAATTGCGGCCAATTGTGGGGTGTGAACCCTCAAACCAGCCTGCTGCAATGTGAAAACGCCTATTACTTCCCGACGCAGGATATGGAGGGACTGGACAAGGCAAGCCGCGAAACTACTTTCGCTCGCGGCGCGGGTTTCCTGGGCCGCGTCTGGCATGATGGCCAGGCGACATTGGTGGCCGATGTGGCAGCAGAGGCGGACTCGCCATGGATGTCGGCAGCTGCGAAAACAGATTTGCGCCAGGCCGTCGCCTTCCCCATCGGAAGCTACCGCGAAACATTGGGCGTCATGGTCTTCTTCAGCCGTGCCGTGGGCACCATCGACGAGTCGCTGCTGGAGATCATGCAGGACATCGGCCGGCAGATAGACCAGTTCGTCCAGCGCAAAAACGCGGAAGAAGCTTTGGAAGGCGAACGCACGATGCTGAGGTCGCTGATCGACAGTCTTCCCATACACATTTACGTAAAGGACACGGCCGGCCGTTTCATTGTCGTCAATGAGGAAGTGGCGCGATTCGTCAAGGTGAAGCATCCGAAAGAGGTTGCTGGCAAGACGGACTTTGATTTCTTCCCGCGCGATCTCGCTGAACAGTTCCAGGCAGAAGAGCAGGCGGTTCTCCGTTCCGGGAAAATCAGCGTCAATCGCGAAGCCTGCATCACCGACGAACAGGGAAAACGCCACTGGATTCTCACCTTGAAGGTGCCGTTCCGCGACAACCATGGTCACATCGTCGGTCTCGTCGGTGCCAATCGCGACATCACCGAAATCAAGGAAGCCGAAGAACAGCTGCGCAAGGCCAACACCGATCTGGAAAAGAGCAAGACGGAGCTCCAGATTTCCAACGAACAACTCAAAGCCGCCCACCTGCTCCTCTTCGAGGCTGAAAAACTCCACGCGATCGGCCGCCTCGCCGCAGGCGTCGCTCACGAGGTCAAGAACCCCCTTGCCACCATTCTCATGGGCATCAACTACCTCTCCAAGGTCATCCAATCGCCCGACGAGAACGTTGTCATGGTCCTGGATGAGATGCACCACGCCATCAAGCGCGCCGACACCATCATCGCGGGCCTGTTGGAATTTGCCACACCGAGCAAGATGGACACCAAGGCCGACGACATCAACACCATCATCACCCGCTCCCTTGGTCTCGTGAAACACGAACTGGACAAGTACCATATTGTCGTCCAGCGCAAACTCGGCGAGGATCTCCCGCCCGTCCAGGTGGACAGGAACAAGATCGAGGAGGTCTTCGTGAACGTCTTCACCAACGCCATTCATGCGATGGCCACGGGTGGCACCCTCGCCATTCGCACCTATGTCAAGAAGATGGAAGCCGCGAAGATCATGCGCGACGCCGGCAATCGCAGCGGGGTCCGTCTCCGCTCCGGCGACGCTGTCGTAGTGATCGAAGTGGACGACACCGGCCATGGCATTCCTGAAGACAAGCTCCAGCGCGTCTTCGACCCCTTTTACACGACCAAACCCACCGGCATCGGCACGGGCCTCGGTCTGACCGTAGTCAGGAAAATCCTCGAACTTCATAGTGGCACCATTGAACTGGCCAACCGGCGCGAAGGCGGCGTCCGGGTCACCATCGTACTCAAAGCGGATAGGAGATAACCCCTCATGGAAAAGAAACGCATCCTGCTCGTCGACGACGACATCTCGTTCACCCGAATGCTGAAACTCAACCTCGAACGCTCCGGCGTTTATGACATCCACATCGAAAACGCCGGTTCCCGCGCCGTGACCACCGCCAGGGAATTCAAGCCCAACCTCATCCTTCTCGACGTCATCATGCCGGAAGTGGATGGTGGCGACGTCGCCGCCTTGCTCAAGGATGACCCGGCCCTGAAAGACATTCCCATTGTCTTCCTCACCGCTCTTGTCAGCGGCGAGGAGAACGCCTCGGGCGGCCTTATCCGCAGCGGCTATCGTTTTATCGGCAAGCTCGCCAGCGAAAAAGAAATGCTCCAGTGCATTGAGGAGAACATCGGCTAGTCCCGTGTCCGCTCAAGCCGCTGGCGGCAGTTGACTCCGTTGAGGGGGGCTCCTATGCTTCGCGCGCGTCGGTTCCCGTGGACGGGCTGCGGCACGGCACGAATACCGGCGCGAAAGTTTTGAGGCGATCCTGAATTGAATCTGCCATACGAATTATTTATTTGCCTGCGTTACCTGAAGCCGAAGCGGGCGTTTGCGTCGGTGATCACGCTGATCTCGCTCGCAGGCGTCATGCTCGGCGTGGCGGTGCTCATCGTGGTGATTGCAGTCATGAGCGGTTTCGACCGTGACTTGCGCGCGAAAATCCTCGAGATGAACGCGCATATCATCGTCACCAACGGTGGAATTCTCGACCACTCGGACAAGGTCATGAAGACGATGCTGGCCGTGCCGGGTGTGAAAGCAGCTTCCCCCTATGTCTGGGGGCCCGTGCTGATCGAGTTCGACCGGAAGGCGTTCACGCCCTACGTCAAGGGCATTGACCCAACACGCGACAAGGATGTGACGGCATTGGAACGTTTTGTCCGGCGCGGCAAGTACGATCTGGACGGACAAAGTGTCATCGTCGGCTGCGAGCTGGCCCGGCAGTTCAACATCAATCCGGGCGACAAGATCACTGTTTATTCACCGCGGAATTTTCAGCAGCGCAAGGAAGTGTATCTGCCGATGGAACTGACGGTGAATGGCATCTTCGATTCCGGTCTCTACGAATTCGACCTCGGCATCATCTTCACATGTGTCACGGTGGCGCAGGAGCTTTACAGCCTTGGCCCGGGTGTGCACGAGGTTGCAGCAATGGTGGAAGGCGGTGACGACCCCAAGCGTTGCCAAATGGTGGCGAAACAACTGAGCGCGCAACTCAAGCCGCCATTGCGGGTGGAGACCTGGATGCAGCGGAACAAGAAGGTCTTGATGGCCGTGCAAGTCGAGAAGAACGTGATGTTCTTCATCCTGTTCTTCATCATCATTGTGGCTGCGTTCGGAATTTGCAGCACTTTGATCACCATCACAATCCAGAAGACGCGGGAAATCGGCGTGCTCAAGGCCGTGGGCGCGGGACCATTGAGCATCATGTCCATCTTCGTGCTTCAAGGGTTCGTGGTGGGCGTCATTGGCACGCTGCTGGGCCTGGGTGCGGGAATGTTGCTGCTGCACTATCGCAACCCATTCAACCACTGGCTCTCAGGCACGCTCGGCTATGAATTGTTCCCGCGGGAGATCGACAATTTCTCGGAAATCCCGGCGCAGATCAACGCGCCGGACGTGGCGTGGATTTGCGTGACGGCGCTGGTGATCTGCACGGTGGCGGGCATCGTCCCGGCGCTGCGCGCAGCCCGTCTCGACCCGGTGGAGGCACTGCGCTATGAGTGAAGCCACCAGCACAAGGCCAGCACAACCGACGACGGGCTGCATCCTCGCTGCGCGCGACCTGCACAAGACCTATTCACTCGACGTATCGCGTCTGGACGTGCTGAAGGGCATCCAACTGGAGTTGGCGCGCGCGGAGTCGGTGGCCATTGTCGGCGCGTCGGGCGCCGGCAAGAGCACGTTGATGCACATCCTCGGCGGTCTGGACCGGCCCAGC
>CAZGGF010000315.1:0-2778 GCA_964524715.1 uncultured Verrucomicrobiota bacterium | reverse complement strand
CGCACTGCGGGCGGGATGACCTTCAGGAAACCAAATCCACTTTGCCGAACTGAACGAGCTCACACTGTCGTAAGCCGCGTCCGGCCCCGGCTGGAACTCACGTGGCCAGATGACACGGCCTTTGCCAAAGCGGCGGTCCATTGTGGACATCCCGCCTTTGGGCGGTTCGGCGCCGGCCGAAGCCGTGGTACCTACTTCGCCCCAGATCGCTTTCGCCAGCGTTTTCACTTCCTCATCACACTTCGGATAGTTCTCCAGACTTGGCGACCGCTTCGGCGGTGCGCCGAGGATCGTCGCGCCAGCTTTGACGAGGTCCTGAATCTTGCGCAACAGCTTCGGCGTCATCGTCTCGACCTGTGGCAACACAAGCATCCGGTAACTCATGCCGTCGGGCAGCACGAGCCGGCCGTTCTTCACCGACATGCGCGTGAGCACGACTTCCGGCGGGCAGGCGTCGAAGTTATAGCCGGGCCGGTCATAGCCGGATTTCACCGGCGACTTGAACCGCTGCGGCGAGCTTTCCGGCGCGAGGAAACAAAGGTCAGCGACGAACAGTCCTTGTTGGAGCATGAACTGGCAGCGGGCGAGATACTCGTGCCACGCGCGCGACATTTCCCACCAGGTCTGCGTGCGTTCATAGTGCAGGCCCCACGGGCCCATGCTCATGCCGGGCGGACGATCGGGGTTCGTCCAGGGCTGGAGCGCGTAACGGTGAAACACAAAGCGGTTCACGCCCTCGCAAAACGCCCAGTCGCCGATGTGCTTGATGTTCGCGGGATGACCCTGCCGTTTCTCCAAGTTCGTCGCCGTGAACGCCTCCGCGCCGAGGATGGGCCGCCCATAGACGTGTGCCGCCGACGCCATCTCCGTGCAACTGTAGGCTGCAAACCACGGCGAGTCACCGATGCCCCACGACCAGAACTCCGCCATCGGTTCGTCGGCGCGGCCCGCATAGGTCAGGTCGTCGCACGGCGGCGTGTCGTAGGCTTCGATGGACAGCCGGATCCCGTTGCGATGCGCCAGCGTGCGGAAATGGCCCGCGTAATTTTCGCAGAGCAGGTCATTGACCGTCTGCCGCACGTCCCAGAGGAAGCGCTCGGAAACCTCGACGCTGTCCACGACGCGCCCGCTCATCACCGGCAGCAATTGCAGCGGGTCGTAACCACGCAGCCGCCGAAACTCTTCGCGAAATTTCGGCGTCCAGTTCTGCGAGCCAACCTCCCAGCTATCAATGTGCGTCGAAACCAGTGTGCGCTTCTCGCCGACAAGTGGTTTGTTGTCGGCGATGAGCTTGCCCATCAGGTTGTTGAAATGGATTTCTGCCGCCGCCTTGCTGAGCTTGTCGCACTCCAACCCGCGGCCTTCAAGCGGCGCGGGATGGTTCCTTGCCGCTGGTCGTGTGGCCCATGCGCAACAACGTCCATTTGCCCTCCGGCACGTCCCACGCAAACCGTCCATCTTTGCCAAGCTTCGCCGCCAGGTTCACGACGCCCTCGCCCGCCACAACCTTGTCCCCCACCGGTGCCGTACACGTCGCGCGCAGCGGAACCTCCTCGCGTGTCTCCGCCGATTTGGCGCGAATGTGCGGGATGGCGTAATTGGTGGCTGGCGTGGGATAGGCGAACACCGCGATGTCGCGATAGAAATCTTTGTTCGGCTTCGGCTGCGGCAGCACTCCGTCGAAGTGCTGCGCCCCGACGACGTTCGTCTCCGTCCAGACGATGCGCTGCATGGAAAGCTCCGGGGTGATCCACGGCCCGCCGCTGCCGCACCAGCCGGCGTCGTTGTTCATGTTCACCTCCAGCCCGAGCCGGTGCGCCTCGCTGCAGATGTGCTTGAAGAGTTCGCGCCACAGCGGCCCCGCAAACTGCGCCGGCCCCTTCGGCGCGCCCTGGTCAGTCTCCATGTAGAGCACGCCGCCGATGCCGGCACGTTTCATTGCCTCCAGATCGGCCGTGATGCCGTTGCTGCTGATATTCCCGTCGAGCGGAAACCAGTAAACCCACGGCCGCGCCGACGCGGGAGGAGTCCGGAAACCGATCTCCAGTTCATGGGGAGACTGGGCGAACGACGACACCGCCAGCAGCATCGCCCCAAACACGACAATGGCTGCCTTCGTTTGTTGGATCATGTTCTTCATGGTTTCTCCTCAACACACTTTCGCCACTTCCATCTGCAACAGCTTGCCAAGCTTCTCGATCTTGCCGGCGATGTGATCAACACCGACGGCGCAATGATGGGCAGGACCGTGGACGTTCCATGACTCGACGAACTTCCGCGCGCCGATGGAGAAGCGATAGCGGCTGTTGGTGTTGCCAATCTCAAGGATCGGGCCGGGCACCGATTCGCCTTCGGCCACGAGCAGTTTGAGCCCGCCATCGGCGGTTTGCACCACCGAAAGCAGCGTCACCGGGCCGTGCTTGACCGACATCTCGACAGAGAGGCCGCGGCCGACCTTGCCGTGGTAGACCTTGAGCGGGCGTACCTTGGTTTTGCCCTGCGCGATGGCGATGTGGCCGGGACCGTCGTGGCCCATGAGCACAATGTCGTCGCGGTAGTCCATCGCGTAGTATTCCGTGAACGACCCGCCCGCGCCGAGACAATCCATGATCTTCATCGCTTGCACGTTCTTGATCTCCATCTCGCCCGCGACCGGCACGCCGCGCGCGGTCAACAACGACGTGCCGAGGATGATGGAACTGATGGCGTCCTCGTTGGCCGGATTTCCCGTGCCCGAGTAAAAATAGGCGAGCGAACCGAGCCGATGCTGCTCGACCA
>CAZGGF010000314.1:0-1912 GCA_964524715.1 uncultured Verrucomicrobiota bacterium | reverse complement strand
TGGCCCAGTCGCGGATGCCTTCTCAGACGAAGGCTGAACGCCGTTCGTTTGCCGGCTACACGTTTCTCGCCAAGCTTGGCCAGGATGACATCGGCACGAGCTATCGGGCGCGCGAAACGAATTCGAAGCGTGTTGTGATTGTCAAAGTGCTGGCCCAGCGTTTCAGCCGGGACGCGGGCTTTGTTGATCGATTCAAACGCACGATGGCAGCTGTTGCCCGTCTGAAGCACGAGAACATCCTGGAGACTTGCGCGGCGGGTGAAGCCGATGGCACGTGCTATCTCGTGAGCGAATGCGTCGATGGCCGGACGTTGCGTCAACGAATGGAGCGGCGCGGCCAGATGCAGCCGCGCGAGGCCATCGCCGTCGCCTTCTACGCGGCTCGGGCGCTTCAGCATGCTTGGACCACGGCAGGAATGACCCATTGTGCCATCACTCCTGACAACGTCATCCTCAGCGACTCCGGCACAGTGAAGATTGGCGATTTCGGGCTGGCAAAAGCCATGGAGGCGGAAACCGCCGGTGCTGACCGCAAAGGATTGGCGGTGGGCTCACCGCATTATATGAGTCCCGAGCAAGCGCGCGGTGCGAAGGAGCTTGATTGTCGTGCAGACATCTACGGTCTCGGGTGCTTGCTCTATCACATGTTCACGGGCAGGACGCCCTACAGAGGAGATCAACCTGCGGCGATCATGGCGAAACACAACAGCGAGCCGCCTCCTGCGATTCTAAAAGCGTGGCCGGGTTGCCCAGCCACGCTCGCCCGGTTGATGGACAAGATGTTGTCCAAGTCCCGCAGCGCCCGGCCTCAGAACTACGAGGAACTGCTCGACGAATTGGTGAAGGTGCGCGAGGAGTTCAGGCGTGTCAAAGTCGTGCCGCCACCTGTGTCGGAAGAAGACGAGGCGGACGATTCCACGGCGCCGATGACCACACCGGACGCGGACGAAGCCGGGGTGGAGTCGGGGAAGTGGAATCGGATGCCATTGCTCATTGGGGCTGGAGTTGCGGCGTTGATGCTGGTGGCGGGGCTGGTCGTCTGGGCGCCATGGAAGGAACCGGTGGTCGAATCTCCTCCGAGTGAAGAACATCGCGCAGATTCCTTCTCTTCGCGCGTTGTACCGTTGGAACAACCGCCACCGCCGCAACGTGAGCCTTCGCGTGCCGCCGCGCAGTCTGGCACGGCGACTTCTGCGCCGATGTCATCCCAGCCAACGCAACCCGCGTCCAAGCCAGCGACGAAGGCCGGCAAGCGGCGAAAAACGGCTGCGGTATCAACTGCTGATACAAAAACCCCCGATACTCCTTCAACGTCCGGGAACACCGTGACTCCTCGCACAACGGTGGGCAGAGTCGGCGGTCGTGAGATTGTGATGGAGATGCCAACAGCTGCTGTTCCCAGCGAGCAACCGATGACCGACGATGCCTTTGCTGCGGCGGTCGCTGGCTTGCCTCCGCAGGAACAGGTCCGGCGCATCGTCAGCAGGCTTCAGGAACTCAATCCCGGTTTTGATGGCAAAGCGGATTCCAAGATCGAGAACAATGCTGTGGTGGAGATGAAGATATCGACCACGGGCACGTTGGTCCCAACAGTGGGCGTGACAGACATGATGCCATTGAAGGCGCTGAAGCACCTCCAACGCCTTGTATTGGCCCCGGCGAAACCCAACGAGCATGGCGCATTGGTCGATTTGTCGACGTTGAGCGGGATGAAGCTGACGTGGTTGGATTGCCATGGTAATCCACAGATCAACGATTTGTCGCCGATCAAGGACATGCCGCTGACGGGACTCATCTGTGGTGGCACGCTGGTGAAGGATCTGTCGCCGATCAGCGCGATGCGGCTGACCACCCGGGGCAGCAACGACACGCCTGTTGAGGACATCTCGGTGGTGTCCGGCATGCCGCTGAC
>CAZGGF010000313.1:0-5421 GCA_964524715.1 uncultured Verrucomicrobiota bacterium | reverse complement strand
TCGCGCGTATCGAGATCCATCACGACGTTCTCGACCACCGCGCCGAAACGGATGGCGTCCCAGATCTGCGGTTCGCGCTCGTGACTGAGGCGGATGCACTTGGCATAGCAACCGCCCTCGAAGTTGAACACGCCGTTGTCGCCCCAGCCATGCTCGTCGTCGCCGATGAGCCGGCGGTCGGGATCGGCGGAAAGCGTGGTCTTGCCGGTGCCGGAGAGTCCGAAGAAGAGCGCCACATCGCCGTCCTTGCCGATGTTGGCCGAACAATGCATCGGGCAAACGCCTTGTTGCGGCAGGACATAGTTGAGGCAGCTGAAGATTGATTTCTTCATCTCGCCGGCATAATGCGTGCCGCCGATGATGACCGTGCGCGAACCGAAGTCCACGCAGATGAACGCCTCCGACCGCGTGCCATCGGTGGCGGGATCGGCGAGGCACTTCGGCGCGCAGATCACCGTGAAAGCCGGCTGGTGCCCGTGGAGTTCCTCCGGCGCCGGCCGGCGGAAGAGCTGCCGCGCGAACAACGAATGCCACGCCTGCTCCGTGATCACACGGATCGGCAGGCGATGCCGTTCGTCCGCGCCGACGAAGCCGTCGAACACAAAGACCTCGCGATTCTTGAAATGGGCGGTGACACGCTGGCGCAGTCCCTGGAATTGCTCGCGGGACATGGGCTGGTTGACCTTGCCCCAGGCGATCCTGCCCTCGCTGGTCGGTTCCTTGACAACAAACCGGTCGCTGGGCGAGCGCCCGGTGCGTTTACCGGTGAGAGTAACGAGCGCGCCCGTATTGGCCAGACGGCCCTCGCCGCGGCGCAGGCTCATCTCCACAAGCGCCGCCACGGGCAGGTTGCGATGAACCAGCCCGGTTTCAACAAGACCGTGCGCTGCCAAATTGAAATTACTAGACATGATTGAGGGACTGCTTGTACCGACTTCCGCCGCAACCGCAATCATATTCTAAATAAGAAAGGTGGCTTCCCAACACGCTATTCCCGCTTGGTCTGGCGGACCCATTGCGGTATTTTCGACGCGTTCATTTCCAACCCAGAAGCCAACATGACAACCCAACCTGACCACTCGCCCGACCCGTATATCACCCGCCGCGCGGCGATCAGTGCGGCCCTGGCGGCGGCAGGCGGCGCGGCGGCGTTTGCCCATAGCGTCGCCGGGGCGGCCGAGCCAGCCAAGCCCGACGCGCGCCGTGCGTCGCCGAAACGCTACGACATGAAGAAGTCCATCAACCTCTGGGCATTCCCATACCCCGATCGGATGAACCTGGAGGAGTGTTTGCGGCTGGCCAAGGCCGCGGGCTTCGACGCCGTCGAGTTGAACTACGACCTCGACAACGATCTCTCACCAAAAGCCGGCGCAGCCGAGTGCCGCGCCATTCGCAAGCTGGCCGACAAGATCGGCATCGCCATCAGCGGCCTGTGCTCGTTCCTGTTCTGGCCATATCCGCTGACCAGCGGCGATCTGATCAAACGCGAGCGTGGGCTGGAACTGGCCGCGAAGATGATCCAGGCGGCGCACGATGTGGGCACCGACAATCTGTTAGTCGTGCCCGGTGCCGTGAACATCCCGTGGCGCACGGACTACGAGCCTGTGCCCTTCAATATATGCGACCGGCGCGCCCGCGAGGCGGTGGCCGGACTGCTGCCGACGGCAACGAAGCTCGGCGTCCATCTCAATATCGAGAATATCTTCTTCAACGGCTATCTCATGACGCCAGCGGAGATGAACGCGTTCGTGGACAGTTTCCAGAGCGAGCACGTGCAGGTCCATTTCGATACCGGCAACATCATGCTCTTCCATTACCCTGAACACTGGATTCCGGCGCTCGGCAAACGGATCAGGAACGTTCACCTCAAGGAGTTCTCCAAGAAGGCGACCGACCACTCGCTGGAGTGTTTCCGTCCGCTGCTCGATGGCACGACAAACTGGCCGGCGGTGATGGAAGCGTTCGACCAAATTGGTTATCGCGGCTACCTGACCTTCGAGTATTTTCACCCGTATCCGCACGACCCGGAAGCGCTGATCTACCAGACTGCCGACTCGATGGACCGTCTGCTGGGCTTGAAGACTGCGTGACGGCAAGACCCACATACAAAACTGACAACTGTGAAACATAAACCACCTCCCTCCCGAAACGTCCCGCTCACCACCGGTCTGCGCCGTTACTTGTATGTGACGGCGGCGATCACGGGCGCGGCGATCATGATTGTGGAAATCCTCGGCGCAAAGATGCTCGCGCCATATCTCGGCACGTCGCATTTCGTCTGGACAGCGCAAATCGCGGTGACGCTGGTGGCGCTGGCTTGCGGCTACTATGTCGGCGGCCGGTGGGTGGATCGCTCGCAGCGACTGGGCAGGCTCTACGGCTCAATTGCAATTGCTGCCGTCTACCTGTGCTTCTCCGTGCTGGTCTGCGAACCGGTGGCGTATGGCTGCCTGGACTTCGAACTGGCCATGGGATCGCTGCTGGCATCGATGTTCCTGTTCTTCGTACCACTTGGGTGGCGGGGGATGGTCGGCCCATTCTTCGTCCGTATGCTGACCGGCTCGGTGGAGACCGTCGGCGGCAACGTGGGCCGGCTCACCGCGATCAGCACTGCGGGCAGCGTCGTGGGCACAGTTTTTTTCGGTTATGTGCTTATTCCGTTCCTGCCGAACTCGATGACGATGTATCTGACGGCGCTGGCGCTGATGGCGGTGTCCGTGGGCTACTTTGCCGGGCCGGCGAGGAAAGTCTCAAAACTAGTGCCCGTCCTGCTGACCGTGATCATCGGCGCGGGCACCGGCTACGCGGGAGTCCAACGGGACCACCTGCACAACAAGGGAATCAAGGAGTTGTATCGGGCCAATTCGAACTTCGGCCAGCTTCAGGTTGTGGAATGGGGCGAGGAGGAGCCGGTGCGCCGCAGCTATCTCAACGATTTCCTGAATCAGAATTCCTACGACCCGCAGGAGCGCAAGAGCGTCTCGATGTACACCTATATGTTGCATGGGTTGGCGCGCGCCTACACGCCGCGGATAGACGACGCGTTGTGCATCGGGCTGGGTGTCGGTATCGTGCCAAGCGAACTGGCCCGCGATGGCGCACGCGTGGACGTGGTGGAGATCAACCCCGCCGTGCTGCCAGTGGGGGTGAAGTATTTCAATCTGGAGCCGCAGAAGCTCAACATCCACTTTGGCGACGGCCGTTACTTCATCAGCCGCTGCAAGAAGCAATATGACACGATCATCCTTGATGCGTTCCTGGGTGACTCATCTCCATCGCATTTGTTCACGCGGGAAGCCTTCACTGCCATGCGACGGTTGCTCCGGCCCGAAGGCACGCTGGTGATCAATATGTTTGGCGGCACCGGCGGCGAGAGCGAGTTCTTCACCGCCTCGATGACCCGGACGTTGGGCGTGGTCTTCAAGAGCGTGCGCATCCACCAGGCCGGCAACGGCAACACCTTCATGGTGGCGTCAAACCAGCCGGCGCTGGAATTGCGGCAGAAGCCCGACATGGAGCGCGTCCATCCGATCGCGCGCCGGTTGGTGACGCAGGCTTTCAGCAGCCTCATCGCCGTGAACCTCGACAACGGCGTTGTGCTGACCGACGACTACAACCCGGTGGAGTTTTTCGACGCCAGAAACCGCGAGTCACTGCGGCGGCATCTGGCCCTGCAAATGAAGAACGATTAACCGGCCTGCCCGCTCAGGGCCGCACGGTCACTTCGCTCACGCGCCACGGTTCCTTGGTGGGAGCCTGCGGAGCTGGCCGCAGCCGCAAATAGCGCGCTTGATGTTGCGCCGCGTTCGCATCCATCAACTGCCATTGCTTGCCGTCCATGGACAATTCGACGGTCAGACCAGGTGGTGACGTGACTGCCTCGACCGCCTTGAAATTCTGCGTCGCGCCCATGTCAAGCCGCCACCAGAGGTCGGGCGAAACCGGGGTGGAGGACTCCCATCGCGAGTAGACGCAGCCATCGTAGGCATCGTCGGGATGGGAGACTGAGTTGGTGTCCGAACCGATGGCCGTCCACGAAAGCGTCGGCAAACCCTCGCGCTGGAATGGCAATACACGATGCTCGACGATCGGTGGACGCGGAGTCACGGTCACCAGCTTGTCCCGCCACGCGGCGAGGTCCAGTACGGCGTCTTGTTTGGCGGTCCATGCCGCCGGCAGATCCACCGCCGCGGCGTTGGGATCGCCGGCGACACGGCGGAACACCATCGGTTCACCGAAATGCCGCAACACTTTGATCCGGAAAATGTTCTTCGCCGGCGCGTAATCGAGCCAAAACCAGGCGCGCGGGAAGAATATCGGCATGTGCAGTTCGCCAAGCGTTGTCGTCGTTCGCGGCGACAGCCACAGCGTCTGCCCCGGCACGTCCACGGTCGCGCCGCTGAATTGATGGAACCACCACCAACCAGCCACGGCACTCATGTAGCTGCCGCCCGGTTGCGAAGAGTCGGTCTGCGATGGCATCAGGTTGAGGTAAATGCCCCATGGGTTTTTCAGCCGCCGCCAGACCGCATCGTAGGTCCGCCAAACGACTTCCAGCGCGTCGTCGGCGTAGCCCTCAGCCATCGCCGTGCCGGCGAAATACGTCCACTGGTACGTCAGCCAGCAGCGGTCATTATGCGCGCTCCCGTCAGGCATGAACTCATCCGCAAACGCCCACGGACTGCGCTGGCCATTGACCTTGAAGAGACTCTCCAGGCTCACCCGCGTCTCCGCCTCCGAGGCCAATCGCGGCAAACCCGCCATCCGCATCATCCAGTCTCCCGCCAGTTGCGCGGTAAAAATCGTCGGCACAACCGCGTTGCGGTCGGGCAGATAGCACTTGGCGAAGAACTGGCCTGTCCAGAGCCTCTGCCGCATTGTGGCCAATACGCGACTGAGCCGTTGCCGGCCAAGCTCGTACGTCGCGCTGTCGTTTTGCACCGCCGCCAGTTCCGTCGCGCCCTGCAACGCCGCCGCATACACGCTGGCCGTGAACACAAACGCGCCGGCGTATTGGATGCCCGCGTCGAACGTTGTTCCGCCTTCCGGGATGCCGTCGCCGTCGCGGTCGGCGGTCACGAGCCAGTCGAGCGCGCGCTTCACGCCGGGCCACGCCGCATTCAGAAACGCCCGGTCGCCCGTCCAGCGGTAATGTTTGAGCACCTGCCAGATGTAAGACGCCGACAGGTCCGGCCACTGGGTGATGCCGTAGTGCACGCGCGGATCGCCGATCACCTGGTAAATGTTGCCACAAAAGTGCGTGATCTCGCCGCTGGGTTGCTGGCAACGGCCGAACATCTCCAATTCGTTGCGCGCCAGTTCCGGAAAGAACGTGCCGGCGAACACGTGCGCTACCGCCCGCCGGTCAAGCGTGCCCCGCGATCCCCCCATCCACCACCGATCCCCGTGTTCCGGCAACTC
>CAZGGF010000312.1:0-2150 GCA_964524715.1 uncultured Verrucomicrobiota bacterium | reverse complement strand
GATAGGTGTGATAGCCATCCACGCCGGAGACGAAGACGTTGGTCTTCGCGAGCAGGCCGGTGACCTCGGGCAGTGTGGCGGCGGCCTTGATCGCGGCTTTTGTCGGCAGTGTTTCCAGGTCGGATTCCTTGATCGTGAGATGCAGCGCGCGTTTCCAGCGATGCGGCAGGAAGAGGTGCATCGCGCCATCGTCGGGGAACGCGTCGAGGTAGGAGCACTGGTAGTTGAACCACGCGTTTGGCTCGGTTTCCCCGAGCGCGTTGGCCAGCACGAATCGCGGCTCGGTCCACGTCCCTCCGCCGTCGCGCGAGAGGCTGACCCAGAGTTCGCTGCGGTCCCTCATGCCTTCCATCTTCGCTGTAAGGCCGGTGTATTGTGTTTGCGCGTGGCGGTTATGGTGGAACGCGGCGAGCGTCTTGCCGTCGCTGAGATGGAACAGCATCGGCGGCGCGTCGGGATGAATGAGGGGTGTTGGCTTTGGTTCGGTCCAGGTCTTGCCGTCGTCGCTGCTGCGCGCGGCCCAGAGATGGCCCTCTGGCGTGCGAAACATTGCGAGCACCTTGCCGCCGCCGAGGTTGATGGGGCGGCCTTCGTCCATGCGGTTGAAACCCGGCACGAACCAGCCGTTCGGCCGTTTGTCGGGCAACAGCGTCCAGGTCTTGCCGCGGTCTTCCGAGCGCAGCAGAAACTGGCGCGTCAGCAGCGGCTTCACCGACCAGTCGCCCAGATGCGAGCCAATGAGCCACGCGCCGCTGTCGGTCTCGCACATTCGCATCACCGACATGCCGCGGAAATCCAGGTCGTTGACGGGCCGGATGAGTTGCGCGTCGGACCACGTGCGCCCGTCGTCGTCGCTGAAGCGGAAACCGATGGGCGCGTTTTCCTGCTGGCCTTTCGCCACGGAAAACTCCTGAAAGACCGGCTGCGTGCCGAACGCGTAGATGCGCTTCGTTCCACGCGGAATCAGCGGCACGAAGCCATGCTGGTTGTAATCGATCTTGAACGGCGGTTTCGGTGCGCTCCATGTCCGGCCCTTGTCGGAGGAACGCATGGCCATCATGTCGTGCACTTTGTTTGATTTGCCGCCATAGAGATCGCCCTCGGGGAACATCAGTAGGTAATCGCCACGCGGGGTGAGGGTGGCGCGCGTCTCGAACAGGTGCGTCTTGCTTTCGTGGACAAGCTGGCCGTCCACCTGCGGCGCGGTGACGAGGCCGAGCGTCTTGCGGAAGACCAACGTGCTTGGCGGATCCGTCGGATCGAACTTCACACCACCCACGCTGATCTCGGCGGCCGGGCCTGCCTTGGGCAATGCCGCGTTCAATGCGGCGCGGTCCTCGACGAGCTTGCCTGTCGCGGCGAAGTCATGGACACGCATCGTCGCCCGCCACGGACGCAGGCCGAACACGCCAACGGGGCCGGTCTTGAACGGCAGCGTCACGATATCCCTGCTCGCGAGCCGCAGCGTAAGGTTCTTGCCGGAGCGAGTCACTTCCGCGACGACGGGCTGACCGCGCTCAATGAGTCCTTCGGTCGAACCAACAGAGCGCGAGCGCCCGAAATCCGGTCCTTCGACGAACAGTTTCCCGCCGCGCCCATCGAAACCGAAATGATTTCCGCCAAAGACCAACGAGGCAGCCGTACCGTTGAGTGCGTTCAGACTGAACCGCGCTGTGATCTTGAAGTCGCCTTCACCAAGCACTTTCGCGGCATAGAGAAAGTTGCCGACGCCGGCGCACTCGATCCAGCCCTTGCCGCGCTGCCATTTGCGACCCGCCTCGACGACGGCCAACGGCCGCCCCTGTTTGACGAACTGGACGGGTTCGGCGTTTGTGGCCGATTGAACCGGTGCTGCCGTTAAAGCCAGCAGCAAGCCCACGACCGGCATCCATCTGTTACGCACGTTCATTCCTTCTCCTTACTTTTCCCGGCTGTCGGTGATCGGGCGGTGACGCGGCACGCGCGCGCCAAAATCGCCGAGGAAGTTCCACATCGTCCGCTTGTTCAAATCCACCTCGGCCACGGCCACCGTGCCCCACTCTTTCGCTTTCGCGATCGGATCGCCGCCGCGGTCGAACACGGCCGAGATCCTCCCCTTTCGCGAACCGTCCTCGTGCGTCCTGCTGACCAGACAAACGTTCTTCTCGCAG
>CAZGGF010000311.1:0-1549 GCA_964524715.1 uncultured Verrucomicrobiota bacterium | reverse complement strand
GATGCGCCGCTTCCACCTCGGACGCGACTTCAGGCGCGAGCACCACAGGCTCTCCGGTGCGGCGAATCCAGTCTTCGATGAATTGCCGCATGCGGGACTGGAACGCCTCCCCGCGTTCCGCGTTCATGGTTCCGGCCAACGGGCCTTTCTGGTCGGTGCTGCGGATGGTGACCGTGATGAAGCGGCCTTTCTGGAGGTTGTGCGCCTGCATGAACTGGTCGGCCCATGCGTCATCGAAACCATTGAAAAAGAAGGTCGTGTCCGGCCGCCAGCCGGAACGCGGACAGAGCAGGTTTTGCTGGCGCAGATACTCCAGCGAATCGGGATCGCGGCAATAGACAAACCGCGCGTCGCGGAACAACGGTTGGAAAATCAGGCTGGCCGGCCAGTCGAGCGCTTCGAAGGACTGGGCGTTGATGCCGTAGGGAATGCCGTGCGCGCGGGCGATGAGCAACGGCATGGCAAAACGCAGCGAGAACTTGTAAAGCTCGCGCACACCCATGCGGCCAAAATTGAGCGTCGTGCCGGAGGTGAAAAGCACGAAGCCGGCATCGGTGAAGGCGCGGGCGGCTTCCGGATTGGTGCGCTGAAATTCTTCCAGGACTTCCTTGGGCAGGCGGTTGAGGATGTCATCCGCGACGCGCGTGGCGATGCGGGCCGAGAGCGTGCCGTTCTCGAACCCGCGCAACTGGGATTCGCCCCATCGCTGGTGAAACGCCCGCCACGCGGAGCCGGGATCGCCGTCCTTGGCCTTGGGATCGAGGCGGAGCTTGAACGGGTAGCCGAGGGTTTTGCAGCCTGGAAGGTAACGCGGCAGATAGTCGCGCAGCGTGCGGTAATTGTCCGTGTTTGCCTCCCGCGAGGTGATGACCACGCTCGGCAGCCCGGGATGCGTCTCATGGATCAGGCTGAGCAAGCCGGGCGTGATCGCGATGTCGCCGATGTTTTGCGTGCTCCACGTGAACGCAATCAGCAGGTGGCGCTGGGCCGGATCGGCAGAAAAGCCACTGCAGGTGAGGACCAACAGAACGATGAGGATCGGGAGTTTTGTTTTCATGCGCGGGTTCGGCGGACATATCACGGCGATTGGGCCACGTTCCACAGTGCAGCGAGGACGGCGTAGTTGCAGGCCCAGCCAAGATCGATTTTGCGGAAATCCACACGCCCGAGCATCTCGCGCACGGCAGGTTGCACCTGGCGGACGAGTTCCGGCTTTCGAGAGAGGAGCGCGATCTGCCAGACCATCGCCGGCGTGGACAGCGCGATGGATTCATAACGATTGCGCCGGCCGTGGAGCGTGGGCGGCGAGAGCCGGTTCATGTCGAACTTCTGCCACAGATCCATGATCGTGACATCCGAGTCCACGGTGACACCGGGTGGCTGCAAGTAGGCATTGGCGGTTTCCTTCTTGGAGGCGTCCGCCCACGATTCGTCGCCGAGCCAGTCAAGACTGCGCCAGGCTTTGAAATAGGCGCAGGAAAGCATGTCCGCCGCCGTTGCCTCGATTTGCCGGCCCAGCATTGCCTTGCGCTCGGCGGACGGTTCGATG
>CAZGGF010000310.1:0-29210 GCA_964524715.1 uncultured Verrucomicrobiota bacterium | reverse complement strand
CGACGGGTTCTCTACCAGCGCAATCCGTGAACCCGGATCATAGGCGCTGCTGGCCATAGGGATGCCCGCGCCCGGCGCGCGGTGCCAACGAATCTGAAACTCTTGGCTCTTCATTCTTAACTTCGGATTCCCCTTTCCTTCACCGTTGACACTGTTTCGCGCCTCTGGTTAATGTCTGCGGGCAACTAAGAGAGGTGATTGCCCCGTTCCGTGAGGTCGGGGCCTTTTCTTTTGCCCGGCGCTGCGTCCGGCGCGGGAACGGACGCAAAAGAAAAACATACATCATGGCTACAACAATTCTGGTTGGCGCCCAATGGGGCGACGAAGGCAAGGGCAAGATTATTGACGTGTTGACGGACCGCAACGATATCGTGGTCCGCTACGCCGGCGGCAACAACGCCGGCCACACGGTGGAAGTTGGCGACCAGAAATTCGTGCTGCACCTGATTCCCTCGGGCATCCTCCATTCCGGCAAGGTCTGCGTCATCGGCAACGGCGTGGTGGTGGACCCGGTGGCATTGGTGGCGGAAATCGATGGACTGGAGAAGCGCGGCATCAAGGTCGGCGCCAACCGGCTGGTGCTGTCTGAGACGGCGCACATGGTGCTGCCCTATCATCGCGAACTGGACGCCCAGCGCGAGGTGCTCAAGGGCAAGCAGAAGATCGGTACCACCAAGCGCGGCATCGGCCCGGCCTACGGGGACAAGGCCGCCCGCACCGGCTTGCGGATGATTGACATGATGCAGCCGAAAGGATTCAGCGAAAAGCTGGCCCGCAAGGTCAAAGAGAACAATGAAATCCTGCGTGCGCTCGGCGCGAAGCCGCTGTCGGTGGCTGCGGTCAGCAAGGCGTATATGGCAGCGGCAAAGCGATTGCGTCCATTCGTCGCCAATACGGTGGTGTATCTGCACAACGCGATGAAAGCCGGGAAACGTGTTTTGTTCGAGGGCGCCCAGGGAACGTTCCTTGATATCGATCACGGCACGTATCCGTATGTGACTTCATCGAACACGACTGCCGGTGGCGCATGCACGGGTTCTGGCGTGCCGCCGCACAAGATGGACACGGTGATCGGCGTGATGAAGGCTTACACGACCCGCGTTGGCGAAGGACCGCTGCCGACGGAGAATCCGATGATCAGCGACCTGCTGCATTCGCTGGGCCGGGAATTCGGCGCGACCACAGGCCGTCCGCGGCGCGTGGGTTGGTTCGACGCCGTGGCGACGCGGCACGCGGCGATGGTGAACGGGATTGACGAACTCGCGGTGACGAATCTCGACGGACTGGACACGCTGGATCGGATTAAGATTTGCGTAGCCTATCGCGCCGGCGGAAAAACCTACGACACGATGCCGAACGACGCGATTCTTCTGGCCAAGTGCAAACCGGTGTATATCGAAATGGACGGTTGGAAACAGCCATTGCATGAGGTGAAAACCTACGGCGAACTGCCGGCAAAGGCCCGCGCTTACGTCGAAAAGATCGCCGAGCTGACCGGCGCAAAGCTGGCGATTGCGTCCGTCGGACCACGCCGAGAACAGACGCTGACAAAGCAGAGTTGATGTGAAGCAGTTGCAAGAATTGCCATGACCGAAGCGAAGAACATTCCGCGCCACGTCGCCATCATCATGGATGGCAATGGCCGTTGGGCGCGGGAGCGCGGCTTGCCCCGCATCGAGGGACACCGCGCCGGCTCGACCAGCGCCAGAGAGATCGTGACGGCCGCGGGCGAGATCGGTGTGCAATTCCTGACACTCTACGCGTTCTCCATCGAGAACTGGCGCCGGCCGCGCGAGGAAACTTCCGCGCTGATGCGCCTGCTCACCAAGTTCCTCAAGGATGAGATTGGCACGCTGAACAAGAACAACGTGCGGCTCGAAGCCATCGGCCGGCTGACCGACCTGCCGGAGCATTCGCAAAAACAGCTCGCCGAGACGCGGCGCGTGACGGCAAAGAACACCGGTCTGACGCTGATTCTCGCGCTGAGCTACGGTGGCCGCACCGAGATGGTGGATGGCGTTCGCAAGATCGCGACGGACGTGCGGGAGGGACGATTGTCACCGGATCAGATCGATGAAAACACCATCGCTGCGTCGCTTTATACCGCGCCATTCCCGGATCCAGACTTGTTGATTCGCACGAGCGGCGAGATGCGGTTGAGCAATTTCCTGCTGTGGCAGACCTCCTACACGGAGATTTGGATCACGCCGACGTTATGGCCGGATTTTCGCAAGCCTGAGTTCCTGAAAGCGCTGGAGGATTATCGGAAACGCCAGCGCCGGTTCGGTGGCGTCAAACCAACCTGACATGTTTCTCCAACGACTCGTAAGCACGGTCATCATGTGGGCGGTGGTGCTGGCGGTGGTGTTCGTGGCGCCGCCGTTCTGCAGCTGGTTGCTGCTGGCGCTGTTCGGCTCGTTCGCGCTGTGGGAGTGCTACGGCATCCTGGAACACGCAAAACTGCGGGTGTACAAAGTTCTGGGCCTCGTCACCGGTTTTCTGCTGCTCACGGGAAGCTGGTTCTTCTTCAAACACGGTGTGGTTTCTCCACGCTCCTATACGTTTGAGTCCGGCATCCTCTGCGTGGCGGTGCTCGGCGTGTTCGTGCGGGTGATGATGGACAAGAACAACCCCTCCCCCATCACCACGATGGCGGCGACGCTTTTCGGGCTGGTCTATGTGAGCTGGCTGTTCAATTTCATCACGAAGATTCACTACATTCATCCGGGCATTGAAATGGACGGCGGGCGGATGCTGTTTCATGGCAAAAGTGCCGTGTTCTACCTGATCCTCGTCACCAAGTTCAGTGACGCTGGCGCTTACGTGATCGGCTCGCTCATTGGCCGGCACAAGCTCATCCCCCGCATCAGCCCAAAGAAGACCTGGGAGGGCACCTTTGGTGCCGTGGTCGTCGCGGCGCTGGCCGGCTGGGGCGCGTTCTATCTGTTCCAGGAATCGCTGACCGCACTCAAGATGACTCCGCTGACGGCCGCCATCGCGGGTGCATTGCTGGGTGTCGTGGCCATCGTGGGCGACCTGGCTGAATCGGTCATCAAACGGGAGGCCCAGTTGAAAGACTCCGGCCAGTGGCTGCCCGGTATTGGCGGCATTCTGGACCTGATTGACAGCTTGCTCTTTACAGCCCCGACTCTGTACGCTTTCTTTCGACTTATCTTACACACCTGATGAAAAACGTAGTCTTGCTTGGAAGCTCCGGCTCGATTGGCCAGAGCACACTGAAAGTGGTCGCCGACCTGCGCGACGAAGTGCGATTGGTCGGGCTGGCTGCGCGCTCGCGTGTTGACGAAGTGGAAGCGCAGGTGCGTGCCATCAAACCCAAGGCGGTCGCGATGTACGACGAGGCCGCCGCCGCCGACCTGCAACGACGGCTGCCGCCGCGCATGAAATGCCTCAGTGGCGAACAAGGGCTTATTGATCTCGCGACCATGCCGGAAGCAGACACCGTGCTCGTGGCCATCGTCGGCACGGCTGGCCTCCAACCCGCGCTTGCCGCGATCCGCGCCGGCAAAGACCTCGCCGTGGCGTCGAAGGAAATTCTCGTGATGGCCGGCGAAATCGTGATGCGCGAGGCCAAAAAATACGGCGTCAAAGTGATTCCCGTGGACAGCGAGCACAGCGCCATTTTCCAATGTCTCGAAGGACGCAAGATGGAGGATGTGCGCCGCCTGTTGCTGACCGCCTCGGGCGGACCGTTCCGCAAGAAGACCAAGGAAGAACTGGAACGCGTCACCGCCGCGGACGCGCTGCGTCATCCGACGTGGAACATGGGCAACAAGATTACCATCGATTCCGCCAGTCTGTTCAACAAGTGTCTGGAGATGATTGAAGCTCGCTGGCTGTTCGGGCTGGAAATGGACCGGTTGGACGTCGTGGTGCATCCCCAGAGCATCATCCACTCGATGGTGGAATTCCTCGACGGTTCGGTCATCGCCCAGCTCAGCGTGCCCGACATGCGCTATCCGATTCAATACGCCTTCACCTATCCGCGGCGCCGGCAAAACTCGCTGCCGCCAACAAACTTCCCGTCACTTCAACCCCTCACGTTCGAGACGCCCGACCCGGAGAAGTTCCCCGCCCTGCGCCTCGCGCGCGAGGCCGCGCGGGCCGGCGGCACGATGCCGGCAGTCTTGAACGCCGCCAACGAAGTGGTTGTGCCGGCTTTCATGCAGGGCCGCATCCGGTTCCCGCAAATTTGGGCCGTTGTTGAAACCGTAATGAACAAGCACCGGGTGGTGCACGCCAAGACGCTCGCGCCGATCCTTGAGGCGGATCGCTGGGCACGGGAGGAGGCTGCCAAGCTGTGTTAGCTACGATTTACGCCATCGTTGTCATGCTGATTTTGTTCAGCGCGTGCATCTTCGTGCACGAGCTGGGACACTTTTGGATTGCGCGGCGCTGTGGTCTGAAGATTGACCGTTTCTCCATCGGCTTCGGCCCTGCGCTTTGGAAGACGACGCGCAATGGCATCGAATACCGCATTAGCGCGATTCCGTTTGGCGGCTACGTAATGCTGCCACAGATGAACCCGGCCGAAGGCATCGAGGGCAAGGCCTCCGAACCGATCGAGTCCCTGCCCCCGGTGGCGCCATGGAAGAAGATCCTCGTCGCCATGGCCGGTCCTGCCATGAACATTGCCTTCGCGGCAGCCATTGCAGGCTTCATTTCCTTTCACGGAATCCCGTCTGAGGAAAGCCCGGAAATGCTCATCGTCAGCCACGTGATGCAAGACAGCCCGGAAATGGCGGCCGGATTGCGGAACGGCGACCGGATCGTCGCCGTGGATGGCGCGCGCGTCACCCGGCTTGCAGACGTTTTCGAATACCTGTTCACGAGCACCAACGAGAGCGTGCCGTTTGTGGTGAAGCGCGAAGGAAAGACCGTGAAGCTTGCGATCAAGTTCGATCGCGATCCGGCCGAAAACATTCGCGAGCCGAAATTCAGGCTGGGTGAGTCCACTTTCATCCGCAAACTCGAAACCGGCATGCCTGCGGAGAAAGCCGGCATGAAAATCGGCGACCAGATTGTCAGCGTCGACGGCGAGCCTGTACTGAACATGACCCAGCTCGTCAAGATGCTGGGCCGCCACACCGGCAAGCCGGTGCAACTCGATATCATTCGTAATCGCCAGCGCCAGCAAGTGACAGTAACGCCTTTCTATGACGAGGCCCGGAAACGCGGTCGTATTGGGGTCGAGATTGGCTTCAGTCCATTCCTGCCCAAGGTGACAATATATCCCGGCACGTTGGACCAACTCACGCGGCCGGTCGTCTCCGTCGTGCGCACGCTCACGGCGCTGTTTCATCCGCGCGCCACCGGCGTTACGCCGGACAAACTCGGCGGACCGCCCATGATCATGTATGCGCTGACCCAACAGATCAAAGAAAGCTTTCTGAACGGCATCGTTTGGACTCTGTTTCTCAGCGTCAACCTCGCGATCTTGAACCTGCTGCCGATTCCCGTGCTCGACGGCGGCCATATCGTTTTTGCCATCCTCGAATGGATCCGCCGGAGGCCGTTGCAACACCGCGCGGTCAACGTGGTGTGGACTGGTTTCGCGCTGGCATTGATTTCATTCATGATTTTCATCAGTGTCAAAGACGTTTGGCAAATGACGCGGTTCACGTTCTTTGCGCCCGCGCAAACCGAGACGAACGCCCCAAGCACTTCGGTGACGTTGCCTCCGCAGAAATGAACTACTGCTACAATCCGTTTGCTTATCGCCGGCGCAAGACCCGGGAGGTTCCCGTCGGCAACGTCAACATCGGCGGCCACAACCCGATCCGTGTCCAGAGCATGCTGACCTCGGACACGATGAACACCGAGGCGTGCATTGCCGAGGCGTTGCCCATCCTCGATGCCGGCTGTGAGATCATCCGCCTGACCGCGCCCACTGTGAATGACGCGAAGAAGCTGAAGGATTTCGTCGCCGAGCTGCGCAAACGAGGCTACTCCACGCCGGTCGTCGCCGACATCCACTTCAAGCCGGAAGCCGCGATGGAAGCCGTGAAGTGGGTGGAGAAAATCCGCGTCAATCCCGGCAACTATGCCGACAAGAAAAAGTTCGTCGTCAAGGAATACACCGACGCGAAGTATGAGGAGGAACTGGCGCGGATGGAGCAGGCCTTCACGCCGCTTGTGCTGGAGTGCAAGCGGCTCGGCCGCGCGATGCGCATCGGCACCAATCACGGCTCCCTTTCCGACCGCATCCTGAATCGTTTCGGTGACACGCCCGCCGGCATGGTTGAGAGCGCGCTGGAGTTCGCGCGTATCTGCCGCAAACACGACTACCATGATCTTGTCTTCTCGATGAAGGCATCGAACGTCAAGGTGGTGATCGCCGCGTATCGCCTGCTGGCAGCAAGGCTTGACGAACAGGGATGGGACTATCCGCTGCATCTCGGAGTCACCGAGGCCGGTGAGGGTGAGGACGGTCGCATCAAATCCGCCGTCGGCATTGGCGCCCTTCTCGAAGACGGCATCGGCGACACGGTGCGCGTATCGCTGACAGAAGACAGTGTCCACGAGATTCCCGTGGCCTACGCGATGGTGAAGAAATTCAACAAGCGGCACAAACAGCAAGCCACCGCCGTCCCATCGGATGCCAAGGAAGCGCGCGACCCGTTCAACTACGTCCGGCGACCGGCGCGCGAATTGGCCCTCGGCCCCACAAAACTCGGCGGCGACAACCTTATCCGTGTCTCCGTGACCAATGCGCAATTCGACTGGCTCGCGCCCAAGCTGGCGCAACTCGGCGACACCCAGCCGGAATTGGTGTATGAGCGTTGCGGCGTGATAGAGGTAGACCCTCTCAAGGACGACTTGAGCCAGGTCTCAGACGGCCAACTGGTGGCCGTGAAGGACGACCTGCCGATTGACCCGATCGTCGCCTATCGCATCCTCGCCGCGAGACTGGCCTCCCGTGACTGTCGCGCACCGATTCTGTTGAAAGACACCCTGAAACCTTCGACAGATAAGCTGGATTCCCTTGATGCGATGCTTCATGCAGCAACGGTGACCGGCTCACTGATCTGCGACGGCATCGGGGACGCCATCCTCATACGAAGCGAAGCGAACGCAGAGGCTACCCTGCGGCTGGCCTACAATATTCTGCAAGCCACTGGAAACAGGTCATTTAAAGCAGAATACGTGGCATGTCCCAGCTGCGGCCGCACGTTGTTCAACCTCCAGACCGTGACCGCACGGATCAAGAAACACACGCATCACCTCAAGGGCGTGAAGATCGCCGTCATGGGTTGCATCGTGAACGGCCTCGGCGAAATGGCCGATGCAGATTTTGGCTATGTCGGTGGCGCGCCCGGCAAGGTGAACCTTTACGTCGGTAAAGAGTGTGTGAAGTTCAATATTCCCGAAGCCGAAGCGGTGGACCGTCTGGTGGGGCTGATCAAGGAACACGGCAAGTGGACAGACCCTCCAATTGATCAGTAAACTGAGGATTGTTTTGAACGTTTAGGATGCGGCTTTTGACTAAAACCCGTATTGACCCGGTCTGTGGCAATCTTTAGAGTCACAGTTCACTTTTCCGAGGAACAGGAATATGGCAAACCAACGTGCATCAGGCGGCAGCGCGAAGGCTGTGAAACCAGCAATCACAGCCATTCCGGACATTCCCGCGCCAGCACCCGTGCCAGAGGCGTCTTTCAAGTTGTTCCGCAAGAGCGACTGGATGGCGGCAGCGGCGGCTTTCATCATCGCTATGATCGGTTACGTCTGCACGATGGCGCCGAATGTGACCCTGGAAGACTCGGGTGAATTGATCACAGCCGCACATCACCTCGGCGTTCCACATCCGCCGGGCTACCCGATCTGGACAATGCTGGGATTCCTGTTTGATCACCTGAATCCCCTGAGTCCTCACCCGGTGCCGGATTACGTAAAGGAAGCCGGCGTCAACATCAGCCGCCGCGATTTCAACATCGCGTGGCGCGTAACGCTGATGAGCGCAACGTTTGCGGGGTTGGCTGCCGGCCTGCTGGCATTGCTGATTTCACGCAGCGGTTCCATGCTATTGCGTTCGGCCAAGTTCTTTCACGAAGTCCTTTCGGATGAAGAAGAGAAATGGATTGCAGCCATCTGCGGCACGGTAGGCGCGCTCGTCTTTGCTTACAGCCCAGTCCCATGGTCACAGGCGGTGGTCGGCGAGGTCTACACCCTGAACGCCCTTTTTATGGCGCTGACGATGGTGACGATGTTCATCTGGATGCACGATCCGCAGCGTGACAAGTACCTGTATTGGACTGCCTTCTTGTGGGCATTGGGCCTGACCAACCACCAGACGCTGCTGTTCATGGCACCAGCATATTTCATCCTCATCGCGCTGGTAAGCCCCGGGGTGCTGATCGACTTGGCCGTAGGCGCGTGTTGGGTCCTGGCGGCGGGATGTTGGTTCATGGAATGGATACTGGATGACGGGACGTCCCCCATATCGTCCAGCTACTTCTGGTACGGCATTGGCTCTGCGGTCGCGCCGGCAGGCATCTGGGTCGTGGGTGAGGTTCTGGCACGTTTGTATGCGTGGCCAACCCGAGTGAATTGGAGGCGGGCGGCGATAGTGGGTGGCTGTGTTCTCGCCGGTCTGGCGGTCTATGGTTACTCCCCCCTGGCGTCTTCGACCAACCCGCCAATGAACTGGGGTTTCACCCAGAACAAGGATGGCTTCTGGCATCATCTGTCACGCGGACAATACGAAAAAGTGAAGATTGACCGGCCATGGTCGGTGTTCTGGAACCAGATGGCGGTCTTCTTCAACGGCCTATTGAGGGAATACACCGGCATGTTTGTCGCCATTGGTTTTGCCGCACTCGCGTGGTTTCGAGGCACTGCGTGGCGGTCGAAGACCTGGATCATCTTCATGGCCACCGGTATCTTTTTTACCAGCGTCACCTTCATCGTGCTGGCCAACCCGACGCTGGATCGCGCTGTGCTCTTCAACGACCGCGTATTTTTCATGCTGACGCATGCACTCTTCTGTGCCTGCATCGGTTACGGATTGATCTGGGGCTTGGCGTTGTCCAGCGTCTACTTTGAGAAATTGCGCTGGCTGCTCTTCATCGGTGCATTTATCGCCTTCGGGTGGCAACTCATTTTCCAGTCCTACTATCACATCACCGATCCCACCGCGACCGAATGGGAATGGTATTGGGTCGGGGTGCAACTGGCGATTCTGTTGGGGCTGGTGGTGGTGATATTGTGCGCCAACGACAACAAGTTGCCATTGATGCAGGTCTTGGTGCTGGTGGCCTGTCTGCCGGTTGTCGGCATGGTCCGCAACTGGCGCGAAAATGAAATGCAAGGCCACATGTTCGGCTGGTACTTCGGTTACCACATGTTCGAACCGGGTGGCGGCTACCCGTCGATGGACAAGAATGCCATCCTTTACGGTGGCACCGATCCCGGCCGTTTCGTGCCGACCTACACCATCTTCTGTCCGCGACTGCACCCCGACGTTTACATCATCACGCAGAACGCGCTGGCTGAGAACACCTACCTGCGTTACCTGCGTTATCAATACAGTCCGGTGCGCAAGAAGGAAGGTTTCACCTGGCTTGAAAAGGCACTTGGCCGCGACACCGTCTACCCGAAGGAAGACATCTACATCTCCACCGACGAGGCCAGCGCCTCCGCCATCCGCGCCTATGTCGAGGAACTCCAGCACCGCCCTGCCCTGCCCGGCGAGCAGGTGCAGGTGGTCAACGGCCGCGTGAACATCCAGGGTGTCCAGGCTGTGACGGCCCTCAACGGACTTATCTCGAAACAGATTTTCGACAAGGAACGGGACAAGCATGCGTTCTACGTCGAGGAGAGCTTCGTCATCCAATGGATGTACAACTACCTCGAACCTTACGGCATCATCATGAAGATCAATCGTGATGTGTTGCCGAAGATCACGCCGGACAAGGTCGCGCTCAATCACAAGTACTGGACCGACTATATTCAGAAGTATCTCCTGAACGACCCTCGGTTCCGTCGCGACGACGACGCCCAGCGCGCTTTCTCAAAACTCCGCACAGCACACGCCGGCCTCTATGCATGGCGCGTCACCCTCGCCCCGCCAGAGCAGCGGCAGCCCGAGTTGGCCGGCGAAGCTGAATTCGCCTTCCGACAGGCTATCGAGCTTTGCCCCTTCAACGTCGAAGCCACGTTCCGGTTTGCGGAGTTTCTGACGCGCATCGAACGCTACGACGACGCACTCAAACTGGTGGACAACTACCGGAAATTCGACCCGCACAACATCCAGGTGGGCGTGGTTCTCACTCAAATCAGCGCCCTTAAACAAATCTCCAGCCAGGAGGTTGACGTGCGCCGGGAGCTTCAAACCAATCCGCGCGATCTCAACAAGATCATGCAGCTGCTCTCCATCTTGGCCCAACGAGGCAAGTTCGGCGACATGGACGAGATCATCGACCGCCTCATCGAGAACAAGGACCTCCCGGCACAACCCTTCAAAACCATCGCGCAAACCTACGTCCAGTTAGGTCGGTTTGACCGCGTCGAGCGTGTTCTGGGTAAGTACCTGGAGTTTCACGGGGACGATGCCCAAGCGTGGTATGACCTCGCCGTCGTGCAGGTCCAGCTTCAACGCGGCGAGCAGGCCATTGATGCACTGGAGAAGGCAATCCGGCTCAATGTGCAATTCAAACAGGCTGCCCTGCAGGACCAGCGCTTTACTCTGATCCGGCTCTTCCCGCGCTTCCAGCAACTGACCAAGTAGCCGGCAAACGTATCAGCAGCCCTGTGTGCCCTCGCTTTTCGAGAACGGGTCACTCGCTGCGACGCCTTTGCGGGCTTCTATTGAATCACGGCAAGCTCCCCTTGAGTGTCATCGGCAGACCGGCTGCCACGAATACGACACCATCGGCGATTGCCGCGACCTGTTGGTTCAACCGCCCCTGCTCATCACGGAACTGCCGCGCCAACGCGTTGTCCGGCACGATGCCAAGACCAACCTCGTTCGAAACAACGACAACATGTGTGCGACGCCCGGCCAACTCAGCCAGCAATGACGACACAGCATCCTCCAGCCGGCACGACGGTTGCCGCTCGGGACACAGCAGATTTCCAAGCCACACGGTCAGGCAATCCACCACCACCACGTCCGCCTCTGCCGTATGTTCCCGCAACGCCTCAGACAACGAGATCGGGGCTTCGATGGTCTGCCAATCCGGTCCACGGTCAGCGCGATGTCGGGCAATGCGCTGGCGCATCTCATCATCGAACGCCTCAGCGGTCGCCACAAATATCCTGCGCCTTCCAAGTCGCTTGCCGAGTTCGAGCGCAAAACGGCTCTTGCCGCCGCGGCAGCCACCAAGGATCAGCACCAGCTGCGGTGTAGTCTTGTCCATGTCCAAATCCTAGCCAAGCTTCCCGCCGTCGGCCAGCAGATGCGAGAGCCGTTGCTCAACCAGATCTGTCAAGCCCGGGTCGCTGAACATCGGCTTGCCGATCTCGAAAGTGACGCCAGGATGGTCCTTGAGCGCGTCGCGCAGGATTCGCGGGATATCCTTTTGCAGGTGCTGGCCAGGTGCCAGGAAGAACGCATGAACGAAGATATGGCTGCAACCGCGCCGCACCAGCTTCTGCACGGCCGTCGGAATGTCCGGCCGTCCCAATTCCATGAAACACGGCGCGATGCAGTTGTTGTTCAAGCGCCGTCGCAGCTCACGAACCATGGGAAACATCGACCAATTGGCCGCCTTCAGCTTTGAGCCATGGGTCACAAGAAGAATACCGGTTTTTCCATTGGAAGCCATAAACAGCTTGTCGCAGTGCGGCGCTACTATATCATTGGCGGCTCAGTAGACAAGCGGAGCGCATCAAGATGTTACTCGAATTCAGCATGTACCCGATCGGCAAAGGCGAGAGCGTAAGCCGCTATGTGGCCCGCTCCCTCGACATCATCGACCGTAGCGGACTGGATTACCGACTACATGCGATGGGCACTGTGCTTGAGGGCGAGTGGGACGAATGCATGGCCGTCGTGAAGGCGTGCTACAAGGCCATGCGAAAGGATTGCGGGCGCATTGAATGCGTGGTCAAAATCGACTATAGAAAGGGCCGTCGAGGCTGTCTGAAAAACAAGGTGGCTAGCGTTGAGAAACGCCTCGGCCGCAAACTGAAAACCGTGTGATCGCCGAACCCTGAACTGACCGGCTTAACTTCAAAACTCCAATTCACCATGCCTCTCACAGTCGCAAAAATTCTCAAGGGAGTTGAGCAACTCAACTACGAAATCTCCACAGAAACGCGCCTGGTCCGTGCCGGCCAAAAGGAGAAACAGGAGACCGAGGCGATCATCAAGCGCTACGAATGGCTCGCTTCCCTCTCGGTGGCCAAGCTGGTGCAGGCGCAGCTCAACCGCGCGCGCGATCCCGACGAGCGTGAGCGGCTGGACCGGCTCTACTTCACCTGCACCGGTCTTTACACCTATCACAAGCTCGCGCGTCTCGATGACCAGCTGCAAACCGGCCTCGCCAACCACAAGGTCCGGCTCGACGGCGAACAGGTACCCTACTACAACCTTTCGCCCCGGCTGCAAAACGAGCCCGATTTCGCCCGGCGCGAGATGCTGGGTGTGGCGATGGACGGCGTACATCGCAAATTCACCCCGGAGAAACTCACTCTTCTGCAACGTGATCTGCAGATCCTGCGGCGCGACCTCGGCTACAAGAGCTACATCGGTTACTGCGAAACACAGAAGCAGTTCGACTACGAGAAGTTTATCGCGATCCTCACCGAGTCAGGACATCGCACGTCACTCCTGTTCCGCGACCACATGGCGCACTGGGTGATGGACAAGATCGGCAAGCCGTTCCGCACGCCGGAGGGCAAACCGGCGCTTCACCGCTGGCACGCGACCTATCTGCTGAAGCTTGGCGATTTCGACGCGCGCTTCCCAAAGAACGAAATGCTGCCAACACTGTTTGGCTCACTGCGACGCATGGGAATCGATCTCAAGGCCAGGAAGAACGTCAAGCTCGACCTGGAAGATCGCGATAAGAAGAACCCTCGAGCCTGCCTGTTTGCCGCGAAAATTCCCCAGGAGATACACCTGCTGCTCAAACCGGTCGGCGGTCTGCAGGATTACGAGGTGTTCATGCACGAGGCCGGGCACGCACTGCACTTTGCATTTTCCGACGGGAAGCTGCCCTACGAATACCGCCACCTCTCGCGCTCGAACGCGCTGACCGAAATCTACGCGTTCCTGCTGCAGAACATCACCCTCGATGCGCTCTGGCTCGAAGAGACGATGCACATGAGCCGCAAGCTCGCGTCGCGCATCCGCTATTACCGTGTGCTGAGCGACCTCTACATGTACCGCCGGTATATCGCCAAGCTGCGTGCGGAGTTTGCATTCTTCCGCCAGCACGAACAAAACGGACAATCCTCGCTCTCCAACGGGAAGATCTACGCGCAGACGCTGACGGAACACACCGGCTTCATCTATCAGCCAGGCGGCTATTTGTTCGACATGGACGAGGGATTCTACAGTGCAGACTACCTTCGCGCGTGGGTGGGCGAGGCACAGCTTGCGGACTACCTCCAGCGCAACTTCTCCGAGCGATGGTGGGCCGATAAACGCGCCGGGAAGTTCCTCGTGGACCTCTGGCGCTCGGCAAGCACGCAGGAGGCCGAGCAAGTGCTGGGCGCGCTCGGCTGCCAGCCGCTTGATACTACGTGTCTCGAACGCCGCTTTGCCGAATTGGAATCCCTTGAATCATGAGCGGCCCGGCGCCGATTGAGGTCGCAGCCGCCATCGTCCGGCGCGGCGACACCCTTCTGATCGCGCAACGCGGCAAGGATGACCCTCTGGCCAATCTTTGGGAATTCCCCGGCGGCAAACGCGAGACGGGCGAGACATTCGAGGCGTGCCTTGTTCGCGAGCTTCGCGAGGAACTCGGGGTCGTCGTCCGTGTCGGCCAATTGGTTCACGAGGTGACACACTCCTACCCTGAGCGCACTGTCAGGCTCCGTTTCTTCGAATGCGAGCTGCTTGACGGCGAGCCAAAGCCACTCGATTGCCAGGATTGCCGCTGGGTTCGCGAGACCGAATTGCGCCGCTATAAATTTCCGCCCGCAGATGATGCGCTGATCGAACTGCTGTCAAAACCTCAATCGGCACGCCCACGCCTCGCCTAGCGCTCTACCGGCAGCCGGTAACACGCGGCTTCCTCATCGTTGCGCACCAGTAACAAGTCTTTGGCCAGAGCGGGCGGGTTCCACGTCTTACCCTTGACCGCCGAAAATCTCGCCAGCTCACGGCGTCCATCCGGCACGGGTTCAACCAGCGCGACGTCGCCGTTCTCAGCAGTGATGAGCAACAAATCCCGGACAAGGATAAACTGCCCGTGACCGTAGCGCCCTTCCCTCCATTTCAACGTGCCGGTGGAGAGGTCAACACAAGCGAGAGTGCCGTCATCCAAGCCATATACGTGTCCGTCGCGAACAACCATGTTGTTGAACTTCGACTTCAGTTTCCGTGTCTTCCAAAGCGGTTTCACACTGAACCGCCCTGCCCCATCCCGCTGCAACTGCAGAAGCTCGCTTCCTTCACCGTAACCACTGCTCACAAGCACACGGTCACCATCCAACGCGATCGGCTGTGCAATGTGCGCGTGACCAGGGTTCCATGGATGCTCCCACAACACGCGGCCGGAAGCCCGCTCGTGGCCGAAAACCGCATGCTCGTTGAAGATCAACACTTGCGCCACTCCGCACAACATCGCCGCGCCGGGCGAACTGTAACTCGCGCTGTCATCGCCCCCGCTCCACAATCGCACACCATCGCCGAGCCCGTATGCCACCAGTGAGCGGCCCTTTGTTCCGCCGGGATTGACAATCACCGCGTCGCCCAGCACCAACGGCGATCCGGCGGTGCCCCAAATGTTCACGCGGCGGTCATTCTCCGTGAGGACATTCTTGCTCCAGATCACCTTGCCGTTGGCCAGGTCGAGGCAATTCAAGATGCCCGTGCCGCCAAGCGTGACAATCTTCCCGCCCACGATTGTCGGCGTCGTCTGCGGGCCTTCCCCGGCGATGGTACTGCTGAAACGCGCGGTGTCCGCGTGAGTCCAAAGGACTGTGCCCTTCTGCAAATCGTAGCAAACCACAGTCTCTTGGGCGCCGCGTTGTTCCATGGTCACCGCGCGTTCACCGGCAACGGCGAAACCCGACCACGCGGGACCGATGGGTTGCCGCCAGAGCTTCTGTGGCGGTCTTGCCGCCCAATCACGCGCCAGTCTCGGGCCATCGGGAAGTGTCGCATTGCGTTGCGGGCCGAGGAACTGCGGCCAATGCGGCTCAGCAACCAACGGGGTGACAACTGGCGTGGCCGGCTGTGCCGCCACCGGCACGGCGTTCCGCCAGCGATACTTGATGATCGGCACCAAATCGCCAGTCACGCCATGGATCTCAAACAAGACGGCAGGCACGCCGCACAAGCAGAGGACAACACCCAGTGTCAACCACCGCGTTTTCCACGGCAGCCGCGAGAAGAACATCAACCACAGGACAAGCACCACGGCCGCCACGATGACGATCCTCGCGATGGCCATATGTCCTTGCTGGATCGATGGTTCCTCCCACAACACTCGAACGTAGAAACCGCCGAGCACAGCCAGCGCCAGCGTCACCCACAAAGGCCACCAACGCGTGGATCGCCGCTGCGCAAGGGATGAATTGGAAGAGTCGGCAGGCCCAGTCATGGCTCCGCCTCACCGCAGCTAACCTGCCGGGCCGAAAAAAACTCTGTTAATTTGCTTGGCGTCACCATGCTCATCGCTAGATAACAAGCGGCGTATGCAAAGGCAAAAAGATTCTCCCATTCGCACCATCACCCTGGGCCATAGCCCGGACCCGGATGATGCGTTCATGTTCTATGCGCTGGCCTCCGGCAAGATCCAGACTGGCGAATTGCGCTTTGAGCACATCCTGCAGGACATCCAAACACTCAATGAGCGCGCCACGCGCGGCGAACTGGACGTCACCGCCATCTCCATCCACGCTTACGCCTCCGTTCTGGACAAATATGCGCTCCTCCCCAGCGGCGCCTCGATGGGCGATGGTTACGGCCCCATGGTCGTGAGCAAGACGCGCCGAACAAAGGATGAGATCGCGAAGATGCGCATCGCCGTGCCGGGCCGGATGACCAGCGCGTTCCTCGCGATGCGACTCTGGCTTGGCCGCGAGTTTGAGCATGTCGTCGTGCCCTTCGACCAGATTTTCGCCGCCGTTAAACGCGGCGAGGCTGACGCGGGCCTTATCATCCACGAAGGCCAGCTCACTTATCAAAAGGAGGGTCTGGAACTCTGCGTCGATCTCGGCGCCTGGTGGAAAGAAGACACCCACGGTCTGCCGCTGCCGCTCGGTGGCAACGCCATCAAGAAGTCGCTGGGCAAGCCTCTGATGAGCCGCATCTCGCCGTTGTTGACCGAGAGCATTCGCTATGGCCTTGCGCATCGCGCGCCCGCCGTCGCGCACGCGATGGCCTATGCCCGCAACATGGACACGCCGCTGGCCGACAAGTTCGTCGGCATGTATGTCAACGACTGGACCCTCGACTACGGCGACAAAGGCCGCGAAGCGATCCGGCTCTTCCTGCGCCGCGGCTACGAGGCTGGCGTCATCCCCCAGCCCGTGGAATTGGAATTTGTGGAGTGATTGGCACCATGCAGTACCGCACGCTAGGCCGCCTGCAAACCAAGGTGTCCGCGCTGGGTTTTGGCACCATGCGGCTGCCAACTCTGGGCGGCGTGGAGACGCAGATTGACGAAGCACAGGCTGCGGAGATGATGGCCTACGCGATCGACAACGGCGTCAACTACGTGGACACGGGCTATCCCTACCACGGCGGCGTCAGCGAACCCTTCGTTGGCCGCGTCCTCTCACAAGGCTACCGGGACAAGGTCCTGCTCGCGGCCAAAATGCCCACGTGGGCCGTGAACGATGCCAGCGACTTCGACCGCTACCTCAACGAACAACTCCACCGCTTGCGCACCGACCACTTTGACATTTATCTCCTTCACTGCCTTCACGCCGGCATTTGGGCGCGGCTAAAGGCGATGGGTATCTGCGAATGGATGGAACGCGTCAAACGCGACGGCCGGTTTGTTCACCTCGGGTTCTCCTTCCACGACTCGACGGAAGTTTTCCGCCAGATCCTCGACGACTACGACTGGCCAATCTGCCAGATCCAATACAACTACATGAACGAGGACTTCCAAGCCGGCACGGAAGGACTGCGTTACGCCGCTTCCAAAGGCGCTGCCGTCGTCGTCATGGAACCGGTTCAAGGCGGCGGTCTCGTCCGGTTGCCGGAACCGGTCTGCCAGCTATTCGATCGCGCTGGCTGCACCCGCGCGCCCGCCGATCTCGCTCTCCAATGGCTCTGGCACAAACCTGAAGTCTCCATCGTCCTCAGCGGCATGAGCAGCATGGAACAGGTGCGGCAAAATGTTGCCAGTGCCAGTCAATCCAAGGTCGGCGTTCTCACCCCGCGCGAACTCGAACTCGTCGGCAACATCCAGCAGACCTTGGAGGGACTCCGTCCCATCCCATGCACGCAATGCCGCTACTGCATGCCATGCCCGCACGGCGTGGACATTCCCCTGAATTTCCGTCTCTACAACGACGCGAAAGCCTTCGGCCCCAACACCCTCCTGCTGAACAGGAATATTTACCTCATGACTCCCGAAGCCGCCCGCTCCGGCTCCTGCGAAACCTGCGGTGAGTGTGAGTCCAAGTGTCCTCAAGGCATCGAGATCGCCGCCTGGCATAAACGCGTCCACAAAGAGTTCACTGCATAGCAGTCACCGCAGAGACACAGAGGACGCGGAGCTTCGGAATAATCTGCTTCTGCCATCCCTCTGCGCTCTCTGCGCCTCTGCGGTGAGCATGCATCCTTTCAACGCGGCGACGGGTGCCGACCGATGGCATCGGCCATCGCGCGGAGGTTCGCGTTGGGACAGTTCGGGCTGGTGGCGCAGCCGGGACTGATGATGTGAACACCAGCGGCGAGGTTCTCTTCGACCTGACTCCCAATCTCCGTCGGAGCAGCGCAGAGGAGATCGGTCGTGTTGATGTTGCCCATGAGGGTGTAACGACCCGCGGCGGAAGCCGCCATTTCCGCCGGTGGCACAGCCCAGTCGAAGTTGAAACACGTCATTCCAGTCTGCGCCAGCAGGTGAAGCCGGCTTCGCACGTCGCCGCAAACGTGCAGAATGGTGGGGCCATGGATACGGGCGATAAGGCGCTTGTGGACTGGCAGGAGGCAGGTTTCATACGCCTCGGGGGAGATCATCCGCGCACCCGCCCCACCCTCGCCAATCGAAATGGCGTCGGCCCCGGCCTCGAACTGGGCGTTCGCGTGACGCACGAGAATCTCCACACACACGTCCAGAAATGCGGCGATCCGTTCGGGACTGTCCAGAAGTCCCATGAGAACGTTCTCGACGCCATGCATGGCTTGGAGCATGGAGAATGGCCCCATGATCTTCCCGAGCACGGCCATGCGGTCACCATAACGCTGCTTGGCGATGCGAATGGTTTCAATGCAGGTCTTCAACGGCTGGCGGTCGAGAAGGTCACCGGGTATGGTGGCGTCATCGGGCGTGCACCATGGGTTTGATTTGAACGTCGGCAATCGGTCGGGTGCTCCCCAATCGATCTCAGCGCCGAGCGCGGCTGGTTCTCCAAAAAAGTTGATGATGAAGCTGACGGCGTCAAAGCCGAGGGTGTCGTGGTTGGCCGCCATGAGCCGGGCCTGTTGTTCAGCGTCGAGATGAACCACCGGCATCAGGCAGCCGGTAGACTGTTGCAGCTCGACAGTGGTCATGGCAGCGACGTGCGCCAGAGGCACACGGTCTGGTTTTCCACCCTTCAACGCCATCATGAATCGCTCGCGTGAATTCATAGCCGTCGCATTCCGATGCCGCAGCGTATGCGCCACGAACAACGACGACAAGAAGAAGTGACAGCAGAAACGCCACGCACGTTACAAATCCGGCCAGGCACATAATCCACACGCGCAACATTCTGCGTTTGCAGTGTGCGAAAGGACTGCTACGCTGCGGCGCGACGTCTATGAAACCACTCACCTCATTCCTCCCCATCGGCTTCGCACTGCTGTTGAGCGCTACTGTTGTTTGCGCCGCGCAAACCAAAACGGAAATCGTGACTTTCGCCGGCACTGGCGAGAGAGGTTTTGCCGGTGACGGCGGGCCGGCAACAAAAGCGCAGTTGAACGGGCCATTCGGCGTGGTCCGCGGGCCAGACGGAGCACTCTACATCTGCGACACGCTGAATCATGCCATCCGTCGCGTGGCGGCCAACGGCACAATCACAACCGTCGCGGGATGTGGCAAGAAAGGCTACTCGGGCGACGGCGGGCCAGCGACGAAGGCGCAGATCTTTGAGCCCTATGAGATCCGCTTCGACCGCGCGGGTCACATGTTTTTCGTTGAGATGCAGAACCACATCGTCCGCCGCGTGGATGCGAGAACACGGAACATCTCGACTGTTGCGGGCACGGGCAAGGCCGGTTTCAGCGGCGACGGCGGACCTGCGACGAAGGCTGAGATGAAATCGCCGCATAGCATCCAGTTCGGCCCTGACGGTAGTCTCTACATCTGCGACATCGGCAACCACCGCATCCGAAAGGTGGACATGAAAACCGGTATCATCACGACGTTTGCAGGAACCGGTGAGAAGGCTGCCACGCCAGATGGCGCGAAGATTGCCGGCACGCCGGTGAACGGACCGCGTGCGATTGATTTCGACACTCGCGGCGACATGTGGCTGGCGTTGCGCGAAGGAAACAGAGTCTTCAGGCTCGACATGAAGGCCGGCAGGATTCACCACGTCGCCGGCACCGGCAAGAGCGGCTTCACCGGCAACGGCGGCCCGGCAAAAGACGCGACACTTTCCGGCCCGAAGGGCATCGCGGTTGCGCCCAACGGCAATGTTTACCTTGCCGACACCGAGAGTCACAGCGTTCGCATGATTAACATGAAGAAGGGCACGCTGGAGTTGGTGGCTGGCACGGGCGAAAAAGGCGACGGTCCGGACGGTGACCCGCTCGCGTGCAAAATGAACCGCCTGCACGGCATTTTCGTAGACACCGATGGCTCGGTCTATGTTGGGGATACCTCCACTCATCGTGTGCGTGTCATTCGCGCCAAACGATGAAACCAAAGCCACTGATTGATGAGAAACAACACCCAACGCCGCGGCCGCGAAACTCGCAAGCGCATCTCGAAGGCCGCTTCAGCCGCTGGTTCGGCCAGCATGAAGCACCTCTCCCGTCCGTTGCCCGGGGCCATCCGTCTCGACCCGATTGCGCTGGCGCTTTGCAGTCTGTTTGATTTTGTCGAAGACCTGCAGTTTTGGATCAAGGACACACAAGGGCGTTACGTGTGGTTGAACCGCGGCTTTGTGCTGAACTATTCGTTCAACGGCCAGGAAGACCTTATCGGCAAGACTGATTATGACGTCTCTCCCCGTCATCTTGCCGACCAGTTCCGCCTCGACGACGATCGCGTACTGGCGGGCGAGACCATCATCAACCGGATCGAGTTGATCGGCCGGTTTGATCACACAGCCTGTTGGAGCCTGACAAACAAAGTTCCACTGCGCGACGCGCGCGGGCGGATCATCGGCACGACGGGCGTTGCAATGCCGCTGAAGGGCAAGGTTGCGGAACACACCTGGCCTGACCTTGCACTGGCCAAAGTGGCTGTGTACATCCGCGAGCATTACATGGCCTCGATCACCAACAAGGAACTCGCGCGGATCTCAAACCTGTCCGTGCGCGCCTTCGAGCGCCATTTCCAGCATTGCTTTCACGTCTCACCGCAACGCTACATCAAGCGCGTGCGCGTCCGGATGACCTGTCATGCGCTGGTCTTCACCGACCAGCCGCTGACGCAAATTGCGATAGACCATGGCTTCTCGGACCAGAGCCACTTCACACGCGAATTCCGGCATCAGATGGCGATGACACCACGCCAGTATCGGGCGCGCTACCGCGACATGCGTGCACCGCGCCGCTTTCCTGCCAAGCTTTGACGTGCTTGTTCTATACCCGTTTTCTCCTGCCGCGTAAGAATAGCGGCACTTGGAAGGACTCTATAAGGAGAACGGACATGACAAAGACGCAAGCCCATTCATCCGCCAACTGCCTTCACAGTTCACGCCGGACATTCCTCAGACAATCAACAGTCGCGGTTGCCGGCACAACCTTGGTGAACGCCATCGCCCGCAATGCGCACGCCGCCGGAAGCGATGTGATCAAAGTGGCCCTCATCGGCTGTGGTGACCGCGGCTCCGGCGCCGCTGCTCAAGTGTTGTCCACCCAGGCGCCAGTAAAACTCTGGGCCATGGCCGACTTGTTTTCCGACCGTCTGGAAGGAAGCTTGGAACTGCTCACGCGCGGTCAGAAGGCAGCCTACGACCGCGATTCACACAGCGGCTTCACAGACAGAATAGACGTGCCACCGCAACGGCGTTTTACCGGCTTCGACGCCTACAAGGCTGCCATCGAAAGCGGCGCGGACCTGGTCCTCCTGACAACGCCGCCCCATTTCCGCCCGACGCATTTCGCCTACGCAGTTGAGAGCGGGAGACACGTGTTCATGGAGAAGCCGCTGGCCGTGGATGCATCCGGCGTGCGGAGCGTGCTTGCCTCCAACGCCGAGGCTCGCAAGAAGAACCTCAAGGTCGGTGTCGGCCTGATGATGCGCTACACGCCCCGCTGCCGCGAGACCGTCAAGCGATTACAGGACGGCGCCATCGGACCGATCCATCTGTTGCGCTGCTACTGGAACACCGGTTTCCTGCGCGACACCGCTCCCCGCGCTGCCGACCAGGCGGAAATGGTCTACCAACTGCGGAACCCCTACCATTTCCTCTGGCTCAACGGCGACTATTTCGTGGATGCACTGCTCCATTTCATCGACATCGGCCTGTGGGTCAAAGGTGGACACCCGATCTCGGCACTGGGCCAGGGTGGCAGGCAGTTCTACACAGAGATGCAATCCGGCGACTGCTTCGATCACCACACGGTGGAGTTCACGTTCCAGGATGGCGTGAAGATGTTCGCTCAGACGCGCCAGATTCCGCGTTGCTGGAACAACGCCTCAGCTCAGATCCATGGATCCAAGGGATTTGCGGACATCGGCCGGGGTCGAATCGAGGCCGGCGACGTGTGGCAGTTCAGTGGCAAGCCCCTGAACGCCTACCAAGCCGAACTCGACGCGCTTGTGGATGCGATTCGCAACGACAAGCCGCACAACGAGGTCGAACACGCCGCCACCAGCACCATGACCGCCATCATGGGCCGCATGGCCAGTTATTCCGGTCAGATGTTGAGCTGGGACGATGCGCTCAACTCCAAACTGCGACTCGGGCCGGAGAAATACGCCTTCGACGCCCCTGCCCCGGTTTCCGCTGACGCGAACGGCCGCTATCCGGTGGCCATGCCCGGCATTACAAAAGTTCTCTAAACAGGAAAGGATCGATCAATGAATACACTGAACCAAACCCAAATGACACGCCGCCAAGCCTTGACGGCAATGGCAGCATTCGCCGGCATCAGCACTGCATCAGCCGCAGCCCCAGCCGCAGGAAACACCGGGATGAAGATTGGCTGTGGCACCGTGACATTCCGAACCTTGCCGCTGAAGGAAGCAATGGATCGCATCCGCCGCGCGGGCTACCACTACGTCGAGCCGCAGGCCACCGGCCCGTGGTGTCCTCACGTGGACGCGTGGAAGGACGACCCACAGAAGTTCCGCGATCTGGTGCGCGAGTTCGGTTTTTCCGGGGCGTCCGCGCTGTGGGCACCCAACGGGGCGATCATCCCCAATCCAAAGAGCGTCGAGGGCATCAGTCAGGCCATTCGCTGGGCAAGCCAGGCAGGCATCCCGGTGGTCAACGCCGGTGACGGACGCAAGCCGAAGAACATGTCGGACGACGAGGCTCTGAAGCTCCTCCGCGAGCGGCTGGCGAAGATCCTCGAAGTCGCCGAGGAATGCCGCGTGTATCTTGCCATCGAACCGCACGGAACGTTCTCGCTCACTGCCGATGGGCTGAAGAAGATCATGGCGCTGTCCGGATCGAAATGGCTCGGCGTCAACTACGACACCGCCAACGTCCACCGCGCCACCTACGTCGAGACCGCCGCCGGCGCGTACTCATGGACACCGTTTGGGAAGCCGCAAGATGAAGTGGCCACACTGAAAGCCATCGTGGACCGCGTGGTCCATGTTCACGTCAAGGACGTGGTCGGCGCAAACTGCGTCGTGCTCGGCAAAGGCAGCGTCAACGTCCGTAGTTGCATCCAGCTCTTGAAACAACACGGCTACACCGGTCTGTTGTCGTTGGAGACTGAAGGCGTGGCGGATGTGGAACAGGCCCAAAGCTTCATCGAAGCCAGCCGCGTTTATCTGGAAAAGACACTCGCTTCGCTATAGCCGGTCGTTTCTGTCCATCCATCGACGGCGCCGGGCGTGCGCGTTTTCGTGCTCGACACGAGCTGCGGCAGGACGCAGCGTAATCATGAAACATTCATGAAACGCGCATTGATTACTGGCATTACCGGGCAGGACGGTTCCTACCTGGCAGAGTTCCTTCTCGGCAAGGGTTACGAAGTTCATGGCATTATTCGCCGCGCCAGCACCTTCAACACCGAGCGCATCGACCATCTCTATCAGGACCCGCACGTGCGCGGCACGCAGTTGTTCCTGCACTATGGCGACCTCAGTGATTCGGTGAACATGGTCAAGTTGCTGCATACCCTGCAGCCCGCCGAAATCTATCACCTCGCCGCGCAGAGCCATGTTCGCGTCAGTTTCGACATCCCCGAATACACAGCCGATACCACCGGCGTCGGCACCATTCGAATTCTGGAAGCGATCCGTGAGGCAGGAGTGCGTCCACGATTCTATCAGGCATCTTCGAGCGAGATGTTCGGGAAGGTTGCAGAGGTTCCGCAGCGGGAAACGACCCCGTTCCATCCGCGCAGTCCTTACGGTGTCTCGAAGGTCTTCGCCTATTGGGCCACGGTGAACTACCGCGAGAGCTACGACCTCTTTGCCTGCAACGGCATTCTCTTCAACCACGAGTCGCCTCGCCGCGGCGAGACATTCGTCACACGCAAGATCACGCGCGCCGTCGCATACATCAAGGCGGGTCTCCAGAAGAAACTCTACCTCGGCAATCTCGACGCCAAGCGCGACTGGGGCTACGCCAAGGAATACGTCGAAGCCATGTGGATCATGCTCCAACAGGACAAGCCCGACGACTACGTCATCGCCACGGGCGAGACGCACTCCATCCGTGAGTTCTGCGAGGAAGCCTTCGCCCACGCCAACCTCGACTGGCAGCAGTATGTGGAGTTCGACAAACGCTACCTTCGTCCCGCCGAGGTGGACATCCTCATCGGCGACGCTTCCAAGGCAAAACGCGTCCTCGGTTGGGAACCGCGGACGAAGTTCAAGGAACTCGTCCGTCTCATGGTGGACGCTGATATCAAGATCCTTGAAGACAAACTCGCCGGCCGCGTCGCGGCTGTGAACTCCGAACAACACTGACCCATGAGCTTCTGGACCCAACAACGCGTCATCGTCACCGGCGGCGCAGGCTTCCTCGGTTCTTTCGTCGTGGATGGGCTGCGCGCCCGCGGTTGCACACAGATCACCGTGCCTCGCAGCAAACAGTGCGACCTTCGCGACCGCGCGGCCATCAGCCGGCTCTTCGCCGACACCCGCCCCACCCTCGTCATCCATCTCGCCGCCACAGTCGGCGGCATTGGCGCCAATCGCGAACACCCAGGCCGATTCTTCTACGAGAACGCCATCATGGGCATCGAGCTCATCGAACAGGCGCGGCAGTTTCAGGTCCCGAAACTCGTCGTTGCGGGCACCATCTGCGCCTATCCGAAGTTCACCCCCGTCCCGTTTCGCGAAGAGGAACTCTGGAACGGCTACCCGGAGGAGACCAACGCTCCCTACGGCATCGCCAAGAAAGCTCTCCTCGTACAGTGCCAAGCCTACCGGCAGGAATACGGTCTGAACGCCATCTTCCTGCTGCCCGTCAACCTCTACGGTCCGCGTGACAACTTCGATCCCGGCAGTTCCCACGTCATCCCTGCCATCATCCGCAAATGTGTCGAGGCCCGCATCCGTGGCGCCGCCTTCATTGAGTGTTGGGGCACAGGACAGGCTACGCGCGAGTTTCTCTACATTGCCGATTGTGCCGAAGGCATTCTCCTGGCTGCCGAGCGGTACAACAAACCCGACCCCGTCAACCTCGGTTCCGGCAGCGAAATCTCAATCAAACAACTCACCGAACAAATCGTTCGCCTCACCCGCTTCACCGGCGAGATTCGATGGGATCCGACCAAGCCTGACGGCCAGCCTCGCCGCCAGCTCGACACGCAGAGAGCCCAACGCGAATTCGGGTTCCAAGCCAGCACGCAGTTCGAAACCGGTTTGGCCGAGACAATCGCATGGTATGAGCAGCACCGTAATGACATTGCGTAAGTGAGCCGGAGCCCCACCGACCGGCACGCCCCAGTCCATTCATCTGGAGCCAGTCTCCATTCAACATTACCCTGTCCACGTGAAGATCATCTTCTCTCCTGAATGCGCAAACTACGGCACTCGGGGTTATCCGGAGTCACCCCGGCGCGTCGTCAACTGCGCGGCCTTGTTGCGGCAAGACCCGCGACACGAGTTCATCGCGGCCCAATCGTGTGAAGAGGCGGATATCCTGCGCGTGCACACGCCACGGTTGCTGGAACAGGTCCGCCGTGGCGAATCCGATGATTCCTACACCCTGGCGGTCCCCGACATATTCGATCACGCCCGGCGCTCCGCTGGAGCCGCAATTCAAGCGGCGACGATGGCCTGGCACGGCACCCCGGCGTTCTCGCTCATGCGCCCGCCGGGACACCATGCGGGTCCCGACCGCTTGATGGGTTTCTGTTATTTCAACAACCTCGCCATCGCGCTCAAGCGATTGTTCACAGAACCGCATGCGCCACAACGAGTGGCAATCGTCGACTTCGATTGCCACCACTGCAACGGCACGGAAGACATCTTCCGTGGCACCAAGGAAGTGCTCTGCGTCTCGTTGCACCAAAGCCCTGCCTACCCCGGCACGGGCCTGCATTCTGAAAACAACGCACTGAATTTTCCGCTCCCGTCCGGCACTGATGGCACGCGTTATCTGGAGGTTTTCTCCACCGCGCTGGCAAAGGTCCGTGAGTTTGAGCCCGACTTGATCGCCGTCGAAGCGGGCTTCGACGCGTACAAGCGCGACCCGATCACAGACATGGGGCTGGAGATCGAGACCTTCCGCGAGATCGGGCGTCATCTGGCAGCCTTGCGACTGCCCATGTTCGCGCTCTTGGAAGGCGGCTACTCCTCACAACTGCCCAAGTGCGTTGCCGCGTTTCTCGATGGATGGGAACTTCCCACCCCGACGGCTGGCCCCCCAAACAGATGATGATTTTGGGCCACAGACGTGGTAGAGTTCCCTCGTTGGGAAATATCGGAGAAATTGCCTGGCCATGACGGCTTGAATATCAAAGGAGAGTGTTATGAAGAACTGGGTTGCCGGAATTACTATTGCACTTGCTGCCACATTGGCTTCTGCAGCCGACAACTGGGTGGCTGTTGAGCTAAAAGAAGCCCAGGCTCAACTCGACCAGCGGCAATATGCACAGGCGTTTGAGATATGCCATAACCTTCTCCTCATCAATCGTGCGGCACCACTCAGCCGAAATGCGTCGGATGAAGCCAGGTCACTGCTGACCGTAGCGGGTCGGCGGGTGAAGGCCGGCAACCCCAAGGTCTTCAGCTCGGCGTTTCTTGACCGGGCCAAACAACTGAACTTTGTCCAGGTCGGTTGCGCGTGGATGCCTGCCGAAGCCAAAGCACAACTGTCGGCCGATGCAGCCGCGAAGCTGCAGAAGCTCGCTCAAGCCAGCATCTGCCCCCAATGCAAGGGTGCCTGTATCACCGATTGCCTGAATTGCGACGATGGCAAGGCCAAGTGTATCGCTTGCAATGGCACAGGACGGGCCACCGGAGGCGGCACTTTCGCACGCACACAATGCCCGGTATGTTCTGGCAAGGGCAAATCTGCTTGCACATTCTGCCGAGGCAACGGAGTCATAGTTTGCACGAAGTGCGACGGCTCTGGTGTGTGTGATTGATCGTACGAGCCGCTGGTCTTGTAGACCGAACGGCCCCAGTCTTTCGACTGAGGCCGTCGTGCGCCGCCGGGGGGAAGCGGCGCGCAGACCGGCGGGGAGCCGGCCTGCTTAAATTTTCCTCGTAAAAAATCCCTAAATCATTCCTCGCGTACCTCTCATCTATACGCCCACCTAATTGGCAGAATAGTCATTTTTTCCAGAGTCTGTCAATAGTTTGATGCGTTTTTTTCGTCTACGGCGGTAGCCAGCGGCGTTTTAGAGACTCCACCCTTTCCGGTACTCACAGCGGACATAGCGGTTCGCTTCCGGGTGATTTGTCACCTTGAGTTCCGCGGCGTCCCACTCGATCCGGGTATCCACGCGCTTGGCGATATTCCCAAGCAGGCACGTCTCTGTAAGTGGGCCAGAATAGCTGAAGTCCGCATTGGCTTGTTTGCCACTCTTGCAGCACGAGGCCCAATGGGTCTCGTGGACACCCTTGACCCGCGGCTGGGTCTTCTCCGGGCGCTTATACGCCTGCATCGACGATTCCGGAATCAGCCGCGGACTGTTGCCGTACACGCCGCAGATAAGCGTGCCCTTGGTGCCCCTGAAGATGGAACCGCCTTCATTCGGCAAATCGCGCCCATCCTCCAGCTCCATCGGCCGCGGCGGACGTGTGCCCTCATACCACGTCACTTTCACCGGCGGCAGATTCCCACGGGCCGGGAAACGGAATGTGATGACCGACGAGATCGGGTGTGTGTCGGGATTGAGGTCGCTTGAAGTTGCGTCAACGCTCGATGGCGGGCCAAGCTTCAAGGCCGTCACGACGGAATCCAACGTGTGCGCGCCACGGTCGCCCATCATACCGTTGCCGAAATCCCACCAGCAACGCCACGTTCGCGGATGATACGCCGGATGATAAGCCCGCTCCGGCGCAGGACCGAGCCAGAGATCCCAGTTGAGCTTCTCGGGCAACGGCGGTTTATCGACCGGCCGGCGGCCCCATTTGGAGCTCCACGAGGCATGACCCCAAGGGTAATACGTCAGGCTGCAGTAGGATTCGACCTCCTTCACTTCACCGATGGCACCGTCCCAGATCCACTCACAAATCAGCTTCAACCCTTCCCCACTCCGCCCTTGGATGCCCATTTGCGTACAGACCTTCGTTTCCGCGGCTGCCTTCGCGAGCATCCGGGCTTCATACACATCGTGGCAGAGCGGTTTCTGGCAATACACGTGTTTGCCTGCGCGCATCGCCGCCATGGAAATCACCGCGTGTGTGTGGTCGGGCGTGGCAATGACCACCGCATCAATATCCTTTTGCTTCTCCAGCATCTCCCGATAATCGGTCCACACCTTCGCCTTCGGGTACTTGGCGATGGTCTTCGAGGCGTAATCGAGATCCACGTCGCAGAGCGCGACGATGTTCTCGTCCGCCAGCCCGTTCAAATTCGACGCGCCCATGCCGCCAATACCAATGCCTGCAATATTGAGCTTATCGTTTGCCGACAACTTCCGCCCACCACCGAGCAGTCGCCCGGGCAAAATCGTAAAAACGGCTGCTGTGGCTGCAGTCTGGAGAAAATTGCGACGTGTCGATGGGGTTTTCATGTTCCTGATCCTGAATCGGTTGCGCCAATCTGACTCGGTCCAACGTTATCATTACTTCCGCAGCCGGACTGACGGCAAGGATTAACATTGGCTTGCGACTTCCGACAATTTACGGTGTTTGTAGTTTTCAATATGCCAACGTTAGGAATTCGACTCATGCCCAAGAACATACGCCGTTTCTCGCTTCCGCTTGCACTATTCGTTCTCCTTCTGCCATATCTCGCCCACTGCGGGCCGGCGAGATTGGCGTCGGGGTTTTTGATGCCGCTGCCGAATCTGTTGTCGTCAGGTTTTGATGCCTTGCCAGGCGCGCCGGTGCTGGCTGGGGCGTCAGGCACGGATGGCGTTGGAGCACGTTTTA
>CAZGGF010000309.1:0-7007 GCA_964524715.1 uncultured Verrucomicrobiota bacterium | reverse complement strand
TGTCAGCCTGGAAGCCGACGAATCGCGGCTGGCCGACTTCCTCCATGAGCGTGACGGCCCATTTCCACGAGTGAAGCGCGCCCCAGCAAATCTCACCCTCGGCCGCGAGCCGCTCGCCATGGTCCTTGGCAACCTTGGCCCCTTCCTTAAAGGTCTTGGCGATGAGCTTGGTGTTGCCCTTCGGGTCGGCGGCCCAGTCGTGGACCGAGCAGGCGGAATCAACGCGCACCGCGCCATGGGGGCGCACACCGAGTTCGCGCAGACGTTTGCCGATGCGGCAGGCCTTGGCGACGGCGGTGACCCAGTTCTTGCGTTTGGTCTCGTCGCCCATGGCACTGCCGTCAAACCAGACCGGCGCGACGACCGATCCGACGACGAAACCCTTGGCGGTAATCTTGTCGGCGAGCGCCTTGATGCCATCATCACTGATGTCGATGTTGATGTGCGGCTCGTACAGGAAAAGGTCCACGCCGTCGAACTTCACGCCGCCGACCTCGGCCTTGGCGGTGAGGTCGAGCATGGTATCGAGGTCGATGCAGGGTTCCGCGCCGGGACTGCCCTTGCCGACGAGGCCGGGCCACATGGCGTTGTGAAGTTTCGGGAAGTTGTTGGTCTGTGTGCTCATGGATTTCCTTTGGCTCGTTGAAGTTTGTGGACGGCGAGAGTAGCAAGGCAAACGCGTGGCGCAATGCCAAAGTGATAATCCCGCCGTCCTGGTGGCTTGCCCTTGCCGGCCATGGAAGCTATACTGCGCGGCGGTGAACAAAACCGGCATGGCTGCCCAGCCGTCAGCGAAACGGAGGCCTCTCCGCGTCTTGCTCGTGGAGGATTGCGCGGCCGATGTGGCATTGATCCTGCACCAACTGGAACGAAACGGCTACGAGCCGATTCATGAACAGGTGGATTCGGCGGAAGCGATGACCGCAGCCCTGAAGAAGCAATCGTGGGACATTGTGCTGTCGGATCACAACATGCTGCATTTCAATTCGCTGGATGCGATGGCGATCCTGAAGAAGCATGAGCCGGACATACCGTTCATCATCGTGTCCGGCGCTATTGGCGAAGAGACAACGGTGGCCGCAATGAAGGGTGGGGCTGCGGACTATGTTTCAAAATTCAAGATGGCCCATCTGTCGTCGGCTGTGGAACGCGCCTTGCGCGAGACCGACCAGCGCCGGGCCTTGCGGGAAAGTGAGGAAGTTTTCCGCAAGCTGAGCGAGTGCTCACCGGCGGGTGTTTTTCTGACGGACGAGAAGGGGAGGATCACATATACCAATCCGCGGTGGCGAACCATCCTCGGTCTGGAGTTGTCGGAGGACGCCGTGCGGAGGTGGACGCAGGTTGTTCATCCGAAGGATCGCGCCAGGGTGTTGGAGCGGTGGAATGACTGTGTGCGGGAGGGCGGCGAGTACGAACAGGAGTTTTGTTTGCAGCTTGCAGATGGGAGTGACCGCTGGGTTTACATTCGCGCGTCGGCCATGCGCTCTGAGCGCGGGAAGTACGCCGGCCATGTGGGAACGATCACGGATATCACAGAGCGAAAACAAGCCGAGGAGGCACGTGCCCACCTCGTGCAGAAGCTCATCACGGCGCAGGAAGACGAATGCCGCCGGGTGTCGGTCGAGTTGCACGATCAATTGGGGCAAGGGCTGACAGCCATGATGTTGGGATTGGATGCCTTGCAGGCGTCCAAAGCAGACGAGGCTGTGCATGGCCGGCAATTGCAGCAATTGCAGGAGCTGGCCAACGACCTGATGCATCGGGTGCACCGGCTGGCGTGGGAACTGCGGCCAGCGGCATTGGATGACTTGGGGTTGACCAGTGCGCTGAAGCGTTATGTCGAGGAGTGGGCTCGGCGCAGCGGTATCGCGGCTGATTTTCACGCCAGCGGCCAGGCGGATCAGCGGTTGCAGCCGTCCGTGGAAACGACATTCTATCGTGTCGTCCAGGAAGCATTGACGAACGTGATCAAGCACGCCCGGGCAAATCGGGTGAGTGTTCTGCTGGATTACCGGCGTGACTCTGTGCTTGTCATTGTGGAAGATAACGGCAAAGGTTTTGATGTTAACAAGGTCATGAGCAGCATCAACTCATCAGGTCGTTTGGGTTTGCTGGGAATGCAGGAACGCGCGGCGCTGGTTGGCGCGAAGTTCAACATTGAATCCACGCCAGACGCGGGAACCACGGTATTCTTGAGTTGTGCCTTGGAGACGTAAGAATTGAAGACTTCTCCATCCAACCGAAAAATTCGTGTTCTTCTAGCCGACGATCACACCGTCGTGCGTGAAGGACTGAAGTTTTTGCTCAACCAGCAGCCAGACATGACGGTCGTGGGCGAGGCCGTGGACGGAGAAGATGCCATCCAACAGGTCAAGACACTCACGCCCAATGTCGTCGTGATGGACATCTCCATGCCTCGGTGCAATGGAATGCAGGCTACTGAGCGCCTGAAACAGATGTATCCGAAAATCAAGGTGTTGGTGCTAAGTGCCTACGAGAACATCGATTACCTACGCCGACTGCTCAAGGCGGGCGCATCGGGCTACGTCACCAAGCGCTCGGCGGCGATGGAACTGACCCGCGCCATTCGCACCGTCAATGAGGGGGAGATCTATCTCGACTCGGCATCGGCGGGCATCCTCGCAAGTGACATGGCAGGGCGATCGGCTGCCAGTGACGTGAAGACAGGAGAGCCGATCAGTCCCCGCGAGACGGAGGTCTTGCGTGATATCGCCCGGGGTTACTCCAACAAGGAAATAGCCGCGCGACTTCAAATCAGCATCAAGACGGTGGAAACCTACAAAGCCCGTCTGATGGAGAAGCTCAATCTGCGCAGCCGTGTGGATATAGTGCGCTACGCGTCCCATCAGGGGTGGTTGGAAGAGAACTGACCGCTGCGGTCAGGGTTTTTGCGGCAGTTCTTGGTGCGTTTCCCTCATCACCACGAACGGGGTGTGTCGGGGAATCCCCTGTCATCTCCTCGCGTATGCTCCTGACATGTCAAACACGGCATTCTGAGAATAGGGTGAAAAGCACCAAAAAAGAGGTGACGCGCCAGGAAATAAGGGTTATGATAGAGCATGTCAGATGCTGCCGGTCAGGTTGTAATATGACCGGTGGCTTTATATCAGAAAATAACCTAGTACTGAGGAGAAACGGAATATGAGGATCCTGAAAGCAAGGAAAAGCGGGCAATCGCTGGTTGAATACGGGTTGGTGCTGGCGCTGATCGCTATTGTGGCCATCCTGGTGGTGAAGGCTGTGGGCACTCAAACCACAAGCACCTTCGACAACGTCCAGACCCAGATGACGTCTGCGGGTGTTGCCTCCACGTCACCGACGGCCGCCAGCTCGTAGGAATCAGTGACTAACGTATTGACGCTCGTGTATCATTCCTGACACACGAGATGCAAAGAAAAGCCCGAGTTCTTGCGCTCGATGCGGAGAGAACTCGGGCTGTTTCTTGAAGATGTGCCATGGACCGCGCGTGCGGACATTGATGTTGCAGTGTTGTTCAGTCGGGCGATTGGGAGTACGAAGCGCATAGCGCTTTTTCAACGCAGACAGCAACTTGTATGTCTCAAACATCAAGTTGTCATGACGATATGGCAGAAACGCTTGATCGACGGCAGTTTGTAAAGAAACTGACCATCGGTGCCACCGGCGGTACGGCACTGGGTCTTGGGATTGGCTATTGGCTGAGCCGGGAACCGTCCGCCCGCGTTACGATCTTAAAGGCAAGGAGTTATACTGAGAACCTTGCCGATTCGCTCAAGCGTGCCCTCCAGAACTATCCCACAGTGATTGCCCGTGCCCGCGGCAATCGCGTCGTGCTGAAGCCGAATCTGGTGGAATACTACGAAGCCCGCGGCGTGAATACCCATCCCTCGTTGGTCGCGGCAGCGATCGAGGCGTTTCGGTCGCTGGGTGCGCGGGAGGTTATTGTTGCGGAAGGACCAGGCCACCAACGCGATACGGAGATGCTGATTGAGCAGTCGGGGCTGGACGCGGCGTTGAAGACAGAGCGCACGGCGTTTGTGGATCTCAATCTGGATTCGACCCATCCCGTGGCGCTTTGCGCGAATTATACGCGACTGGGGCGGTTGTTCTTTCCGGACACGATTCTCGGCGCCGATCTGGTTGTTTCAATGCCAAAACTGAAGACACACCATTGGGTGGGCGCGACGCTATCGCTGAAGAACATGTTTGGAACGGTGCCGGGGGTCAAATATGGCTGGCCGAAAAACGTACTGCACTGGTGTGGCGATCAGAGCATTGCGAAGAGCATCGTGGACATCAATCTCGCCTTGCAGCCCGGGTTTGCAATCGTGGACGGCATCGAAGGCATGGAAGGCGACGGGCCGCTGCGCGGCGAGACGGTGCAATCGGGCGTCGTCATTATGGGTGACAATTTGACGGCAGTGGATGCCACCGGCGCGCGCGTGATGGGGTTGAACCCAGAACGGCTGAAGTATCTGGAGGTGATGCAGCGGCACGGCGGGACGCTCCGCGAATCGCTGATTGAACAGCTTGGCGAGCCGATCAGCGCAGTGCGCTGCGATTTCAAGGTGTTGCCGCCATTTGCGTTCTTGAAACTGGCCTCAACTAGCCGCAATATGCTGCGAGAAATGAACTGTGGTTGGCACGGCAGGATTCTGTCATGAAAAGTCTGAACATGCGTCCGGGAACTCTGTTCCTCATGGGAGCCATCGTCCTCGCGGCGGCGACGGCCTATTTCTTCTACAATTACCTGCATCAAGTTTCCAGACCGAGGGTCATTCCAGAGAAAATTGTCGTCATGTCCCGCAAGGCCATACCTGCGCGGCAACCCATCACAGCGGACATGGTTATGTTGTTCCCCGTCCCGCAGAAGATGCTCCTCACCAATTCCATTGCCAAACTCGAAGATGTGGTGGGCAAGTGGACCGTGACTGCCATCAAACCGGTGGAACAGATACGGCTCAGCGATATCGCTGACAAGAGCCGACTGCCGGGACTGGCTCCGTCCATTCCGGCGGGGAAGAGAGCCATTACCATTGGAATCAGTGATAACAAGGGAGTCGCCGGCGGGATTTTTGCGGGTGATCATGTGGATATTATTGCCAACCTGAAAGATCCGACGCGCTCGGGAGAGCAAGTGGTGCAAGTGCCCCTTCAAAACATGCTGGTGTTGGCCGTGGACAAGAACAACACGGATCCGACGGTGGGTGCCACCTCGTCGCTGACCTTGTGTGCAACTCCCGATGAAGCGCAGTTGATTACCATCGCCGAAGAGCAGGGCGCGATTCGAGTGATGTTGCGCGCGCGCGACGATAAAGAGGTCATTGACGATTCGAGCGTTTCGCTCAGCAAGTATCTCAAGCGCCGGTCCATGCAAGACGAGCCGAAGCCGGCGCCGCAAATCAAGCCGCCACCACCGCCGCCCGTGGTTGTGGCTCCGCCACCGCCGGCGGTGAAGAAGATCACGATCCATATAGGAAAAGAGTCCAAGGAATATGAAGTGAAGATATCCAAGGACAAGACGACGAAGTAATTAAGGTGCGTTCCATGGCTACCCGTTTTATGATCAGGAGATTACCGATGAACCGCTTCGTCTTCGTCTGTTTGTTCACGATGGCTGTGGCCACTGCGGTCGTTGTAGGCTTCGTAGTGGCCGCCGAACCGGCCGCAAAAACCAACGCGCCGGTCGCTGACACGCCGCAGCCTTTGCTCGTTCCCGATGCCGGTATGGCCGTGTTTGCCCATCCCGCTGTGTCAACCAATGCGCCTGCTGCTGGTAAAACGCCTGTCGCGGCGGCCCCGGCGTCCGGCGTTGTTGCCGACTCCAAGCCGGTGGCAAAAACCAACGCATCCTCCAGCGTTCAGGCTCCCGTCCCGGCGGTTGCCAAAACCAACGTTGTTGTGACTGCCAGTCCCGTTGTGTCAACCAATGCGCCTGCTGCCGGTAAAACGCCTGTCGCGGCGGCCCCGGCGTCCGGCGTCGTTGCCGACTCCAAGCCGGTGGCAAAAACCAACGCACCCTCCAGCGTTCAAGCTCCCGTCCCGGCGGCTGCCAAAACCAACGTCGTTGTGGTTGCCGCTCCGCCCGCACAAGCCAGTGCGCCGGCGATCAGTGTGTCACAACGCATGCCAGTCCCCACGCCTGTCGTTACGGCGGACGCCACCCAGTTGGTGCAGACCAACACACTGGTGGTGGGGGAGGCACGCTTGTTGACAGCTTCTGGTTCCAACATCGTCGTGCCGGTGGAAGACATTGTTCGGGTGATACCCGCGGGACCCGGCAAGGTTGTCGTCAGTGCGGAGAAGGAAGGTCACACAGACATGATGGTGCTGGATGACGACAGCAAGATTACCGAGCATTACGCGATCATTGTGGTCAAGAAGCAACATACAGTTGAGAAAGCGGCCTATGAAGCGTCGCTGGATGATTTCCGCCAAGTGGTGAAGAAGATGGTGGGCGACCATCAGGTGCAGTTCGACATGTTGGTGGGACCGCGCATCTCCTTCGAAGGCACCAATATGGTGGCCCAACCGCATCCGGTGCTTTTCATCCATGGCGAGGCCTGTGACGAGATCGAAGCGAACACGATTCGGAGCGTCGCTTCCCGCTTCTATGGCAAGGGTGATTTCGGCAAGAAGACTCAAGAAGTCACGCCCGTAGCGTCTGTGAATCCCAGCGGTTCTGTGGCCACCAATACGGTGCAGTTGACCGATTTGTCCCACGACCCGAACATTGTGGACCAGATGACGATCCGGATGCATCATCAAGTCCGGATTCACATTCAGGTGGCCGAGGTCAGCATTACGGCGGCGAAGCAGAAAGGCATCAAGTATTCCGATTCTTTCAGCTATGGCGTGGGCGGTTTTGGGCAACAGCTTAACGGCATGACTTTCTTGCCGACCACGATCGTCGGTATGCTGGCGCAGGATGCCGCTGATTTTCCCACTGGAGATTCCGTGCCTGTCAGCTTTTACGGCACGTTGCAGTTGCTGATTAGTGATGGTTC
>CAZGGF010000308.1:0-9851 GCA_964524715.1 uncultured Verrucomicrobiota bacterium | reverse complement strand
AGACACGGGTGACGGCGGTATAGCTGCCATAGTGGCAGAGTCTGGTAGCAAGGCACGCCAGACGAAGCAAGCAAATGTTACGGCGTCGAGCGCCGCCTAGAACACATACTTCACGCCGAGCCGGGTGAGATGCCGTTCATACTCGCGGCCCGCGGTGTTGGTTATTTCGCTGTTGGTGCCGTCGTAAAGGTAACGCAGTTCCGCGCTGAGATGCTTGTTGAACTGGTAAGTCACTGCAGCCGTGGGCGTGTAGATGCCGTCGTTGCGTGCCACCGGCGCGTAGTCCGCGAGATAGGCGGTGAAGCCCAGACTGGTGCTCCACTGGGCATCGAACTTGTGGGTCCACGACGCGTCGCAAATGAGCTCCTGCAGTTGGTTGCGTCCGGTATAGGCGGGACGCGTATAACGATTGACTGAGAGTTTCACCGAGTCAGACTTGCCCAGTGTCAACGTTGCGTTGAAGTCCACGAAGAGCTGGTCCTGATTTCGGTCAATGCCCACCGCGTTGGATCCGAAGCGACGGAGTTCCGGACCGATCAAAAATGAGAACTTCAACCATGGCAGCGGACTGCCTTCGGCACCAAAAAGAGGCCGCTGGTAGTCGTTCGAATATTCCGCCGGGTTGCCCAGAAACGCCTCCTGGTACTGATGACCATAGCGATAGCCGACCACCAGGTAGGTCTTCTCGAAAACCTTGTAACCGATGTCCACGCCGCCGTTCATGTCGTTACGGTCGGCATAGTTGAGATAGCCTGGGGTACTGCGGCGGTCGGTCTTGTAGTCGTTCATATACCACGCGCCTATTGGCCGGATGAACCAATCACCAATCGGATACTGGACCTTGAAGCTTTCCTTGATGTTGATCGCCGCACGCCGGTCGCGAACGGGAACGCCGCCGATGGCTGGAGCACCGCCGGGGCCGGTAAATGTCGGGCCGACTGTGTTACCGTCAATGTACGTCAACGAGTTCAACACTTCGTAGGTGGCGTCGCCGAGCGTGCCGGCGAAGTTCAGGTTGGCGCGGTGGTCGTTATGGTTCTCCGTCGGCTCGGAATGAAACCGCACGATCTCCGGCGAGTAATTGGCATTCAACAATAACTCCGGTCCCGGTTCCCACTCCAAACCGACAAATGGCGATATCGAGGTGATGAACGACTGGCGATGGGCTTGGCTGGTCACGTCCTGGAGGTAAACATTGCTGTCGTACGACTCGCTGGCCGTGATGCTTGCGCTGGGACGCAGTTGGGGACGCTCCGCAGGCTTGGTTGCCTCGATGGTTGCCGAAGTTGCCTTGGATTGAGCGTAGCTGGTAGAGACCGTCGCCGACAGGAACAGCAACAGTCCGATGGGCACACCGACACTAATTGGGTAGACTGTTCTCATGTTCCTTTATCGGCCGAAACCCTCGAATTCTTTAGGGTTTTGAGTGATACAGACACGCGGAAGGATGTGAAAATCGGCAATCTTTCGATCGTTTATTGCGTAATATGTTGCTAATAGTGATTTTACGTCTAATACTAACATGATCTCTTCAGCCACATGCTTCAGCTTTGATACCATCTTCGGTTGTTCCCAAACCGCTGAAATGTTCTGTCGTGCTTCGCACGTCGTCTTACGCTTCAAGTGCCGCACGAGTTGAGAAAACGTTCGGTTGCATCTGCAAACACAACCGGTTGTCCGGATGGTCTTCAACACGAGCGGTCTTCTTCACGAAAGGTCCCGCTCTCTTTCGATCTTTGGCCGGACTTGGTCGTAAGCGGCTTCCAGCTCGCGCAGCAGGACGGAAATCTGTTCGCCTTGTTTGTTCATCGCAAGCTGTTCGATACGGGTGGCGAGTTCGAGCACGGTGCGCGCTCCGGCGTGGGCAGCACTGGAACGGATGGGATGAACGGCGTGTTGAATGGCTTCGAGGTTTCCCGCCCGTTCACCCTCGCGGGCGGCCTCGAGTTTCTTCGGAATAAAGTCCAGCACAATATCAAGCATCTCGCGGACGAGTTTCCGTCCGCCGATTTTTTCCAATCGGGCTACCGCTGTGCTGTCCCAGCTAGTGTCATCACTCACGAGTGTTCCCTTGTTCCTTGTGTCTCCGGTTGCGACGGATTCTCTACGAAGATGGCACCGACGTCAACAGTGGGTGCAATGCTGACTTTGTGCTCATGGGGCTGGGGGACCACCGGCGACCGAAGGGTTCTTCAGGACGCGCAATTGCATGCGACTGGGCCGGTTCTTGAGAGTACCGTTCAGCATTCGCTCCAGATCGTTGCCCCATTCCTCCGCCTTTTTCAGAACAGCCTGCGCTTCGGAACCCAGTCGCTTGGCTTCGTCGGGGGTCAGTTCCTTGGAGGTCACGACAAAAACCGGAATATGCCAGTGGCGCGGGTTCTTGCGGATCGTGTCCAGGAAGGCCATGCCATCCATCTCCGGCATCATGATATCGAGGAGGATCAGGTTGGGCGTGAAGGTCTCGAGTATCGCCAAAGCTTCACGACCATTGGTGGCCATGCGAAGCTCAGTGACGCGGCCTTGAAGGTGGGCGGCGAAGAGCCGGCGATCATCTTCGTTGTCTTCGACCACGAGGATGCGGGAGCGGGGAATAAAGCTGATAACACGCAGCAGGTCTTCACGGGAGACAGGCTTTTGCAGCATTTCGACGACTCCGAGGACGGTGCCGCGTCTCTCTCTCGCGACGACACTGACAACGATCACAGGGATATCCTTCAGATCCGGGTCCGCCTTAAGTTGCCGGAGGACTTCCCAACCGTCCATGTTGGGCATGAGCAGGTCGACGGTGATGAGATCGGGCCGGATTTCCTTCGCCATCCGCAGGCCCAGTTTCCCGCTGTCAGCAGCGACGACATGACAGCCGAATTGTTCGATGAGGTTGGTCAGCAGGATGCGGGAATCGGCTTCGTCGTCGATGATAAGCACAAGTTTATTGTGCAAAGGGTGAGTAGCTTCCATGGCACGAATACGGCTCGTCACTTCGGCGGCGGCCTCGGCCGCCGAAAGGCCGTGGACCTCGGCCAGCGGAGCGGGATGCACGGTGATATCGGCGGATGTCGGGCGTGCCAACAGGACAATGCTGAAGGCGGAGCCTTTGCCGGGTTCGCTGGAAACATCGAGGCGGTAGCCCATCAACTCACAGAGGGCCTTGGAAATGGTGAGGCCGAGGCCGGTGCCACCGTATTTGCGGGTGGTGCTGGGATCGGCCTGCTGGAACGCTTCGAAAATAGCCGCGATCCGGTCTTGAGGGATGCCGATGCCAGTGTCGGTGACGGTGATGCATACCGGTCGGTGGGTGTCCTCTTCCACGGCGACGCTGACGGTAACGCTGCCTTTTTCGGTGAACTTGAGCGCATTGCCGACGAGGTTGATAATAACCTGCTTGAGTTTGCCGGAGTCGGTTTCCAACGGCGCAATCTGGTCGGGCAGTTCGGCGACGAGTTTTATCGGGCGGTCGTGAACCTGGGGCTCGAATTGGCTGATAATGTTTGCGATCAGCCGATCCAGTATTACGACCGAAGTCTCGACTTCCACCCGTTTGGCCTCGATCTTGGAAAGGTCCAGAACCTGGTTGATCAAATCCAGCAGGTGTTTGCCGTTGGCGACAATCCGTTCCAGAAAGGTCAGCTCTTCGGTGACCAGCCTGCCATTCTTGTTCTTCAGCAGGATGTTCGTAAACCCGATGACGGAATTGAGCGGCGTGCGCAACTCGTGGCTCATATTGGCCAAGAACTGGCTCTTGGTGCGGCTCGCTGCCTCGGCGGTTTCCTTGGCATGACGCAGTTCCTCTTGCACGCGTTTGCGTTCGGCAATTTCGACAGCCAGCTCATCACGCGAGACCGTGACGGATTTCAGTTTCTCTGTCATCTCGTCGAACGAATGTGCGAGTTGTCCGACCTCATCCCGGGATCCGGTGCTGACCTTGTGATTCAGATTGCCGGAGCCGATGATGGCGGTTTCCTTCTGGAGCCGCTCCAGGGGCAGGACGACGCCGTAATCGAACAGCCAGGAGATGCCGATCAAGATCACTCCGATCAACATCACGGAGGTCAACATGATGATCGTACTCTGATTACGCGCCGATACCGCGCGCTGGCCGTTGAGTGCGGCCAGTTTTGATGCGTCAGAGACCATCACCTGAGTCCGGGCGTCCAACTGGCCGATGAAACGCTGTTTCAGTTCAAGCGAGGCGGCAGAGTCGGTGGAGAGTTTCCCGCGGGCGGCTTGGAGTTGCACCAGACTGACGAAAATGCTCCGAATCTGCTGATTGTTTTGACGGCATTGACTAAAAATGGCCTGACTTTCTGGATCGGCAAAGTTCGCGCTGCCGAGCAACCGTGTCAGGGAATCGTGCTTCATCAGCCACTGGGCCTGCGCCCGCTCGCTTTCGTGCAACACGTAGTCTGTCGTCAGGATTCCCAACTCGAACAGACCGCGGGTTAGTTCATTCGCAACCGCGCTTTCCTGCCAGGCCACGTTGATCTTCCGAAACCCCGCGACCAACGCGACCGAGGCAAGCACAATGATGCCTAGCGAGCAGAGGATGATGATATGAAGCTTCGTTTTGATCTTCATCGCTTCGTCTTCACTGAAGAGTATTCACCAGCGGCGATTTCACCGGCAGCATTGCGTCGCGACCGGCAAACTGCAAGCAGTTTGGCGTTGCCTTTCTTGCGGAAATACACAGCGCTCTCGCCTTTATTGCGATCCTCGTTTCCATTCTTACCGGGTCATTGGCATGGGCCTTTAGCGAATGACGCTGACCGCCGACGGTTTCACCGCCAACATTGTTTCAAGATGAATGAATCGCAAAAAATTCGGCATTGGTACATTTTCCGTCAGGTGGTTGTCGATGGCCCATCGCGCTTGGTCTTCCATCGCAATTAGCAGGGATTGGCTCAACCTTACTTCCAGGTTCAAGCGGGGCCAAATCCAGCGCAGAGTCGGCTCCGGCATTGATATTGTTTTGGCCACGATGCTTCTTGCGCGCACTGGCTGGCTTTTTGCAAACGCCTCTGCTTCCAGCAGCGCCCGAACGACACGGCGTGCCTCCTCCGGTTGCTCTTGTAGAAAACGTTCGGAAGCCACGAGGTAGTAATACTCCACGTAGAGCCCCGGCTCCTCAAATGTCACCGCATTGGTTCCCAACTGCGCCACCGTCTGGCTCGTGAATGGTTCCCGGCTGGATGCGGCATCTACATCGCCGCGCACCATCGCTTTGGGGAAGTCGGCCTGTGGCATATCGCAAATGGTTGCGTCCTTTTCTGACAGGCCGTGCTTCAGCAGGAACATGTGCAGGAAGAATTGCGCCACCGAGGTCTTTTGAGTGGCAACGCGTTTGCCTTTCAAATGGGCGGGCTGGGCGATGCCGCGGTCTTTCCGCGCCACAATCGTCACGTCATTGTCCCACGAAGCGATGGAGGCGATGATGCGAAGATCCTGCCGCTTCAAACTGCCGAACACCACCGGCGTATCACCGGCCACGGCCATTTGCACCTTGTCCGCCAGGAACGTATCCATGGCGATCACGCCGGTCTCGCATTTCTTCACGTTGACCGCAACGCCGGCGCGCGAGAACAATCCCTCATGATCCGCGAGAATCGCCAGCGACGTCAGTGGCAACATTCCCACTGCCATTGTCACAGGCATCGCCGCCTGTGGCGGTTGCTGAGGCTTGCACGAACAACCCAGCCATGGGCCGAGAACGACAAGCACGCCCAAAGCCATCAATGGCACAACAACTTTCGCGTTCGATGACTGGTTGATGGTTTTCATGCAGCTCCCTTCAACAAGGAGACTCTAACCCACCTTCATCGAGTTGGCTACCGCCTGCCGTGATTAAAACCGACTGCTTCGCGTTTCAGCGTTGCGCCCCCGTTGTCCTGAATGGCCACGTCGGAGCACGATGGATCCACTCGAATCACAACAGCCCGATTTTGGAAGATGTTGCCGCTCATTTGCAGGTCGTGACCGTTCGGAGCGAAAGTCACTGCCTCGTCGGCACAACCCTCGCCGAGCGCGAACACGTTGTTGCGCACAATGACGGGACCATAAGAGCCTTTTTCCTCGTGCAGGGTGAAGTATAGCTCGGGCCAGCGCCGGTATTCCCCGGTCTCGTAATTGCGTCGGCTGCGGCGCGGGTCGTTTTCGCCCTTGGTCGTGTTGTTGACGAAGACATTGCCTTGGAGAATGAAGTTCTTTGGTTGATTGATCCAACTGCCGCGCCCGCCGTTGCGGAAGGTGTTGCCGGTGATAGTCACGTCCTCGCAGGACTTCTCCACGCTCATCACACGCGAGCCGTTGGTGCCATCGATCAGGTTGCCCGTGATTGTGGCATTTTTGCAGAACTCGGCCAGGAAGAACGCGCCCATTCGCGAACCGATGATATGGTTGTTGGCAAAGATTACGTTGCGACATCGCTGCACATGCATCGTGTCGCCCAGTGCGCTGAGTTGACAGCCGGTGATACGCACGTCCCGCGCGCACATGATGTCCACTCCGCCCTTGCCCGCCGCCGCGCCGGTGGGCGCGTAAAGCCCGTGGAACGCGCCGGAGAAATTATGGATGAGCTGGACGCCATTACCACTCGCGCCTTGGAAACATATCGGCTTCCCGCCGGGCTTCTCCGACACCTTGACGTGGTCGCTGCCTGACTCGACGACGAAATACTGCCGGCCTCGCGTGATGTTCTTTGGCAGCACGCCCCCGAAGAAACACAAGGCTCGATTCGGCTCCGCATCTTTGCTCACCCCGATGGGCCGCACCCGATTATCAAAACGCACGCGGTCGTCGCCGTCAGTCATCTGCACGCCAGAGCGGATTAGATCGTCGCGGAAATAGCGTCGCGCCCGTTCCACCTCCCACGGTTCGTAATCCTCCGGCCAGACGATGATCTGCCACAAATAGCCGTAGTCCCACATGAACTTCCCGCTCCGCAACAGCGTGCAACTCTCGACATGGACACGTTCCGCAAATGCTACCACCTCGCTCTCATTGCCTCGCTTACCCGCGCCCTCGACGCCAATGACCGCGCCCGCGATGCCGTCCGAGCGCACATCGCGGAACGTGATGTCGCTCGTTGTACCGGCGGGTGTTGTGCCGATGGCGAAGATGCGTGTGCTCACGTTCGGCTCCCACGAGTTCTCCCGCCGCGCCGGGTCGAAGCAGCACCCTTGGAAAAAACCGCCGTGCCATGCGAAGCCGGTCACGTTCGTGCCGCAGAAGACAACCAGTCGTGTCTTGTCGCCGAGTTGTTTAGGCAGACGAAACCGCGCGCCGTGGGCGAACACTGTTGTGTTCGATGGAATCGGCACTGGTTTCTCCCCTGCGACGTAATAATCGCCGGGTGGGATCGTCACCACGCCACCACCGCGCCGCGCCACATCGGTGAAGCACGCCATCAGCGCCTGTGTGTCGTCACTTGCGTCATCTGCCTTTGGCGAATACGCCGCGAGGCTCACCGCAGCGCGGCTGGCGGTGGAAGCTTCACCGCTCCATGCAACCGTGTGGCAGACGAACGCCAGCATGAAGAAGGCAACGGAGAAACGACGGGTCGTCATGGATGAGAATCTGAGTTTCATGGTTTCGAAGATCGTTGGATTACAAGCGCATCCTTGGGCACGTCGGACGCGACATCGGCGGCTTTGGAGATGCCGCTGAGATCGTTGGCGACGAGCGAGATGTTCCAGCTCTTGTCGCCAGCGAGCTTCAGGAATACACCCTCCTTCGCGCGCGGTTGGCAGCCTCGAATGAACGCATCGCGTACTTGCATCAGAGCGAACATAGCTGCTCCACCCGGCCAGGAGGATGCGTCGAGGCCGTCTACAGTCAAATTCTCCACATCGTCGAACACCATCGCATGGCGCAGGTCGGCAGCGGTGGTCCGCAACTGGATATTTGAAAAGCGCAGCCCTTTCACATGCCGGCAGTAGAACCCATAGGCTGGCAGGTCGCCGAACATCGAGGACTCCGGATAGTTCTTCGGAAGCTCGGCAACCTGCTTTCCCGCCAGCTCGCGTGTGCCGCCGCCTTCGAATTCGAACACAAGGTTGTTGAGCGAAACGTTCTCGATGGGCGCGACGGTCAGGCCGGTGATTGAGCAGCCGGTCTTTCCAACGCCCGTGGCGACGATGTTGTTGATGACGACGTTCTTGAACGAACCGACCGGCAGTGGCTCCATGCCTTCCTTGAACGGCCGCCCGCGGTCGCCCAACCGCAGGAACAGCGGAACGTTGACGCCATGAATACTGATATTGGAGATGGCAACACGGTCCAGTGTCCCGCCGTCCACCAGTTCCAACGAGACACCGCTGATGCCGCGGCTGCGACCGTAGATGACATTGGTGTGGGACGGCGAGGTCACGACGCAGTTGGCGATGGTGATGTTCTTGAAACCGCCGTTGGACTCGGTGCCCATCTTGATTGCGTTGCAGTGGCTGCGGGCGACGCAATCGCTGATCGTGATGCTGTCGCAGGGGCGCTCGAACGTGCTCTTGAGCGTGATGCCGTCGTCGTCACTTTCAAAAACGCACTGCGATACGGTGCAGTCCCTGCAACCGTCGAGGTCGAGGCCGTCGTTGTTGGCGTTGCCAAAGTTCCAGACGCGGATGCCGCGCATGGTCAACCGTTCGCAACCGAGGTAATGCTGCATCCACATCGCTGACTTCTGGAGCCGCACACCCTCGACCAGCACATCGCGGCAGTTGACGAGCCGGATGAGATACGGCCGGTTCTCGTAGGGCCGTGCGCGACTCACCATCTTGAAATGGCCGCCTTGCCCGTCAATCAATCCGCGCCCGGTGATGCCGATGTTCTCCAGATTCTCGCCGGCGATGAGACTCTGCCTGACGTAATTGTCCGTGTACGAACGGATGGCGGGTATGTTGTGCGGGTAGTGCGCAATGTTGGTGCTGCCGAGCAGCGTCGCTCCAGCCTCGATGCGCAGCGTCACATGGCTGCGCAGGTGGATCGTGCCGGAGAGGAATTTCCCGCCCGCCAGCACCACGGTGCCGCCGCCAGCCGCCGCGCAGGCGTCGGTCGCTTTCTGGATGGCGGCGGTGCAGAGCGTGGCACCGTCGGCCTTCGCTCCGAAGTCGCGGACATCGAACACGGTGTCGGCGGCGAATGCCGCTGTGCTCCATACAGTGAGAATCGTGGCGGCAACAAAGTAGCGGCTCATGGCAATTGAATCTCCTGTCTGCGCCTATGGCGCAGGGCCAGCTTCTGCCAACATGGTTCCGGTTTCAAGTCCCGACCGGTCACGCGCACGGAAGCGCTGCTGCCCGCCGGCAATCCTCGCCTCAGCCCGCGTCATGCGGGGTGACGAGCGCGCGAGTCCGCATGGGCGTCACTGACGCAGGTATTACGCGAGACCCAACACCTTGTCCATCCGCTTGGCCAGGTCGGTGAGGTTGTCCCAGTCACCGCCGGCAACTTCAGCGGCGGCCCAGCCGCTGAATCCCAGCTTTGCCAATTCCTCGCGCACGCCGGCCCAATTGATGCTGCCTTCGCCGAGCGGCGCCTTGAAACCGGCCATCATGCCTTCCTTCATCGCCACGGGCAGGCTGTATTCCTTGATGTCGAGTTTGCCGATGCGCTTGCCGAGGACCTGAATCCAATGCTCGCTCACACCCCAGCGCACCACGTTGCCCACATCGTAGTGGACGCCAACCCACGGGTGGCCGATCTCGTCCACGTAACGCATCATGTCGAGCGCGCTGATGAGGAAACTCGCCCAGACGTTCTCGATGAGGATCTTGACGCGCACCTGTTCGGCATGCGGGGCGGCGGCCTTGATGACAGCCTGTGTCTCACGCCAGTTGTCCCAGAAAGATTTTTTTGAATCGTAG
>CAZGGF010000307.1:0-3137 GCA_964524715.1 uncultured Verrucomicrobiota bacterium | reverse complement strand
GTCGAATGCGCGGCTTGTGTCCTCAAGGAAGTCCACGACGGACGACAACGATGCTTCCGCAAATACCGCTCTCGGCAGCACGATCCGCTTCGCCCTTGCGGCGGCGGCACCAGCGGGGGCGGCGGGGCGCGGTGCGCCTGCGGCCGGACTCAACACCAAAGCATTCTCGTCCGTCCTCATCGTCAAGCCGCCGATTTCGGCCACGTATCGGACCGCATCGAGCAGGGGAATCTCGCGGAGGTTGAGCGTGATCACAGGCGGTTTTACGCCCGGAGGCAATTGCAGGATGATGTTCACGCCTTTCTTCTCGGTGTCGAGCGAGTGACTCGCGTCCTCAAGGAACTCCACGACGCTCGCCAGTGATGCTTCTTGAAATTCCAAGCGCGGCAGCACGATCCGCCGCGCCTTCAGCGCGACACCCTTTGGAGCAACGGTTGCATCCACATTCCTTTCAATCCTTGCCTCGTCCGTCTTGATCACGGCTTGAGGCGTTTCGATTCTCACGTTGCCACTCACCGTCATTGTGTTCGTGGTCTCGTCGTAGTTCAGGGAGTCGGAAGTTATCGTCATCGATTTCCTGGCAGTCGTGGACTGGAAGATCTTCGCCGTGACAAACACGACGAGATGCCGCTTTGCCTCTCCGGTTTCACGTTTCTTCGCCACCTTCCCGCCAGTGCCCTCTTCGTCCCCGGCCACAAGACATTTCAAGACCACGGTCTGCCCTGGCTGCGTTACGATGAGCGTCTTGATCTTTCGAGAGCGGAAGACCGGCTGAATGCGATGACCGGCAGGCACCGTAACCGTGGTGGGCGGCAGCCTTTTTTCGCCGTCATCCAGGTCGGTGAAGCCGAGCAGTTCCACGATCTCCGGCGCGAGGTCGAGTTCAAGGCTCCCGTCCTCTTTGATCACAGGTTTCACCTTAAAGGTGATGCCGACGTTCTTCTTCTCAAACGTCCTGGGTTTCCAAGCGCCGGGTTTCTTGTCCTGCTCCCATTCCGACGCATACTCCACCTCCCGGACGATTTCGATGGAGGCACGCTGCTTCGACATCGTGATCACGCGTGGCGCGGCGAGCACGTCCACGCCCTGGGCACGGTTGAGCGTCTTGAATACCTCCTGCAACTTGGGTCCAGTAAGTATCCCCGACACGCCGCCACCGTTTGAACCGGATTCCCCTTTCGGAAAGAGCCATTCCATATCCAGGCGTTTCGCAGCGTCCTCAGTGACCTCCACGAACTTCGACTCGATCTCGATCTGCGGTCCTTTAGGGTCGGGCTTGTCTCCCACCTGTGCCAGCGCGCTCACTGCGATCAACGCGACTGCCATGGCCGTGCCGACCGCCAACGCACCACGACCCAACGGCGCCCGGTTGCGCCGCTCGTCCACAATAGCCCGCACGCGAGCTTCCAACGTGGACGGCTGTGCCATCGCCAGCGCATGGCAGGCGGACAGCCGATGTCCTTCGAGACCGCGCACGGTTTGCACGATCAAGTGCGCGTAATCCGAAGCGCTCGCGCCGCTGCGGAGCACCAGGTCATCGCACGCCTGCTCTTGCGCCACGCGCAGCCGCCGCGCCGCCATCCAGACCAGAGGGTTCATCCAATAAACCGCACACGCCACCTGTGCGAGCAGCCGCGCGAGACAATCCCGCCGCCGGACATGACCAAACTCATGGCGCAGCGTTGCCGCCAGTCGTTGCTCAGGCCACGAGAGGGCAGTGTCAGGCAGCAACACCATGGGCCGCCAGACGCCCCATGCCATCGGAACGCGGCACGCCGGGCCGCGCCGCATCTCAATCCCGTTCGCCAACCCGCAGTCGGCAGCCACCGCGCGCGCCAACGCTTGAGCCTGCCCATCGGCGAACGGTTCGCTGTGCCGTCGCAGCCACCGCAGCCGCTGGTCGCCCACAAAACGATAACCGAGGATTGCCGTCGCGCCAGCCAGCCAAACGAATACCAGCATCGTGCGCCACGGCGGCAGCGCCTTGGAACGCGCTGGAACCGCGACCGGTGTCTCTGCGGCAACGGAATCCACGGATGGCACAGGCGCCGAACCGGGTGGCAAAACCGTCTGCGTAGTCTTTGCGGTCAGTTCGACACGCCAGAGCGGCGCGGCCAGCTTCGTCAGCGGCAAAGCGAGCAGCGCGGCCAGCGCCAATGCCCAGACCATATGGCGCGAGGCGGCGGAAGCGCTCCGCCACAGACTGCTCGCCAAACCGGCGAACGCCAGAATGGCCGCGCTTTTGAGCAACAGTTCACAGAGAACGGGAAAAATACTCTCGGTGTTCATGGATTTGTCTCCTGCTTGTCCCCGGCCTTCTTGATGACGTCCTTGATTCGTTTCAGTTCGTCAGTTGAAAGCTGTTCGCCGTCCACAAGCGCGGCCACGGCGTTGGCCAGCGAACCTTCGAAGAACGTGTCCACGACGCGCTGGAGCGCCGAACGGCGCGCCTTCTCGCGCGGCTCGACGGGCAGATAAACATATCGCGGACCATCTTCGCGGTGCTTGAGAAAACCCTTTTCTTCGAGAATGCGCAGCAGCGCGCGCACGGCGGAGTAACTCGGCGCGTTTGGCAGCGCAGCGTTCACATCTGCCGCCGTCGCCTCGCTTCGGGCGTGGATGATGTCCATGATCTGCCGCTCCCGGCGGCTGAGGTCGTAAGGCTTGGGTTTCATATGCTAAAATATTAGCACACATCGCCCGGCATGCAAGAACTAAATGCTAAAATTTTAGCACATTACCATCCGCCGGCGGCGGAGAAATGTCACCGGGACGAAAACCAGCACTGGCACAGGTTCGATCCGATCGGGTATCATCCACGGCCAACACAAACCAGGAGTCATCCAATGAAAAGCCTAGAGAACTTGAAGGAAGCGTTTGCCGGAGAAAGCCAGGCCAACCGTCGTTATCTCGCATTCGCAAAAAGAGCGGAAGCGGACGGATTTCCCCAGGTGGCGCGATTGTTCCGGGCGGCCGCCGCCGCGGAAACAGTGCATGCGCACGCGCATCTTCGCGCAATGAACGGCGTAGGCAGCACGATGGAGAATCTCGCGGCAGCCGTCGCCGGGGAGGCGCAAGAGTTCGAAAAGATGTATCCCGGGTTCGTGCAGGACGCGATCGCCGAAGCCCAGCAGGCG
>CAZGGF010000306.1:0-6767 GCA_964524715.1 uncultured Verrucomicrobiota bacterium | reverse complement strand
GCGCAAGTGGAAAGCAAAGGAGAACTGTCGCGGGCTTCTGTGGCAGGGCAAACAGCAAGGCGGGCAGGATGCCCGCGCTCCCAGAGCGTCAACGCACCGTGCCGCTTCTGTGGTGGGGCGAACCGTCCCGGTGAGCCGGGGGCGGGACGCGGGAAGCGGAGAGAGGAAAGCGTGGAGAAGGCGCATTCTCGTAGCCGTCGTCGTCAGACGACGGACTCCGCCTTTGTTGGTCCAATCGGGGGAGAGAGACGCGACGCGGCTCAGCGGGACGCCTCTCCCTTCCCACGCCCACTTTCTTCGACCCAGCTCCACACGATGCAATTACGAATATCGCCGCTCCCGGCACCGGCCCGTCAGAGGCAAAAGCAGCAGTTTCCACAACCCTCCAGAGTCTTCGGCTTCCACGCTCACCCCATCCCCGCCGAGGTCAGAGACAACGGGTTGGCGGGTTCGCGGTGACGACCCACTGGATTCCCGGGAGGCCCCGGCCGGCCCCCTCGGATCACCCCTTTTCCGCCGAGGCTTTAGCGTTGACGCAGGAGGGGGGCATCCATAATATCCCGCGTTCCAATTCCGGAGGCGTCCGGGCGTGTGGATGCGCTCTATGGGAGCCGGCAGGTTGCCGGACATCCGGAAACGTAACTAAACAGCAGGCGGAGATGCTTTTGGAGCGGCGTCAGGCGCCTGCGGCCAGGAGATTATGAACAAACTTTCGATTGCTGACTTGAAAGATTTGCGCGGCAAGCGCGTGTTGGTGCGTGCAGATTACAACGTCCCGCTCGATGACAAGTGCGCGATCACCGACGAGACGCGCATCAAGGAGACGCTGCCGACCATCAATTTCCTGACCCAGCGGGGCGCCATCGTCATTCTTTGCAGCCACTTGGGCCGGCCCGACGGCAAGCGCGTCGAAAGCATGAGCCTGAAACCGGTCGCCGTGCGGCTGGCGGAACTGCTCAAACAGCCGGTGGCGTTTGCCAACGAATGCGTCGGCGAGGAAGTGAAAAAGAAGGTCGCTTCCCTGAAGGCCGGCGAGATTCTGCTGCTGGAAAACACCCGTTTCCACGCCGAGGAAGAGGACAACGACCCGAAGTTCGCCGAGCAGATGGCGAGCATCGCCGATGTTTTCGTCAATGACGCGTTCGGCACGGCGCACCGCGCCCACGCCTCCACCGCAGGCGTCTGCAAGTTCGTCAAGACCAGCGCGGCGGGCTTCCTGCTGCAAAAAGAGCTGAAATATCTCGGCGAGGAGCTGGCCAGCCCGGACCGGCCGTGCCTCGTCATCCTCGGTGGCGCGAAGGTCAGCGACAAGATCGGCGTCATCACCAACCTCATGGGCAAGACCGACGCGTTCATCATCGGCGGCGCAATGGCCTACACGTTCCTGAAGGCCCAGGGCGTGGCGGTCGGCAGCTCGCTCGTGGAGGAAGACAAGCTCGGCATCGCCAAGGAAACGCTCGCCAAGGTGCAGGCCACCGGCGTGAAGTTCCTGCTGCCGACGGATCACGTTATCGCCCAGAAGGTTGAGACGCCGGTTCCCGGCCAGAAGAAGCCGAAGATCGAGTTCAAGAACCCGCAGCAGAGCATGGACGCGACGATCGAGGTCGGCTACTGCGGCGTGGACATCGGCCCGAAGACCATCGAGCGCTATTGCGCCGAAATCGCGAAGGCCAAGACCATCGTTTGGAACGGCCCGATGGGCATCTTCGAGACCCCCGAGTATGCGACCGGCACGTTCGAGGTCGCCAAGGCCGTCGCAACGGCCACACAGGCCGGCGCCAAGAGCATCATCGGTGGCGGCGACAGCGTCAAAGCCGTCAAGAAAGCCAAAGTCGGCGACAAGGTCACGTTCATCAGCACCGGCGGCGGCGCGAGCCTGGAGTTCCTCGAAGGCCGCGAGCTGCCCGGCGTCGCCGCATTGACAGACAAGTAACAACAATTCACCCCCTGATTCACGATTATGGACAAAGCACGCAAACTCTTCATCGCCGGTAACTGGAAAATGAACAAGACCGTCGCCGAGGCGCTCGATCTTGTGAAGGCGCTCAAGCGCGATCTCGCCGATGTGCTCGACGTGGACATCGCCGTTTGCCCGCCGTTCACGGCGCTGCATCCGGTGGGCCAGTTGCTCGACGGCTCCGTCGTCAAGGTCGGCGGCCAGGACATGTATTGGGACAAATTCGGCGCGTTCACCGGTGAGGTGAATGCAGCGATGCTCAAGGAAGTGCTTTGCACCTACGTCATCATCGGCCACAGCGAGCGCCGGCAGTTCTTCGGCGAGACCAATGAGACGGTGAACAAGAAGACCAAGGCCGCGCTCGCCGCGCGCCTGAAGCCGATCGTTTGCGTCGGCGAGCTGCTCGCCGAGCGCGAGTCCAACCGCACCGAAGCTGTCGTGACCGACCAGGTGCTCAAGGGCCTCGCCGGCCTGAAGCCGGAAGAGTTGCTGGAAGTCACCGTGGCCTATGAGCCCGTCTGGGCCATCGGCACCGGCAAGACCGCCACCGCGCAGCAGGCGCAAGAAGTCCACGCGCTGATCCGCAGGCTGTTGGCGCAGCTCAGCGATGCCAAGACCGCCGCGCGCGTCCGCATCCAGTACGGCGGCAGCGTGAAGGCGTCGAACGCGCGTGAGTTGATGGGCCAGCCCGACGTGGACGGCGCGCTGGTGGGCGGCGCGAGCCTCCAGGCACGCGACTTCGTCGAGATGATCCGGAACGTGAGGAACTGATATGTCATTTGTAATTGGTGTTTTGTTAACGATACAGGCGCTGACCTGCCTTTTTCTGATCCTGATCATCCTGATGCAACCGTCGAAGGCCGACGGCGGCTTGGGCGCGGCGTTTGGCGCCGGCGCCACGGACACGCTCTTCGGCGCGCGCACCGGCAACGTGCTCACCAAGGGCACGATCTGGGGCGCCACGATCCTGTTCGTCACGTCGTTGTTGCTGGCCATTCTGATCGCTCATCAGAAGCCAACCTCCATCGTGCTGGACAAGGCGGCCGCCACGCCGGCAGCCGCTGAGAAGGCCGCTGCGACGCCCGCGTCGGCGAAGACAGCGACACCTGCCAAGAGCGCCGAGACTGCCAAGAGCGCCGCTCCGGCCGAGAAGGCTGCTGAGAAGCCGGCCACCACCGCGCCGGCGAAGAAATAGTGCGGCACGAACAGGTTTCCCGTTGAAAACGGCCATCTCAATCCAATGCGGATTGGGATTGTTGCTCAGCGCGCTGGCATTCTACACGACCGGCTGCGGTTCCTCTGCTGCGCCCGGCGGCAAGCCCGGTGAGATGGTCTACTATGTCGAGGGTGGCGACATCAAGGGCTTCGATCCCGTCCGCGCCAGCGATGTAGACACCGCATTGGCGGTTTGCAAGATCTACGAGGGCCTCGTCGAATACGATTACCTCTACCGGCCCTACCGGGTCGTGCCGATACTCGCCGAGTCGCTGCCGGAAGTTTCCGCCGACGGCCTGACCTATACGTTTCGCATCAAGAAGGGCGTCCGCTTCCAGGACGACCCGTGTTTCCCCGGCGGCAAAGGCCGCGAAGTCACGGCTGAGGATTTCGTTTACAACTTCAAGCGGCTGATGGACGCGAAGAACCTCGCCACCGGCTCATGGGTTTTTGCCGGTCGCGTCGTTGGCGTGGATGAGTGGACCAAGGCCAGCGAGGACCGCAGCAAGCCGACCGATTACTCCCGGCCCATCCCCGGTTTTGAGGCGCCCGATCGCTATACGTTGCGCATCCGGCTGCTGGAGCCGTATCCGCAACTGCTCTGGGTCCTGACGATGCAATACACCTTCGTCATGCCGCGCGAGGCCGTCGAGTTCTACAAGGACGACCTTCTCAACCATCCCGTCGGCACCGGCCCGTACCGGCTCAAGCGCTGGCAGCGCAACTATCGCATGGAGTTCGAGCGCAACCCGACCTTCCACGGCCAGCTCTATCCGAGCGAAGGCGCGCCGGGTGACCGCGAGAAGGGCCTGCTCGCCGACGCCGGCAAGCCGCTGCCGTTCATTGACCGCGTCATTTTCTACAACGTTCGCGAGTATTACACCTGGTGGCAGATGTTCCTGAGCGGCCAGATTTTTACCGTCGGCATCAGCAAGGACTACTTCAACAAAGTCGTCAACACCGACCTCGGTCTGACGCCTGACATGGCCAAGCGTGGCATCCTGCTCCGCAAGGAGCCGCAGATGGATGTCTACTACCTTGGCTTCAACTGGGAAGACCCCGTGGTTGGCAGAGGCAAGACGCCGGAGGAGGTTGTGCGCCATCGGAAGCTGCGCCAGGCCATTACCTGCTCCTTCAATCAGGAGCAGATCAAGGAAACCTACGCCGGCCGCATGATTCCCGCCTGCGGGCCCATTACGCCCGGCACGACCGGCTACGATCCGAAGAAGACCTACCCGTGGCGATTCAACCTCGACCTCGCGCGCAAGCTGCTCGCCGAGGCCGGCTATCCCGACGGCAAGGATGAGCGCACGGGCAAGCGGCTGCACCTCTCGCTCGACATGGGTGGCGCTGGCGATGCCGAGACGCGCCAGTTGGGTGAGATGTACGTCAACTTCGCGCGCCAGATTGGCGTCGAGATGACCATCAACTTCTCGCTCCAGCCCGAGCACTGGCGCAAGCTCGAGCGCAAGGAGACGCAGATGTTCAGCGCCGGCTGGGTGATGGATTACCCCGACGCGCAGAACGTCCTGCAACTCTGGTACGGCCCGAACGAGTCGCCCGGCGTCAACCACTGCAACTACAAGAACCCGGAGTTCGACAAGCTTTACCGGAGCATCCTGACGATGCAGGACTCGCCCGAACGGACGGCGATCTACCAGAAGATGGCGGATATGGTCGTGGAGGATTGCCCCTGCTCCTTTATGTTCCACCGCCTCATCTACGCGCTGCTGCGCGACTATGTGGAGAATTTCAAGCCGCATGATTTCCCGTATCCGAACGTGAAATTTTACAGGGTTCGTCCGCATTGAGGTGTGAATGGTGAAGCGTGATTCGAGACTCGAGACTCGAAATCCGTAATTCGTGAATCGTAATTGGTAACTCGTGACTTGTATGGAAACAGCAGCGAAAAAATACCGAGGCTTCGAGGAGCTTGATGTGTATCAAGCGGCGCGAGAGTTTCGGAAGAAGATGTACGATGTGACCCGGCGCCTGCCCGCCGTGGAGAAGTATGGACTGGCCGGCCAGGTTCGCCGGGCGGCGGTTTCGCTCACGAATAACATTGCCGAGGGTCACGGCCGCTTTCATTACCTCGACAACATCAAATTCGTGCTCGTTTCCCGAGGTTCTTTGTGTGAACTGGTAGACGACGTAAACACGTGCGAGGATGAACGCTATCTGTCACCGGACGAAGTCGTCTCCTTGAAACATGAAGCGGAACGTTTGACGCAATTGATGAATGGTTACATCCGATATTTGCGCGACCAAAAGGCTGGCGCGGCACTTCAGATTCACGAAGACGCCGTGCCCTACGGCTCCGAATGTGTGGAATTACCCGAATAAGTAAACCTCCCCACGAATCACAAGTTACGAATCACGAGTCACTAATCACAAGTCACTAATCCCCCCATGGCCGCCTACATCATACGCCGTCTCTTGACCGTGATTCCGATCACACTCGGCGTGTTGCTGTTGGTGTTCTTGATTTACCGTGTTATCGGCGGTGACCCGGCGGTGCGGCTTGCCGGCAAGAACGCGACGCCGCAAAAAATTGAACAAATTCGAAAACAGTTCGGCTACGACAAGCCGAAGTTCTTTAACTGGCAGGAAGCGGCAAAAACAGGCCGGCCGACGGCGGTGTTTGATGCGCAATTCTGGCAGATTGTCCGGCAGTTCGCGCAACTCGACTTCGGCAGGTCGCTCCAGAGCAACCAGCGCATCTCGCGCATGATAGCCGACGGCGTTGTTCCATCGCTCTGCATCACCACGCCCATCTTTGTCATCGAACTCATCGTCGCCGTCGCGCTGGCGCTGCTGTGTGCGTTCTACCGGAACTCATGGATTGACCGGACGTTCGTTGTCATCTCCATCATTGGCATGAGCATCAGTTCGCTCGTTTACATCATGCTTGGACAATACTTTTTCGCCTTCGAGCTCGGCTGGTTCCCGGTGTGGGGATTCGAGAGTGTCCACTACGTGCTGTTGCCGGTGGCCATCGGCATCGTTTACAGCCTCGGCGGCAGCCTGCGGTTCTATCGCACCATCATGCTCGACGAGATGTATCAGGACTACGTCCGCACCGCGTTCGCCAAGGGCGCCTCGCAGCGGCAGGTGCTCTTCAAGCACGTCCTGAAGAACGCGGCTATCCCGATCCTGACCAACGTCGTCGTCGCCATCCCGTTCCTCTACACCGGCTCGTTGATGCTGGAGAGTTTCTTCGGCATCCCCGGCCTCGGGCGCATGACCGTGGACGCCATCTACACCGGTGACGAACCGGTCCTGTTTGCGATGGTATTCATCGGCTCGGTCATCTTTGTCATCGCGAACCTGATCACCGACCTTTGCTACACGTGGGCCGACCCGCGCATCCGACTGCAATGACCGACACCGCCGCCAACTCAGCCGCGCTCGCCGCGAAGCCCCAGACGCTCTGGAGCACCGCGTGGCGGCAGTTCTGCCGCAACCGGCTGGCGGTCATCTGCCTCGGCATCGTGGCGGTCTATCTTGGCATCTTCCTTTACGCCGAATCGGTCTATTAGATCGCCAAGGCTCGCGACGTCGTCCCGGCTTACAAGGTCACCGACTTTGCCGCCCG
>CAZGGF010000305.1:0-5613 GCA_964524715.1 uncultured Verrucomicrobiota bacterium | reverse complement strand
CGATAATCCGGGGCCGGCAGTGCATCAAACATGCCTTGGAATAATCCTGTTTCGCCTTTCGCGGCTCGTGTTTCGTCCAGCGTGGCGCCACGCGGGATGTCCCAGTTCGCGCTCCACTGGCCGTAACCTTCCCAATGAAACGGTTTCTTGTGCGTGACTTCGACGACATAGTCCACGCCGACGATGCCCTTCCATTCCTTTGCGCGCTTGACGGCGTCGGCGTCGCTGATCGGCTCGGTGGCGATGAAGGCCTTCATCGCCCCGCGTGTGCGCAGATGCTTGGTGAGCCTGCGCGTATCCACACCCTGGATGCCGGGGAGCTTGTACTTCTTCATGTATCCGTCGAGTGTGAACTCGGTGCGCCAGTTCGACGCAACGGGGCTGAGCTGGCGGATGACAAAGCCCGCGACATGCGGTTGCCAGCTCTCCACGTCGAGCGTATTGAAGCCGTAGTTGCCGATTTCCGGATAGGTCATCGTCACGATCTGTCGTTTGTAAGACGGATCGGTGAGAATCTCCTGATAACCGGTCATTGAAGTGTTGAAAACCGCTTCTCCACATGCCGACGTGGAGGCGCCAAATCCCTGCCCCCGGAACACAAGACCATCTTCAAGTGCCAAAACTGCGTCCATTTATCCTTTCGATTGCGGTGCCGGCTCCATGCCGACGAACTGCACATCCGCGATATAGCCATGACCGCGCATCATCGCGGTCAGAAAATCCCTCATGCTGTCACGCGCCTCGCGCAACAACGAACTGGCCCCCGCCTGCTGCAGCACGCTTTGCCGCATGCCGCGCGCGATGGAATCCCGATCCTCTTCCGAGAACCGGTTCCACAGCCAGTCCTTCTCATATTGATAAGCCTGGTCGAACACATCCACGCCGACAATCTCCGGCTGCCCAAGTTCCACGGTCACGCGCCGTTTTTTCTGGTCCACGATGACGCGCAGATGCTTGGACAGATCGAACCCGGCAAACACGCGCGCCTTGCCCAGAATCGACACCTGCGCCGTGCTGATCAGGTCCGACCGCTTGTGTTTGTAGTTGAACATGATCACTTGTTCGGCCGAAAACGCTTTCGCTACGCGTTTGATCTCGGCAGCGGCGAAATCCTGGCTGATCTCGCGGTGCGTCATCTGGCTCAACCACAGCAACGTGAGCAACGCTCCGGCCGCCGCGGCAAAAAGATGGCCGATCAATGTCTTCACATCACTTTTCCTGCCGCACGATGCGGCCAGCGACGATGGTCGCCACGGCTTTGCCCTTCAGGGACCAGCCGTGGAACGGTGTATTGCGCGATTTGCTCGCCGTTTGGTTCACGTCATAGACCCACTCACGAACCGGGTCCATCACCGTGATGTCCGCATCGACACCAACCGACAACGTGCCTTTGTTCAACCGCAGCAATCGGGCCGGACCGGTCGTGAACTTTTCGATGAGCTGCGGCAGCGTCAGCAATTTCCTGTGGACCAGTGCCATCAGCGACAGCGACAACTCTGTTTCTAGTCCTAGGATGCCAAACGGCGCCTTGTCGAATTCCACTTCCTTCTCAAAGGCGCAGTGCGGCGCATGATCACTGGCAATGGCCTCGATCGTGCCGTCGACAAGACCTTCTAGGATCGCCTCTGCGTCGCGCTGTGTTCGCAACGGCGGGCTCATCTTGAAATTAGTGTCGTAGCCCTGGCATTTCTCGTCGGTCAGTGTGAAATGATGCGGGCATGCTTCGGCGGAAATCTTCACGCCGCGCATCTTCGCTTCCCGTACGAGGTGCACGCTGCCGGCGCTGCTCAGGTGCTGACAATGGATGTGCCAGTCCACCTGTTCCGCGAGCATGATGTTGCGCGCAACGATGATTTCCTCGCCAACGCTTGGCCAGCCTTTCAGGCCGAGCAGATGACTCCAGTACCCCTCATGCATCACACCGTCGCTGACGAGGTTGTTGTCCTGGCAATGATCCATCAGCGGCAGATCGAACATCTTCGCGTATTCCAGCGCACGCCGCATCAGTTCGTTATTCTGCACACAGTGTCCGTCATCGGTGATCGCCACGACGCCGGCGCGTTTGAGCGAGCCAATCGGCGCCAGCTCGGCGCCTTCGATGTTCTTCGTGATGGCGCCGGCCGGCAGAACGTTCACGCTGCCGACCGCCGCTGCGCGTTGTTTGATGAACGCGATGGTGCCGGTATTGTCCGCAGCCGGGGAGGTGTTTGGCATGCAGACGACGCTGGTAAATCCGCCGCAGGCGGCGCAGCGCGTGCCGGTCTCGATGGTTTCCTTGTCGCTGCGGCCCGGCTCGCGCAGATGCACGTGGATGTCGATCAGACCCGGTGTCACCACGAGGCCTTTCGCGTCCAGTATCGGCGCGTCGGGAGCTGGCTCGGCAGCTATCTTTCCCCCGCGCACGAAGACATCGCGCACCGCATCCACCTTGTTGGCGGGATCAATCACGTGTCCATTGCGAATCGTCAGGTCGTTCATGCTGCTTCCTCCCCGTGTTGTGCGCCGGCGCACAGGTAAAGCACTGCCATCCGCACCGAAAGGCCGTGCGAGACCTGTTGCAGGATTACGCTGCGTTTGCAATCCGCCAGGTCGCTGTCAATTTCCACCCCGCGGTTGATCGGTCCCGGGTGCATGATCAACGCGTCGGGCTTGGTGCGGGCGAACCGCTCTTTTGTCAGGCCGAAAATGGTGGCGTATTCGCCGATGCTGGGAAACATCGTCTGCCGTTGCCGCTCGTGCTGGATGCGGAGCAGGTTGATGACATCAGCGTCAGCAATGGCTTCTTCGATGTTGTAACAGACGCGGCAACCGAGTTGCTCGAACACACGCGGCACCAGAGTGCTGGGGCCCGCGAGTGTGACACGTGCGCCCAGCTTGGTCAGCAAGTGGATATTGGAGCGCGCCACGCGGCTGTAGAGGATGTCGCCGAGGATGGTGACGTTCAGGCCGGCAATGCGCCCCTTCTTCTGGCGGATCGTGAACGCATCGAGCAAGGCCTGCGTCGGGTGTTCGTGCGCGCCGTCACCGGCGTTGATCACCGAGACATCGAGTCGTTCAGCCAGGAACTTCGCCGCGCCCGCCGCTGAGTGGCGGATGACGATGACATCGGCGTGCAGCGCCTGGAGATTCAACGCCGTGTCCTTGAGCGTCTCCCCCTTGGTGAGGCTGGAGGCGGTGGCGGTGATATTGACGATGTCGGCCGAAAGCCGGTGTGCCGCAAGCTCGAAACTCGTGCGGGTGCGCGTGCTCGGCTCGATGAAGAGATTGACCAGCGTCTTGCCGCGCAGCGCGGGCACCTTCTTTACGTCTCGCTGGCCGACTTCCTCGAACGTCAGCGCCGTGTCGAGGATGTGAACGATCTCCTCTGGCTGGAGATCCTGAATGGCGATGAGGTCTTTGCGGTTCCAGTTCATTCGACAATCACCTCGTCCGCGTGGACGCGGACCTTTTGTTCTTTCGACGTCGGGATGTTCTTGCCGACATAATCGGCCCGGATTGGCAGTTCGCGATGGCCGCGATCGACCAGCACGGCAAGCTGGATGCGAGCCGGCCGGCCGAAATCAGTAATCTCACTCATCGCTGCGCGAGTGGAACGACCGGTATAAAGCACGTCATCCACGAAGATGATATGCTTGCCGGTCACATCGAACTGGATGTTCGTCTGGCGCGCGACGGGGGGATTTTTGCGTAGTGAGAGGTCATCGCGGTGCATTGTGATGTCGAGCATGCCGCATGGCACCGATTTGCCGACGATCGCCTTGAGCTTGTCGGCAAGACGCTGCGCCAGCCGCACGCCACCGCCCTGGATTCCAACCAGCGCGATCTTCCCAATGTCCTCCGAACGCTCCACAATCTCGTGCGCCATGCGCGTCAGCGCCCGATCCATAGCCACCGCATCCATTACACAGGTATGTTTCATAGGCACAAAAAAACCGTGCCGCCCCGACACAAGGTCGCGGCCGCACGGCGTACATGAACTTCGAGCTTCGTCATAGTGCCTTCCCGGTCTCACCGGACCGGACTTAAAGGTGTTTCAAACCGCGCAGAACATAGCGGACACGTCTGAAGTCACGCAAGGTAAATTTCGAAAACCCGGGGAAGAGGGTCCGCCTGTCGCCCGTTCACTTGACCGCCCATGCGGCCATTTCTCGGGCAAAGCACGATGGACAGGCAGGATGCGCAGCAGAACCGCGAACGCGACAAGATCTGCCGTGCCTTTTTTCCCGCCTGTTTCTCAACCACCACCTTCACGAGGAGGCGGAGGGCGTCAAGTTTGATGAAAATTGGTGACGCAGTTGTGGTTACAGATGCTCTTGCCGCGCTCCGTCGTGGCAATATCGATCCAGTCACGCGACTGCACCGACGCAGGGGATACGCGAACAGTCTCCAGCAGTTCAGTCGTGTGCGACCTCGTCGGAGAGTTCGTTGCGGTCATCGCGTTCGTGCGGAAAATGCTTGCTGAGAAGCTCCCCGGCCTTCCGCACGCCGTGAATGATGCCGGCGGTGAACTCGCCCTCGCGGAAACGCACTGACATCTCATCCGCGACCTCGCGCCAGAATATATTACCGCAGTGCGCGTGGATCCCGGCGTCGCCAATCACGGCGAACTTCCGCGTGCGCGGCGCAACGAAGATAAGAACGCCGTTGCGGTGTTTCGTTCGCCGCATCCCGAGCCTTTCGAATTCGCACTGCGCGGCGATGAGCGCGTCTTCGATCTCCTTGTGCGAAACGAAGACGCGTATCTCTCCCGAAGTGCCCATCTCAGCCGCGCGGATGGCCGCGACGATCTCGTCGTGGCGTAGTTGATTGAGAAACTCGTTCGCGGTCATGGTTCACCAACTCCCGCTTGCCCCGCCTCCGCCAGAGCAGCCGCCTCCTCCCGAGAAACCGCCACCGGAAAAATCGCCGCCTCCCGAACTCCACCCTCCGCCACCGCTGCCACTGCCGGACCCCCAATCCCACCATGACCAGTCGCTGCTCCGGTGGCCACCTCCGCCATAGACTCTGCCGCGAGGCAGGGGAATCGCCGCTCTGATCACGAACACGACGAGGAGAAGAATAAGCAGAATGACCACAGGCCCTAGCAAGGTGCTGCCCTCCTGCTGCTCAGCCACTGTGCGGCCCGTGCCCTTGTATTCGCCGCGGGTGGCGGCGATCATTGCATTGATCGCGGCACCGAGACCACCGGCATAGTCCTGTTGGCGGAAGCGCGGCGTGATTTCGTTGGCGATGATCCGCTTGCAGATCGCGTCCGGCAGCGCTCCTTCGAGACCGTAGCCCACCTCGATGCGCATCTTTCGGTCGCCGATGAAAACGAAGAGCACCACGCCGTTGTTGCGTCCCTTCTGCCCGACCCCCCAGGCCTTGAACACGCGGTTCGCGTAGTCTTCGAGCGATGAGTCGGTTTGCAGCTTCGAGAAAACCGCCACGACAATCTGGTTGGATGTATCGCGCTCGAAGCTGACGAGTTGCTCGTTGAACTGATGCGCCTTAGCCGCCGGCACGACGCCCGCAAAGTCATTGAAGTATTTCGGTGGTTTCGGCGGAATGACCTCCGTCGCCCAGAGCGAGATACAGCAGAACAAACTGAGGAGGATGACGGCGCGTTTCACG
>CAZGGF010000304.1:0-2148 GCA_964524715.1 uncultured Verrucomicrobiota bacterium | reverse complement strand
TCCGGCAGCGCAGCCCTCGACAAGCTCGTTTCAACCAGAGGGTGTTGGGTTTCGTGAACCTTCATGATGCCCACGAGCTTAGATTCCGCTCACGGACCTGCAAGCCTTGCATGAAAAAAATCACAGACTTGCCGTGGCGGGCCGAGGCGATCAAACGCGGCTACGCTTCCTCCCTGGTGTTGCCGCTCAAGACCGGCGACCATGTGTTGGGCGCGCTGAGTATTTATTCGGTCAAGGCGGACGCTTTTGACCCGGAGGAAACAAAGCTGCTGACCGAACTGGCCGATGACCTGGCGTATGGGATTGTGGCATTGCGCATTCGTGCACAGCAGAAGCAGGCCGAAACGGCCTTGCGCGAGAGTGAGGAGCGTTTGCGTTTGCTCGGCGACAACCTCCCCGACAGCTATGTCTATCAATACACGGTTGAGCCGGATGGCACGCCGCGGTTTCTTTACCTTAGCGCGGGAGTGGATCGGTTGCACGGCGTGAAAGTGTCCGACGCGTTACGCGATGCGGAGCTGCTGCACCGTCAGATCGCTCCGGAACATGTCGAGGCCATGCAAGCGGCGACAGCGGCCAGTCTCCAAAGCATGACCGATTTTACGATCGAGATACGCATCTGCATCCCTGATGGACAGTGGCGGTGGGTGCAGATGTGCTCGCGCCCGCGCTATGTGTCCAACGGACAAGTCGTGTGGGACGGCGTGGCCACGGACGTCACCACCCGCAAGCAGACAGAGTCGGCAACACAGGCGGCTGAGCAACGGCTTGCCGATATCATCGAGTTCCTGCCCGATGCCACTTTCGTGATCGACCAGAACAAGCGGCTTATCGCTTGGAATCACGCCTGTGAGGTTATGACTGGCGTGAAGAAGGAATCGCTATTGGGCCAGGGAGACTATGCCTATGCGGAGGCATTCTATGGCAAGCGGCATCCGATCCTGATTGATCTGTTGGACCTGTCTGAGGCAGAGGTGGAGGACGGTTACAAATACGTCAAGCGAGAGGGTACTACCATCTACGCCGAAGCCTTTATCCCGCGCCTCCGGGGCGGACAAGGAGCGCATCTTTGGGGCGTTGCGGCGCCGCTGTTTGACCGAAAAGGCCGCCGTTGTGGCGGCATCGAGGTTGTGCGGGATGTGACCGAGCGGAAGCTCATCGAGCAGGGGTTGCGCGAGAGCGAACTCAAACACCGCACGCTGTTCGACACCGCCAACGACGCCATTATGTTGATGCGGCACGACCGGTTCATTGACTGCAACGCCCGCACACTGACGATGTTCGGTTGCAGCCGACAGCAGATCCTTGGCTCTTCACCCTACAGCTTCTCGCCACCCATGCAACCCGACGGGCGTTCATCCGGGGAAAAGGCCATGGAGAAGATACATCTGGCCATGACTGAAGGGCATCAGTTTTTCGAGTGGGAGCATTGTCGGCTGGACCAGACCCCGTTCCCGACCGAGGTGAGCTTGAATCGCATTGAACTCGGTGGAGAAACGATGCTGCAAGCGATCGTTCGTGACATTACCAAGCGCAAGCAGGCGGAGAAGGCGCGTCGCGAAACCGAACAGAAATATCGTGAGTTGGTCGAGAACGCGAACAGCATCATCCTGCGCTGGACGCGCGACGGACAGATTCTCTTCCTGAATGAATTTGGCCAGCGGTTTTTCGGTTACACGGAGGAAGAAATTCGCGGCCGTCACGTGGTGGGAACCATTGTTCCGGAAACCGAGACCACGACCCGTGATCTGTCCAAGCTGATGGATGAGATTTGCGCGAACCCGACGGCGTTTGAGCAGAACGTCAATGAGAACACGCGTCGCAATGGCGATCGCGTCTGGATCGCGTGGACGAACAAGGTGGTGCACGACTCCCAGGGTCATGTGTCAGAGATTCTGAGCATCGGTTCGGATATCACGTCGCGCAAACTGGTTGAGGAAGAGTTGCGGGCCACACAGGCCAGTCTGGAGCGGCGCGTCCTGATACGTACCACCGAACTCGCTGAAGCGCGGGATCGCGCTGAAGCGGCTGATCGATTGAAGTCCGCCTTCCTCGCCACCATGTCCCACGAGTTGCGCACGCCGCTGAACTCGATCATTGGGTTTACGGGCCTGCTGTTGCAGGGATTGGCTGGGCCGCTGAACGCAG
>CAZGGF010000303.1:0-20626 GCA_964524715.1 uncultured Verrucomicrobiota bacterium | reverse complement strand
AAGAGCAGTGCATGGATTTTTCGTTTCGACAACTCACCACTGCCGCTGCAGTCCTGTGCGCATGCGGCGTCTTCGCGGCGGCCGATGAACCGCATGGCAGCGCCATCACGCTGAAAGGCGGTTCCTGCACAATCAGTTTCAGTGCGAGCAATGGTTCGATTCTCACCGTCAAACAACGCGGCAAATCCGGCTCCATTTGTGCCGGCGGCGAACACGGCTTGTGGCGGGCGCGGTTTCGTGATGGAAGTGAACTTTGTGCCACCGACTGCGCCTTCACGTGTGATCGCGACACAAAGGCCAACTCGCTCCGCCTTCGCTTTCGCAGTGACGAACTCACTGTCACGGTTACCGCAACCGGCGGCAGCGGCGGAATTGAGTTCATTGCTGAAGTCCTGCCTGCAAAGAAGACACTGCTCGACTTTGCGGTGCCGGCGCGGTTGTGCTTCAATCCCGATATGCTCGACCGCTTCGTCTGCTCCTCCGATGGCAACCATGGTGTCGGCATGGCGCTGCGGCCTGCGTTTTTCAAGCTTCAATCCGAAGACGAGCCGGCTGGCTGGAGATACGTCACTGCCGGCTCACGCGGCTACATCAGCCTTTACGGCGGCTCGCTCCGTATGCGCGACGTCCACGATGCGCCGGTGACATTGCGCGTCACGCCCGAAGGCCGTGAGTGGTTTGGCGCCGGCCTCGCCCGGCGCATCGAGGGAGCACAGGCGACCGTCAACCGCGCGCCCGCCAAAGGGCAGGCTGATCTCGTGCTCGCTGACTCGGAGAACGGCGCCTATGTCTCCGCAAGTCATCTCGGCGGCGCAGGTTTGCTCTGGCGTGTCGGCGGGTTCGTGGGAGACAGGGAACAGCGTCTCGTCACCGCGATGATCAAGGCAGTGGCTGAGAAAATTGCTGTAAAACCCGTCGAGGGCCGCGCCAAGCTTGGTATCGTTTCCCTTGCCTCCGGGCCGCAGCGAGGCGGTGGCGCCGCAATTGTTATTCACGATTTGGTCGTGGCGCTGCGTGAATCGAAAGCTGTCGCCGACGGTAAACTGACATTCGTGGAGTTGCGTTCGCCACGCGAGATGCTGGAGGCGCTTGGTTCTCCCGGGTTCCTTGCCATCGTCAATCCCTACGGTGAAGGGTTGCCTGCCGCAAGCGACGATGGCTTGCCCGCGGCGGTCGCGGCCATCGGCAAGTTCGTCCGCGGCGGCGGCCATTGGTTCGAGGTCGGCGGCTATCCGTTCCACGCGGCGCTGCGGCCGGTGCGTTGGATGAATCTCAACCAGCCGTATCCGCCGGCGTTTGCCGACTTCATGCATCTCGATACGCGCGCCGGGGCGGTGTCGCTCTACGGCGTGCAGCCGATGCGCTGGCCGCCGTGGGCTGCTAAGAAGGACCCCAACGCCAGTTTCGTTCCCGGCAAGCTCGGCTGCGGCGGTGACGAACGCGGTGGTTGGTGCGAGCGCTCGTTCGGCACATTCGTCGCGGAGGGACAAAGCTGGCGCACGCCGGTCGTGCGGCTCGTTGCAGGCAAATCAGCCGAGGAATCGCTACGCGACTACTGCGACGCAAATCAGATTAGTCGCCGGCTTGACGAGAAGATGCCGGCCGACGTGCTGGCGAAGTTCAAGAAGGCCGTGCTGGTTTACTACGGTGGCAACTGCGTCGAGAAACTGGAGCACATCGGCAAGCTACCCGTGCCCGCGCTTGTCCACTTCGCCGACTACCTCAAGGGCGGCTTCGACAAGGAGTATCCCGACCATCTGCCGCCGCACTCCAGGTTCGGCACACCGGCACAGTTCCGGGAGTTCTTCGACCGCTGCCACGCGCTCGGCCATCTGGTGATGCCTTACACGAATCCCACGTGGTGGTGCGATCATCCGAAGGGACCGACGTTCGAGCGCGAAGGGGACGCGCCGTTGCTGCGATCTCTGGAGGGCAAACCCAGCTACGAGCGATATGGCAACCCCGGCAATGACGGCTGGACAATTTGCCACTGGCATCCGGCGGTGCAGCGTGCCAATCGCGAAACAGTGCGGCAGTTCAGCGAGGATTACCCCGTGGACATGTTGTTCCAAGATCAATGTGGCGCACGCGGCTGGCGCTACGATACCAACCCCGCCTCGCCCACGCCGTTTGCTTACACCGATGGTTTGCTTTCGCAAGTCGCCGAAGATGCCGCCAGAAAACCTCTCTCGACCGAGTCGGGCTGGGATCGCGCGGCGAACCACGAGGCACAACTCTGCGGCATGACGTGGGGCATCGTGCCGACCGAGGGAGGACCGTCATGGCGGCGGTTGATGAAACACGAGTACTCTCCGGCAACGTGGGATATCTTCCCGCTGGCGCAGATCATCGCCCACGACAAGTGTTCGTTTGTGCATCACGACCTCGGTCAGTTCGTCACCAATCGCGAGACACTCGCATGGACGCTTGCGCTCGGCTACGGGCTGAGCTGCCGCATCGCTGCTTCCGCACTGGATCGTGACGGGCCACGCGAGTGGTTGCGCTGGCTTGACCGTCTGCAAAAATCCGTCGTTGCCCGCTACGTCGGTGAGCCGATGAAGACGTTCGTTCATGAACGTGGCGCGCAGCCAACGCGCGACGACGACGGCATCATTCGCGCCACCTACGGTCCTGTCGAGATCATCGCCAACCTTGGTCCGTCACCCAAAGCCGTCACGTCACGAAATGGCACGGTTGCCTTGCCGGCGTTCGGTTTCCGCGCAACCGCGCCTGGCATCGTCGCGGCAAATCTGCAAATCGTCGGCGGCTTGGATGGTCGCACTTCCACAACTGACGGCGGGGAAGGGGAGTCGTTCGTTGCTGAGGACAACGCCCATCGTGCCGACGTGTGGGTCTATGCTGTGCCGGCCAGCGACGTGGCGGTGGAACTGCCATCTCACATGACCGGCAAGCTCACACTGGCACTCGATGGCGAGCCAGTTGCGCCCGTGCGGGCGACCAGCAATATCATCCGCTTCCGTCTGCCACAACGCAGCAACCCTGATGCCACCAGGTTCCTCTGGCACGCAACGGTCACGGCACGGTAATCAACTGTTTTCGCCGGTTCCAACCCAACCGGAACAAATCACGGCTGCCGGTATTTCAGAGCAGCCACACCACGCGGTCGTGTTATGAAAGTTCGTTCTGGCACTACTGCGCAGTTCTCCATGTGTGCTCACGCGTCCAGTGAAAGGGCTTGACTGGAAACCGTAAAACACTGAGACACTAGTCCATGGTTCTGGGAAAAAAAGTTGTTGTCGTGCTGCCCGCCTACAACGCAGAGAACACACTGGCACGGACTCACGCTGAAATTCCGTTCGACATTGTGGATGATGTGATTCTCGTTGATGACCACTCGGAAGACAGGACAAGCAACGAAGCCAGAACTCTCGGTATTGTCACGGTGATACGCCATCCGAAGAACTGCGGTTACGGCGGCAATCAGAAAACCTGCTATCGAGCCGCCCTAAACGCGGGTGCCGACATTGTGGTGATGTTGCATCCAGACTACCAATACACTCCGCGGCTTATTCACTCGATGTGCTACTTGATCGCGCATGGGCTGTTTCCTGTCGTGCTGGGATCGCGCATCTTGGGCAAGGGGGCGCTCGAAGGAGGGATGCCAATTTACAAGTATGCAGCGAACCGCCTGCTGACGGTTTTTCAAAATCTTCTGATGGGGCAGAAACTCGCTGAGTATCATACCGGTTACCGTGCTTTCTCCGCGGAGGTTTTGCGAAGCATCCCGATCGAGGAAAACTCCGATGATTTCGTTTTTGATAACCAAATGCTGGCGCAGGTTGCTATGGCAGGCCTGACCATTGGGGAGATCACCTGTCCGGCACGTTACTTCGAGGGTGCGTCTTCTATCAACTTCTGGCGCAGTTGCGTTTACGGTTGGGGCGTGTTGAAAACGACGCTGCAATTCGTTTTGCACAAGTGGGGTGTCCGCAAGTTCCCCATTTTTGACTTTGAAACCGGTCGAAAACTCGACATGAGTCAGGCGCCGTCAACGAGCTTCTCGATTACATAAACGACCAATCCGTCGCTTCGCCGGCTGTTGATCACCCGATACGGAATGCCGTAAATTTCGACTATTCCATCAACTGTCGGCACAAACCGCGGCGGTTCCTTGTCGAGATACACCACCCGCCGCTGGGCTTTGACAAGCGGACCGTAGTGAGGCGAGTAGTTGCTGTAAATCGGCTCAAGAATGAAATCTTCGTTGGTGAAGAACGTAACCGCGTAGGCGTGCCAGTAGTCAGCGTAGCCATACTTGAGGTTGAATTCCTTGAGAATCGGAATGACACATTCGCCTTCAAATTTCGTGTGCTGGCTGGTTTGGATCGCTTTGCCTAGCGAGATCACGTTGTTGGACAGGAACGAGACTAGAAACAGCACCCCAAAAATTCGCAAGGCGCCTCCTCGTCGCAGCAACCACAAGACAACAACACTCATTGCGACCGCCGAGTAAAAAATGAGCACGAATAGGTAGCGCGCCGAGCACGGATCCACAACCGCCTTGGCAACGAGAAACATCGGCAGCACCATCCACGGCAACCATACAAGAGGATTAAGTTTCAGGATGGTATCTGCCTCGCTCCGTCCTTGCGTGAACCTAACCGCTTCGCGGCAGGTCAAATAAATGAAACTCAACAACACGAATGACACTGCAACCACCAATGCCACACCCATGACCGAACCCGTTGAGAGGTTCAGGAAAGACGGTGCGAAGAACAGCGCGATCTTGATATTCTTGAAGAACTCGAACGTCTCGGTGATTTCCATGCGCGGCACTTGTGTCCCGTGTTGGATCCAGACATAAACCAAGGCTGGCGAGTAGCCTGCCAGGAAACCCGCAGTGACGACTACCGCCTCGCGCCAAAGCTCACGAATCCGATTCCCATGTCGAACCCACACATCATGAGCGGCGCAAACTGCAAAAACAACCGCGCTCAACCCCATCAAGCTGAGCGGCCTCCAGCGCAAGCGTATTCCGATCAGATTGACACGGTGGAAATCCGTCATCCAGCACAGGACCCCAAATCCAAATAGAACAACGAAACACCACACCCCCCAACGGAGCATGGGATGCCGCCGCAGGCCGGTGTAAGCTTCGCGTCCGGCGCAACGAATGTCCCTCACATAAATGAGCAACCACTGAAACCCAATCGCGGCAAAGAAGTAATGAATTTGCCCGTAGGTGTAGGCTCCAAAACCTCCTACCAACCCAAACCCCAGAGCACAAAGCATCGTCCTTCGATCAGGTCCGGCTCCTTTCAGGTAGAAACGCCGCACGAATACCTGACTGAGCGCAATCAAAATGAGGCCAAAGAAGCAGGTTTCCGTGTAGTTGGGCTGGGTTCGCATCGCAAGGGTGTAGAATGAAGTTGCACTCACGGCCAGCAACAATACCGACAACAACGCGGTGGATATATCCGTGCATCGTTTCACGCACCAGTAGAAAAGGACAAACACCGACCAAAGACAAATCGTGTTCCAGATATTGAGGACCCACGGGTTGATGCCAAAGAGTTTGAAACACAAGGCCACCGCATAACCTTCCAGTAACATCCCCTGATAGCCCACGCTCCAAACAAAGATCGGACGCTCGCCACGCTCCAGGATGCTCTTGGCCATAAGGCCGATCATCGCGCTATCGGAATTATACCCTATGCGCCAATGGTAGAAAAACAGGCTGGTAACGCTGGCAATAGCGAGGAACACGAGCCAGAACATCGGGCGTTTCCAAAGGGGGGGCAATGAAGTCATCGCCATAATCATGCTGTCTTCTGCAACACGGTCAAGCCCTTTGCCCTGGCTAAACAGCCAGAAGGGTCCGATAGCGCGTGTGTGGGATTCAATCTTGTATGGCGGCGGTCGGGCACTACAATGCATTCATGGTTGGGTAATGATAAAGCGTGGCATGTGGATATCGCTCAAAACATGGTTTGATTGGCTGGCGGGGAGACTTTCCGTCGGTGCAAAATGGGTATTTGTTCCCGACCAACCCACGGCAAGTGTGCTGATTCAAGAACCTCATTCCCGTTTTCTGCCCGGCGCAAGTGTCGTCGCCCTTGTAGCCATTCTGCTGGCCACTTTCCTCCTGCCTTACCTGAACACGGGCTACGCGACCTGCGACGACATGCAGAATGCCACGCTTTCCTACAGCGATTTCGTCGAACGAGCGGCGGAACACGGGCGGGTATTTTATATGACCCTGCATGGACCTACGGCCATTGGAGCTCATGCGTGTCGCGAGATGGTTGTGACGAAGTTCTTTTCGCTTCTGATGATTGTCACAAACGTCATCTTCTTTGGATGGCTGGTCCACCGACTGGCAAGGAACACCGCGGTTACCTGGCTCTCGTTGCTGGCTTGGTCCACCTTGCATTGTGACAATTGGGAGCATTATCTGATCACGGCTTATCCGCTCATCTTCACGGTGTCCCTCTCGGTGTTCTTTCTTTCGCTGATCACCTATGACTATGGAATCGAGCGTGGGTCAACGAAGCTGCTGTTTCTGAGCGCTTTCCTGTATTTGGTGACGCTCAATTACTGCGAGATATTCTACGTTCTGGGTCTCTGTTTCCTGCCGATCCTCTACCGGCATCCGGCAACATCATACAAATCTCTGTCTCTTCATGGCATCTTCCTCCTTCTCATGGTTTTGGTTTATGGAGCATGGCGTCTCTATAGTCCCTCACGATATGATGGCAACGTCCTTGACGCATCTTTCCGATGGAAGGATTTCTTCCGGACCCTGCTCGCATTCAGTCTGTCGGATTTTCCCCTTTACCACTACGACACTCCCGACGAAATCCGTCGTTTCTCCAGTTTTCAGGGAGAATCGTTCAATCCACTGTACGGCCTCCCGGTTTTGGCTGATTGGCTGCGGAACTTCCGCTATTACGAGCCGGCATGGTTGATGCGGGCCACCCTTGCAGCGGGTGCCGTCTGGATTCTGCTGCGCCGTTTTGCTATCAAACTGTCGCTTTCCACTTGGATGGCCGTCGGTGCATCCGCCGTGTGCCTGATCTTCCTTCCCAACCTGCTTTTCGCGCTGACCCCGAAGTACCAGCGGTGGGTTCGTGAAGGCTCCAATATGTACATGGCCAGCTACTTCTCTTTCTTTGGGATATGCCTCCTCTTGGGTGCTTTCGCTTGTCATTTAACGGCGATCACTCGTATGAGGCCGGTTCGCGCCGCAACAGCCATTGTTTTTGCCGCGCTCGTCTTTGCCGGCACGCTGAGGTTTTCCGCATGGAATGATGCTGAAGTGGCCAGCAAGGTCTATTCGCACAACAAGTGGGAGTTCTTGGACGATTTTCTTTCGAGTGACCTGTTTCGAGAGCTGCCTGCTGAAAGCATCATCTACGCACCCAGCCTCGCGACTCGCACCTGCGGTATTGCCGGCAGTTACCCCGGTTATTGGCGAGACTACGTTCATTACAAAACGGGCAGGAAGATCAGTATTCTCACTGAGCAAGAGGAAATGAAGGCGCGCTTTGGTGACAAAACACTTTCGTCCGCGCCCCGTTACTACCTCAAATATTCCCCGAATCACGCCTGGTCCGAAACATGCCTGCTTTTTGCCCGTGCCATGAATCTGCAGATTGTGGAGGACCATGCAGAACCGGTTCGTGTCATTGGCGATGAGGCCCATATCTTTCTCCATGCATTCGAGCTTGGGAGCCACTGCGACAGGATTCTCGTGTTTCAGGATGAGAGTGGCGGTCGTGCCGTTGAGGTGCCCAATCGCATTGCCTTCGACTCTGCCAAAAGGTTTACGTTTCATCTTCAGGGCAAGAACATCCGGTTGCATAGCACTTTCCTCGTCAATAATCGCGATGCCTTCTATTCTTGCGAAAACCCTCGTTTGGATTACGGGTTTGGATTCTGCTGGCCTGAGACACTGAACGAGTGGCGTGTGGTTCGGGCACATGGGCACGATTCCACGCTGATGCTCGTTAATACAGCGAACCACGTTGTTGAGGCAGACATCTCTTTTCAACTGGCGGATTGGGATGGGAACAAGTCGACGGTCACCATCCAAACGAAAGATGCCCGCTTCAGTTTTTCTCCCCCACCGCGGGATAAGCTGCTGCCTGTGGTGTTGCCGGTCCGGGTCCCTCCGGAAGGTGCGACCGTCAGCTTCCACTATGATTTGGATGTTGCGCACTACGGATCGAGAACGAATCTGCCTGACACCACGTTTGCTCTCTTCAATCCTGTTGCCCGCAAGCGTTTGGCTCCATCTTCTCCGTAGGGCCTGCTACCTGATTGAGTAAGACAGACCGCAGCAAATGGTGTGATGCAGTTTTCCTGGCGCAAGGCAGATGGTGATCTGCATGTCCTCTCTACGTGGTTTCAAGAGCCCCTCTCAGGATATGGAGGTATTTGTTCTCCACCTGTTCCCAACTGTAATTTGCCCTCACGTAGGCCGCGCCTTGCCGTCCCATTGCATTTCGGGTCGGGCCATCAATCAATGAAAGAATTTCGCGGAATTCCTCATAGCTAGAGTACCAAAGGCCAGCATTGGCCTTGCGACAGTGGCCAATCAACACCTCGCATTGGCCGTTAACGATGGCTGGACGGCCTGAGGCCCACGTCTCCAGTAAGACCATGGAGAGACTCTCGTAGCGCGAGGGAGTCACCAGCCAGTCGCAGGCGGCCATCGCATCCCACTTCGTTTGGTCATCCACGAAGCCGAGATGAATGATGCGTTCATGTTGTGGGATCGGCATTACCTCCCGGCCAATAATCACGAGTTTGCGCGGCGTTGGGTCTGCGTGACACAGGCGCTGAAAGTAATCGAACAATTCGTCGCAACCTTTTGAAGCATCGACACGGCCCACATAAAGAAGAAACGGATCCGTCAGCTTGTATCGCTGGCGAAACGCGACGGGGTTGGTGGTTGTAGGAGGCTCGATGCCCACACCGACTACAGGTCCGGGCGGCAGCGCATTGCGGAACCGCTTGCGAAGAAAATCGCGTTCCTCTTCTGTGTTGAAAATCACCCCTCGCGGCGAAGCGAATAGACGATCCCACATGGAGAAATGGATCAGCCAGTCATCATGTGCCAGCGGAGCCAGCCAGGCTTTGTCTTTCACCAACGGGAGCAGGAAATAGGTAGTGGCATAGAGATGAGTGAAGAAGATGAAAGCATCGTAATCATTGCGATGGTTCGCAATAAAATCCGCCAGATCCCGGCTCATCGGTCCCTGGGCGCGCATCCACGCCTCCTGTTCTGCAAGGCTGCAGCGGTTCTGGCGGCTGTGCAGTTGTCTGGACAGCTCGTTGAAGGCTTCCACGTCCCGTGGGGCATCGACTGCGAATCTCCGCACGGTGGTGCCGTCAATGGATTCTTCACCGGACGGGTAATGGTTGGCCCAACTCATGTAGTCGAGTGCGCAGGTGGTTAGCACTTCCGTCTGCCAGTGACGTGACATTCGCTGAGCGATCTGGAGGCAGTGGGCTTCGGCGCCGCCGTTGACCTCGCGACCACAACGCTGGACAACAAAAGCGACTTTCAACAAGGTTCGACCTCCCCAGCAGGATGATTGTAACACGGTAATCGCGTTGTGGAATACGGGTTCACACCAACTTCGTTTCGCAAGACGTCGTGTCCCATATTGCCTTAACACAGCCTGCCGATAAGCGTCTGCAAGGCCTCAGCCACGGCTGCTGGCGCACAGAACGTCCGGCGGCGGCGTTGCGCCACGATCACTTGTTGCCGCAGTTCGTTGTCATTGACCAACAGCCATGCCAATGCCGCCAATTCCTTCAACCGATCTTTCCGGTTGAACAATACCCCTCCCGCACCAAGCGTTTCGCCGACTGCGGTGTTGTTATACGCGAGCACAGGCACGTCGTGCCACATTGCTTCCACCAACGGCACGCAGAAACCTTCATGTTCCGACATGGACCAGAACAAGTGCGCTGTCCGATAGTAAGCCGCCAACTGATTTTCGTCGACTGCGCCGGTAAATTGCACCCGCTCGCCCAATTCGAACAACTCCGCTGCTTGTTGGACGTATGCAGCATATGGGTCGCCTTCAGGAATCGTACCGACAAGATGAAGCACGGCTGTTGGATCAAACTGGAGATAGACCTGGAATGCGCGGAGAAGATCCTCCTGTTTCTTGTGGGGCGAAATGCGACCGACGAACAGCACATTGGTATGACCTTGTTGCAGTCGCGCCATCAGTTTGGAATCAGGCGCCTCGCTCCAGCGTGCGGGGTCCACGCATGCCGGGCAGACCATGGGATCCACAAACCCCGCCTCCCTCAACTCTTGGGCGTTGTAGGCGGACTGACCCGCCGCGCATGGGAAGCTTCTGGACAGCCATTTCAACTCCTCGCGCCCTTGCCGCAACAGCGCCGTCACCTTGGGATGGAACGGTGCGTAGAACTCTGCCGGTGTGATGTTATGATAAAAAAGACACTTGGGCCCCTTGTGTGCCACGACATGAGGTGTCAACTCGCTGCCGATGCTGTGATGGTAAATGATTGCGTCTTGTGGCGCGATGCAGCCGGGTTGAAATTGATGACACTCGCTGGCAACGCGCGGGTCTATATGAAGAACAAAAATCTCCGAGGATACACCGGCCTGCTGTAATTGCTTTCGAGTCCAACGGGCGAAGTTCGAGATGCCATCACCATACGTCAAGTTCGGCAGCACTTGGTGGATCACCCGGGGTGTGCGCGGTTCGAGGATCACCCGCGGCGGCGTGATCGATAACACCGCCTCGTAGCGTTCCATCACGCGCTGCCAATCCGCCGCCTTGCGGGCATATTGCTGACCCGCAGCGCCCTTTGCCGCAAGCACTTCGTTGGAAAGGCTCTCCATGTCGGCAAGCAACGTGCTCCACTCCTTCTCGTCTGCCGCCAGCCAGCCGCCGTCGCACAATCGCACAGCCGTGGCTGTAGCCAGACAGTTACGGTGCGCTGCTACGGGCCGCCCGCGCAACCATGCTTCCATGATCACACGGGAGAAGCTCTCGTTCTCGCTCGGTTGGAACAACGCGCGGCAGCCATCGAGAAGAGCTAGCTTGTCGTGTTCTGACACTATGCCCAGATCCAGCACCTGTCCGTCCGAGCCTCCCAACTCGAGAACGCCAGAGCCGGCAAACACGAGTTTTAGCCGTGATGCCGGGTGCGCGGCTTTGAATTGTCGAAACGCGTTCAACAGCAGATATGAGTTCTTCCCGGGCTCTCTTCTTCCCAGACACAGCACGTAGGGCGCACCGTCAAGCGCGGCGGGGGGCGAAGCAATCGCGCCCGGCTCGACGACTGGCACTTCCACACCCTCGCCAACAACGGTAGATTTGTGGAAGATCCCTGGCCCAAACAGCCGTAGTGCCAGCTCCATCTCGCCCTCACTGTTGAACAACAAGCCACGTGCGCAACGAAAGATGGCAGCCACCTCCGGAAGGTACGCGTAGGATTCGTCGTGCAAACACGGCTGAAGCCACCCATGGTCCGCCACGAGCGGCAGGCCCTGCAGCACAGGCCCATAGAGATAAGGCATGAAGATAAACGCACTGTAGTCATCGCCGCGTTCTTTCAAGTAGCGCAGCAATGCGGGTGACTTGATCAGTTCATGACTGAAGATTGTCGAATCGGCGGCACTAACCGGCGACACGCCTGGTTTGAGGGCCGCCTTTGGCAGACTTTGCAGTTGCGACGCGACGCGCCTGAATTGTTTCCATTTGCGCTCCGTCACGGGGAAACGGCGCACCGCAAAACCTTCCGGCTCGCGAGTCAGGCCTGGCGGCAGATGGTTTATCTCCCAATCGTCGGAGTGTGAGTGGCAGCAAGTCGTCAACACTTCGACTGCGTGCCCACGAGCCGCAAGCCGAGAGGCGATTTGCCAGGCTTGTGTTTCAGCACCCCCTTGGAGATCGCGGCCAAACCAGGAAATGACGATGGCAAACGGCTTCATGGAAGATGAATGATTCATGCCCCGCAGCGTGGCCGGTCTGCCCCTTGCTCAGGCACGGCCGCAGCGGGTTTGGTTCCCAAGACCGCATAGTCTTGTGGAGCAAAGAAATGTTCGGTAAAGCACCGCACCATCGGGCTGCAGGTAGGTCCGACAGGGAACGGAGCCTCGCCTGGTTGCAGAAGCAGGGTGCGCACGTTCTTGAATCCGGCGTATTCAACGAGAAACCCTGTCAGCGCGCTGGGCAGAGGGCGACGATGTGTTGGGTCGTTATAGAAATTGCAGGCTCCCACCTGGATGTTGCCCGGATTGGGGGTCTCCAGCACGACCAATCCGCCATCTTGCAGGACGCGGTAGAGTTCGGACATCAACTCCAGCAATACCCGAAACGGCAGATGTTCGATGATATGAAAACCCGTGACCATTCCCAGACTCCGGTCCGGCAGCGATCGTATGTATGCCATGGCATCCGACTTGATTACTTCAAGCCCCATCTCGCTACAGGCCGACAACATGGGGATGTTCATGTCCACACCCCGGCCTGCGTAGCCGTTCTCCTTCAGCAACTCCAGCCACTCACCCCGGCCGCAACCCATATCCAGAATCGGCCTGTCCGTTGTGCCGACCCCCGCCTCAGCCACATATGGCAGATAGACGTTCAATCGACTCTTGATTTCCTCGCGCGACCCGCGATGCCGGTTCTCGAACGCCAGATAGAAGGCATCCAAACTGTGCGAATGTGCCTCTGAAACGCTTGCCTTGACTGTTTCATGGTTTGGCACGTCATCCTGCCGCTTCAACTCGTCAAGCAGGCGCGTCAGGGCCTGTCGCTGCAAGGAGGTTTCGCCTTTCAGAATCGCAATTTCGTTCTCCAGTTTCTCCTTCTCGGCCTTCAGCGCATTCGATTGCTCAACCCGCAGGGTGGCCAGTTGTTCCGCCAGCATTTCCACTACATGGATCAACCGGATGTTGACACTGCCTTGGCTGCGAAACAGCCCGCGAGCGGACTCGGGAAGATGCGCATTTACGATGTGTTTCTGCCTGGCTTGGCGTATTTCCTCCGCGACCCGCATCTCCAAAAAATTATGCGGAGGCGGCAGCGTAACAGGCGGGATTGACGGTAACATGCCATCAGTTTCGCGCCGCTGCACTTCAGCCCGCACCCTGGCCATCAGTGCCTCGACATTGATTTCAGTGTTGTTGGGTTCGAGCATGGTCAGGCCTCGGTGGGTTGCTTGTCTTCGCACCAGTTCACGTTTACTGGCAGGCAACACGTGCCGACGAATGGTGCCTGCGAACCGGGCACAACTTGAAACACCAGCGCCCGATCCCACCAATCATAGTTGTTCTCGGCGTGCGCTGCGCCGGAGTGCAGGGCTACCGACACGCTGTAATGGCCAACGCCGAGGTTTAGCGCCGGCACATCGAAATCCACAGCTATCGCTTTTCCTGCCGCGATCTTGAGGCTCAAGCCCATATGATGAGTATTGGTGCCAAAAACATCGTTGCCGAGCCGATCCCGCAATAAGATGCCCACGGTCAAGTCCTCGATGGGTTCGTTCACCTTCAACCGCACCCGAAAAACCACTGAAGCGCCAACACGCACAGCGCGCACAGGATTGCCACGGTCGAACAATTCGACGGAGTGTATGGTGGCGGCGCGTGTGCCAAAGCGCGTGACTGTACGGCCAGTTAACGCTTCCGACTCGCGTATCATATGGTCGGCGGCCTGTTTGGCGATGATAGCGTTGTAGTAATCGAGCGCCGCGTCTGCCGTGTCGTCACGCACGACGACGCCGGCGTCGAGCAACACGGCCCGGTCACAAAGCGATTTCACCGCGGCAGGATCATGCGAAACGAACAACAGCGTGGTTCCCTGTTCCCGGAACTTCCTCATCTGGGCGAAACACTTGTGCTGGAAATATGCGTCGCCCACGGAGAGCGCCTCATCCACGACAAGAATGTCGGGCGCCATCGCCGTCGCGACGCTGTACGACAGCCGCACCTGCATGCCACTGGAGTAGGTCTTCACCGGCTGGTCCATGAAATCGCCGATTTCTGCAAAGTCCTCGATGACGGGAAATTTCTCCTCAATTTCCGCTGGGCGCAGACCGAGGATGGTTGCGTTCAAGATCACATTTTCCCGCCCTGTGAATTCCGGGTTGAAACCGCTCCCAAGCTCCAATAGTGCCGCCACACGGCCGTTGACTTCCACCGAGCCGTCCGTCGGCTCCAAAGTCCCTGCAATAATCTGCAGCAGTGTGCTCTTACCGGAACCGTTCAGGCCGATGATACCCACGCTCTCGCCTTTTCGGACCTTGAAAGAAACATTGTTCAGTGCGTAGAAGTTCCTGAATGATTCGTGTGAGAGACGTTTGAAGAACTGCCGTGCACCTGACGGCAGGAATGGCAACTGTCCGACGCGCCCCAGCAATGGACCGTGCAAACGCGCGGCGGGCGAGGACCAGATCGTATAGACCTTGGACAGCTTCTCAACTTGGATGACAGTCTCAGAACTCAATGTCGTGCCGTTTTTTCCGTTGAATTCTCCCATGGCTCTGCCAAATGATACACCGAAAGTCCAAATGATGCTGCCTGTAGCACAAACATCGGGCAAGAGAATTCCTCTCCTTCGGCTTCTCGCGCCCTGGGAGATTGCATGGCATTTGTGCCAGCAAGGGCCACTGATCCGCCAGATTGCCAAGCGCGATCTGCTGGTGCGCTATCGTGGCTCGTATCTGGGCCTGCTCGGATCGCTGGTTCGTCCGATGGCAATGTTCGCCGTGTATGCTGTTGTGTTCGGGTACATTTTCCGGTCCACACTCGGTAACTCGCCTCAGGAATCGAAACTTGATTTTGCGCTGGCGCTGTTTTGCGGGTTGACCGTGTTTGATCTTGTTTCCGAGTGTCTTTCTCGCGCGCCAATGCTCGTGCTTGCCAATCCCAACTACGTTACCAAGGTCGTGTTTCCGTTGGAAATCCTCTGTGTTTCAGTCGTTGGCGCGGCACTGGCGCAAATGGCAATCAGTTTGGTTCCGTTGCTGGCTGGACTGCTGCTCGCCCACGGTGCCATCCCGCTCACCGTGCTTTACCTGCCATTGATTGTGCTGCCACTGATTCTCATCTGTCTCGGTGCGGGCTGGTTTCTCGCAAGTTTGGGCGTCTTCGTCCGAGATATCAACTCGATCGTGCCTGTCTTTCTAACCGTCCTGATGTTTGCCAGTGCCATCTTCTATTCCCCCAGCAAAGTGCCGCCGGAGTACCTGTCGCTGTTCCTGTTGAACCCCCTAGCCGTTGCAGCGGACCAGGCTCGGAATGCGCTGCTATGGGGAGTTGCGCCTTCCTGGCCGCGTTATTTGCTGATGCTCGCCATCGGATTGGTTACGCTGTCCGCTGGCTACGCGTTCTTCATGCGGACCAAACGCGCCTTTGCCGACGTGATGTAATCGCACCGGCTTACTGCGGACGGCCTGCGCTGCACTCGATCAACTGGCCGTCTTTCATTTCGTGAATCCAGTCGCTGGCCCCCGCCACTTGCGGATTGTGCGTCACCAACAGCAGCGCTTTCTTCTGCCGTCGCACCAGATCTGTCAGCAAATGAAACACGCGCTCGGAACTGGCGGTGTCGAGATTGCCCGTCGGCTCGTCGGCAAGAAGAACCTGCGGGTCGTTGGCCAGGGACCGGGCGATGGCCACTCGTTGTTGTTCGCCCCCGGAAAGATGCTGGCTGTTGCGCCGGATCTTGTCGCCGAGGCCCACCATTTCCAGCAACATCGCGGCGCGCTCCTCCATCTCCCGCGTGCTGAGCCTGCCGAGCCGGCGCATCGGGATCATCACGTTTTCCTGCGCCGTGAATTCATGCATTAAGAAATGAAATTGGAACACGAATCCGATGTGCTCGTTGCGGCGGTGCGATACTTGATCATCGGTCAAGCCCTCGACGGCCTCGCCGCTGAGCACGATGCGCCCGCCATCCGGACGATCCAGCAGTCCCATAACGTAGAGAAGGCTGCTCTTGCCGCAACCCGATGGCCCTACGATGGCGTGCACGCAGCCCGGCCGGAGCTGCAATGAGACGCCGCGCAGCACATGCACGCGCGACTCTTCCTCGCCCAGATAACGATGGATGTCGCTGCACAGCAACGGGACATCGGCCGTGGATGCGTTCGGGGTGGCATTGGTGTTCATTGGCCCGACCCCCGAAGAATGTCCACCGGCGCCAGTCGCGCGGCGCGGCGCGATGGAAAATAGCTGGCCAGAAATATCGCCACAAAAGCGATGACCGTCGCCGCCCAATAATCCGTCATGTTCCAGTGCACGAGAAACCGCTTGGTGCTCAGAAAGCCCCTGATGTCCACCGGAATCTGAGAAATGCCATACGTCAAGATTGCTCCCAACACACAGCCTAACACCGAGCCGATCAACGCCACCAGAAAACCCTGCCAGAGGAAGATGGCGCTGATGTCCCCGCGCCGGTAGCCCATCGAGCGCAGTACGGCGATTTCGCGCACCTTATCCATCACCATCAGCGTCAGGATGTTGAAAATGCCAAATCCGGCCAGCAGGATGATCGTGGAGACGGTGATTGCTGCCGAGATGCGGATCAGCCTGAAGATCTGCAGGCTGCCTCGCTCGCGATCCTGCCAGCTTCGCGCACGGTGCTGGAACAACTGCTCGACGTGGGCTGCGAACGCCTGCGCGCGGGACGGGTCGCGCAATTTCACCATCAGGTGCGACACACCGTAGGGTCTCTGCAACAGACTTTGCGCGGCTTTCAGGTGGATGTATCCATACTTCTCATCAATAAACAGATTGCCCGTTTGAAACACTGCGCACACCCGGAATGTCCGATGTTCGCCGTCCGGCCCGATCAGTCCCACATCCTGTCCCGCCTTCGTTCGCATCTTGTCGGCCAGTTCATAGCCGAGAATCAAACCAAACGGTTTCAGTTGGAAATCCTCGATGCTGCCATCCACAATCTGCTCCCGCAACGATGAAGCCTTCAAGTGCAACGCCATGTCGATCCCCTGCACCCGGAACACCTCCTGCCGAAAATCGGTCGCCAACGCCGCGTTTCCCTCCAGCACAGGTGCGCACGCCGCCACGTTGGAGAACTCGTTCACCACTCGGATCATCCGTTCCGGGTCGTTGATGCCTTCGAAGATTTTCCGCGGTCTTTTGTGGCTGACGCTCAACATTCCCTCCACGGCGCGGTGGAGAATGTCTGTGTGCAGCGCTTGAAACCGATTGCTGATAATAACCGCGCCTGATGTGCCCAGCGTGCTCTTGACGAAGAATTGTTCAAACCCCTGCGTCTGGGCCTGTGCGCAAATATAAAACGCCACGCCCAGAATCACGCCCGTCAGGCTCAGCACGATGGCCTTCTTGCGGTGGCCGATGAATCGTAAGGCGATGTAAAGCGGCGGAGGCATGATCGTCCCAGATCAGCGGCTCACTAGAACCGGCTGCACCCATTGGCCCACGCGAAACGTATCCAAATCCGCCACCACCACGCGCTCGCCCTCCTTCAATCCTTCCAGGATTTCTGTTCGCTCCAGGCTGCGCAGACCGGTCTTGATTGTGCGTGGTTTGATGAAGCCCTCGTCCACCACGAACACCCGGTCTGACATCAACGCCCGTGTCGGGATCACCAACGCGCCTTCCCGTTTGCCGAGAATGATATTCATCTCTCCCGTCATGCCTGCCATCAGATTGTCCGGCGGCTTCTCGAAACTCAGCCGCACGGCGTAACGCTGGTTCTCCCCGGCCGGAATGATGTCCGTGAGCACTGCGATAAAATCCTTCTGCGGATAGGAATAGAGACGCACCTGCGCCTTCATCTGTTTTTTCAGCGAGCCGACGTCCTCTTCGTTCACCAGTCCTTCCAGGAAATAGTTGCGCGTGCAGACGAGAAAGAGAGGCGAGTTCTCAGCCACGAGATCGCCGCTGACCACGCTGACGGCCGCGAGTACGCCCTCCATTGGAGCTTTCACATCGCAGCGCGCCTTGCGGTCCCTCAATGCTCCGGCCTGCTCCCGCAATACCGTCAACGTCCGGTCGATATCCACCTGCTCCGACTACACACGGTCCCGCAATGCCTGCACTTCATTGCGCGTTTTCTCCACCTCGCTCGCAGGCGCATTGCGTAATTCCGCCAGCTTTTCCAGCCGTCCCAGTGTGGCTTCCGCCGTTTTGAGCAACTGCAATGACGGTGGTCCCAATCGCCCTCTCTCTTCTCCCGCCTTCAGTTCTGCTTCCACCTTCACCAGTTCGCGATCCAGTTCCGGATTCTCAATCCGTGCCAGCGTCCACCCCTCCTTCACGTCCATTCCCGCAACAATCTCCGTGCCTGTCTGCGTCTGCGACAATCGCACCGTTCCCGCGTTGCGCGAACGCACCATCATTCGGACTGCCGGCTGCACTTTCACCGTCCCATACACTGCCGACACTGCCTCGCCACGCTGCACTGCGAATACCTCCGCAACCGGTCGTCCAAACCACCCGTAGCCCGCGCCTCCCGCAATCACGAGAATGGCCACCGCGATAACGATCATTGATTTCTTCATGATGCCTGAAAAACCGTGCGCCGATACTAATCGTATTCTTCTGCGAACACAACCGCTGCCGTCACTGAGCAGGGCGATCGCGGAAGTCAAGATAGCGGCCAGTGGCGCGATCAAATTCAGCGCGTGCGACTTCGTTTTCGAACACCGCGAGCAGAATGCCCCGTTGCGTGGAGAGCAGGTTGGTTTGCGCGTTGAGAAAATCCATCTGGGTGGCCTCGCCCAGTTTTATGCGGGCCTCGACCAGTTTCAGCATTTCTTCCGCTTCGGCGGCGGATTGTTTCAGGGCGGCGAGCCGGGCATCAACGGTTTCGAGTGTGCGGGCCAGTACCTGCAGTTCGCGCGGCACGTTCTCTTCGATGCGGCGCAGTGTGATCCCCATTGCCTGCCGGTTGCTCTCAATCTGGCTGCTGGCGCCTCGGATCTTGCCGGTGTCAATCACCTGCCACGTAAACGCAGTGCCGAGGCGGGTCTCGCTCTGGCGTGCGTCCTGTCCCGAGACAATCTCAGGGCGGACACCAAACACTCCCACATCCGGGAAATACTGGGCAAACATCGTCAAGGCCACGTAGGGATAGTAACCAGCCTGGACCATTCGCTTTTCCTCGCCCGCTGCCTTGATCAACTCGCGCAGCAGCAGGAGATCGGGCCGCCGCTGGATGGTTTGTGCCGTTTCCTTCTCGAGATCAATCTTCAGCACCGCGTACTCCAGATTGCCCGTTGGCTCCGGCAGTTGCAGGGGGCCTTGGGTTGCAGGCTTGGCGCCTCTGCATTCATCCAACTCCGATACGGCATTGACGTAATCACGCTGAGCTTTGGAAAGGGCGGGTTTGAGGCTCAGAAGCTGAACCTCGGCCTGTCGCACGGTCTGGCGACTGACCATGCCGGCATCCAGTCGTTGCTGGGCGCTGAGGACGTTGGCTTGCAGGTGCGTCTCGATTTGTTGGTGAAGCTCGAACAAGCGTCGCGCCATCAATGCCCGCAGGAACGCCAGCCGCGTGGCGTGAAGCTGCGCGGTGACGGTGCGGTTCAGAGTTTGCTGAGCGATAATGACTTCCAGATTGCCGCGCCGCCACGAGGCGGGAATGCCCATGTCAAACAACGGCTGTGACGCGTCTGTCCTGACGATGGCGTAAGGACCGCCCGAACCGTATAGTGAACCCTTGCTGTATCCAAACGAGCCGCCCACCGAGGCCCGCGGCAACGCGCGGGCTCTGAAGATCGTCTTGACGCCCGTCGCTCTCTCAATGCCCGCGCGCTGTTGTTGTATTTCGGGATTGTGTTCCAGTGTCAGGGCGTAACATTCGGCCAGCGTCAGTGGTTTGTGTTCAGCCGATGCCGTGAGACCGCCCGGAGCGTCTGCGGCTCGCGCGGTTGCCGCCAACAACAAGCACAGTAGAACGTAGTCGAGCGTTCTCATGGACGTCATTTAGCCGGCGGAGGAGGGGTGCTCTTTGCGGCTGGACGTGGCGGTTCCTCCAGAATCGTGAAGTGGCTGGAGATGGCGCGTTGCAGGCGGGCCAGCGCGGAATTGTAGGTGAACCGCGCGGAAAGCTCGGTGGTTTGTGCGCGGGTCAGGTCCACGCGGGCTTGCAGCAGTTCCAGTTGTGTGCTCAATCCCAGGGCAACGTTGGACTGTGCCAATTGGAGCGATTCTTCTGCGAGTTTGACGTTCTGCTGCTGGGTTTGGATGGTTTCCTCGGCTTGTTTTAGATCGTGGAAAGCCTGTATGACCTCGGTCTGGATGGCGTGTTCCGTCGCCTCTTGTGCGAGTTCAGCCTGAGAGAGCCGCGCGCGTGTGGCGGCCACTTTGCCTTTCGTAAGGAAACCGTCAAATAGCTGCCAGCTCACTGCTACGCCAGCCATGTAGCCATCGTAATAGGTGCGCGAGGCCGCGCTATTGGGTTCGTTGACGGCATCATAGCCTACAAACAGGTCCACTTTGGGCCGCGACGCGCTGCGATCCACAATCAACTGTTGTTTTTGAACAGCGATTTCCTTTTCGCGCACCTTGACTTCGGGGCGCTGCGCCAGCGCTTGGGCCAGACATGTGCCCAAGTCCAATGTGCGCTTGGCGTATGTCAGCTCTCCTTCCACCTCGAATGCCGGTGCTTCATCC
>CAZGGF010000302.1:0-15710 GCA_964524715.1 uncultured Verrucomicrobiota bacterium | reverse complement strand
GGCGCGGTTATTGTCACCCGGAGTTCCAGAACGCACGCTTTCAGTCCGTCGAAACGGCGCACATGGCATCGTGGAAGTGCCCTCGCTTGAAGTGTACGGCATCCTGATCGTCGAATAAGGACGCCGCCCAGTCCTTGGCCGACCACCTGTGCTCCGACGAGCCGGGCTTCATCCCATCAAACCCGCCTGCCACAACAGGTGTTGACAAATATTCAAACGTCCGTATGATTCATACAAACGTTTGACTTATGACAACACAATCGCAGTCCCAAATACCAGTTGAAGAGTTGAACCAGTTGAAAACCAAGACCCGCATCCTCGACGTCGCGGAGCAACTGTTTGCCAAGTACGGCCTCGAAGCCGTGTCCGTTCGCGATATCACCCAAGCTGCCAAAGCAAACCTGGGCGCAATCAACTATCACTTCGGCACCAAGAAAAAGCTCATCGCTGCGATATTTGACCGGCGCCTGACTCCCCTCAATAAGGAGAGGCTGGACGCGCTCGACGTTGTCATCAAAACAACCGGCAACAAACCTCCCAAGCTGGAGGCCGTGCTCGAAGCGTTTATCCGCCCTGCCGTCCGTTGGGGCTTCGACCAGAAGCTGGGCGGCAACACTTTTGGGAAGCTCGTGGGCCGCTGTTTGATGGAGCCGAATCCGGAACTCGAAGCCATCTTGCACGCCCACTTCGAGCCGCTTGCGCAGCGTTTTGACGCGGTGCTGTCGAAGGCGGAGCCCCGATTCACGCGAGAAGAGATATTCTGGCGGATGCACCTGACCGTCGGAATGCTCCATCACTCGTTGATGCTCCTCGACAAGGCTCCACCGGGCCGTCCACATGTGTCCCAGGATTTTGAAACATACGTCCAGCGATTGGTGGCTTTTGCCGCTGCCGGCTTTCGCGCATCAGTTCCTGCCAAAACACGCAAGCCTTGATTCCTGCAAACAGACACCCCCTCCCCCATTCAGCGCAGGTAAACGATAACTGCAAATTCTGATGTGCACGATCAAGACAACCTCCGCCCGCGTGCTGGCGGTCACTTCCAGCCTTCTCCTGCTCACGGGCTGCCTCACCGTTGGACCGGATTACAAACCACCCGAGACGGCTGCCCCCAAGAACTGGAGTTCTGATCTGGCGTCAGGTCTGGTCGCCAAACCAACCGACGCACAAACACTGGCCCGTTGGTGGACCGTGTTTAACGACTCCACCCTGTCAGGTCTTATGGAACAGGCGCGCAAAGGGAACCTCAGTGTTCGCAAAGCCGAAGCCGCCTTGCGTGAAGCGCGCGCCGACCGGGGAATCCAAAGAGCGGCACTCTTTCCCACCGCTTCCGTAAACGCTGCCGGCAGCCGCACCCGCAGCAGCAAGGCCGCTGGCGGTGGCGGAACCGCCAACAACTTTGCAAACGGCTTCGACGCCAGTTGGGAGTTGGACATTTTCGGTGGAAAACGGCGCTCGCTGGAGTCCGCCACGGCCACCATGGAATCGTCGGAGGAAGACCTTCGCGACACGCTCGTCAGCTTGTTTGCGGAAGTGGCGGTGGACTACGTGGAGATTCGTTCCTACCAGATGCAACTGGCCATCGTCGAATCCAGTGTGGCATCTCAAACCGAGACGTATGAAATCGTTCGATGGCGGCACCAATCCGGGCTTATCACTCAGCTTGACGAGGACCAGGCACGCTTGAGTCTGGAGCAAACCCGCGCAGAGATTCCCACGCTGCGGCGCAATCTGGAACAAACCGGTCATAACCTGGCGATTCTGCTCGGGCAGCAGCCCGGCACGCTGAAAACACTGCTTGTATCGACGAATCCGATCCCTGTTCCCCCGTCCGAAGTGGCTGTCGGCGTGCCGGCAAATGCCCTGCGACAACGTCCCGACGTGCGCAGCGCCGAGCGCAAACTGGCGGCACAGACCGCCCAGATTGGCGTGGCCGAAGCCGACCGCTATCCGACCTTCACATTGAACGGTTCGATTGGTTTGGAATCGCTGATGCTGGGGAATCTCTACACGGCCAGCGCACGCACCGCACAGCTTGCCGCCAATGCGACATGGAAATTCTTCGACGGCGGGAAAATCCGCGAGAACATCAAGAAGCAGGTCGCATTACAGGAACAGGTATTGTGCGACTACGAAACGGCCGTGTTGACGGCGTTGAAAGATGTTGAGAACGCCATGGTGGCTTACGCGAACGAGCACACGCGTCGCCGCGCCCTGGCGGAAGCTGTACGGGCCGGACAAAGCGCACTGGACCTGGCGCGCAACCAATACTTCGCCGGCCTTGTCGACTTCGAGACTGTGCTGACCACCCAACGCTCCTTGTTGTCGGCACAGAGGGAGCTCGTCATTAGTGACGCAACGATATCCTCCGACTTGATCAGCCTCTACAAAGCGCTGGGTGGGGGCTGGACGTCGCTTTCCCCGTCCGCCACCAACGGCGGCACAAAAACATCTTCTCCGGAAAACAAATCATGACTCATCCAAACATGGAATCCAAAGACAGCGTTGCCAAAACACTCGGTGTTGGCGAATCCAACGCGCGGAACCATCGCCTGAGGCGTTGGCTGATTTGGTGCGCGTTGGTGTTCACCGCAGTCATCGTCTGGATGTTTCTGGGCGGAAAAAGCACCGATAACGGCGTTCAATACGTGACGCAGCCGGTTCGACGGGGCGATCTGGTGGTGACCGTGAGTGCCACCGGCACCCTTCAGCCGATCAAGAAAGTGGACGTAGGCATCGAAGTGTCCGGCACCATCAAGACGGTTGAAGTGGATTTCAACGACAAGATCACCAACGGCCAGGTTCTGGCCCGGCTCGACACGACCAAACTCGAGGCCCAAGTCCTGCAATCCGTGGCCTCGCTCAACGCCGCCAAGGCCAAGGTGGCCCAGGCGCAAGCCAATGTTCGACTGGCCAAAGCCCAGTGGGAACGTTACAGCCAGGTTCGCAAACTCAGTGGCGGCAAAATGCCGTCACAAACCGATCTCGACACCGCGGAGGCCACTCTTGCCTCCTATCAGGCGGATGAAGCCAACTACACGGCCACCGTCGCCCAGTGCCAGGCGACTCTGGATGTCAACCGTACGGACCTCTCCAAGGCGATCGTCCATTCCCCCATTGATGGCATCGTTCTCTCACGAAACGTCGAACCGGGACAGACCGTGGCAGCCTCCATGACCACACCGTTGTTGTTCACGCTGGCCGAGGACCTGACCAAGATGGAACTCCAGGTGGACGTTGATGAAGCGGATGTAGGCCAGGTCAACAAGGGCCAGAACGCCACTTTCACCGTGGATGCCTATCCTGACCGCCAATTCCCTGCGCAAGTCTCGTTGGTGCACTACGCGGCAACGACCAACGCGAATGTCGTCACCTACAGAACCATCCTGAACATTGACAACTCCGCCTTCTTGTTAAGACCCAGCATGACGGCTACAGCCGTTATTACCGTCAACAAGCGAGACAATGTCCTCCTCGTGCCGAATTCGGCATTCCGCTTCGTTCCCCCGCAAACGCAGGCTGCCAAAACAAAGGAAAGCGGCGGCCTTCTCAGCGCCCTTTTGCCCCGACCACCACGGTCGGACAGCTTCAATGCCGCCGAGGCCACGAACGAGAAAAGTAAAACTCAACGAGTCTGGACTCTTCGCAATGGCCAACTCACCGTCATTCCCGTCACCAAGGGCTCCAGCAACGGCAACCTGACTGAAATCACCGACGGTGCGCTCGAACCTGGCATGGAATTGGTCACCGAAATGGTCAACGCCAAGCAATGAACTCCGCAGCCTCCAACAACAGCGCTCCCCTGATTGAGTTGCGAAACGTCACCAAGGTGTACGGCACCGGCACCGCGGCCATGCAGGCGCTGGCCGGCATAGACATGAGCATCGCCATGGGCGAATTCGTCGCCGTCATGGGACACAGCGGTTCCGGCAAAAGCACCTGTATGAACATCCTCGGCTGCCTGGACACTCCCACAGCCGGGACCTATCATTTTCAAGGCGTCGAAGTCGGCAGCCTCTCCAACAACCAGCGCGCACTCCTACGCCGGCACTATCTCGGTTTCGTGTTTCAAGGGTTCAACCTCCTCAACCGCACTTCGGCGCTGGAAAACGTGGAACTCCCCCTGATTTACCGCCACATCCCGCCATCCATCCGTCATCCACAAGCCAGGGAAGCCCTGAAACGCGTGGGCTTGACCGGCTGGGAGGATCATACGCCCGGCGAGCTTTCCGGCGGTCAGCAACAGCGCGTCGCCATCGCACGCGCCATCGTCACCCAGCCTGTCGTGCTGCTTGCCGATGAGCCCACCGGCAATCTCGATTCCGCTCGCAGTATCGAAATCATGGACATACTGACCTCACTGAACCGTGAACAAGGGATCACGATCGTCATGGTGACGCACGAACCCGACATGGCCGCCTATGCAACACGCGTCGTGCATTTCCGGGACGGATTGATCGAAACCGACCGCACTCACAAGGAGAACACCTGATGCTGAGCAATGCCTTGCTTCTGGCGTGGCGGGAACTCCGCCGCAACGTCATGCGCTCCTTCCTGACCATGCTCGGGATCATCATTGGCGTGGCCGCCGTCATCGTTCTGGTCACGCTCGGTGGTGGCGCCACCCGGCAAGTCACCGAACAAATTGCCAGTCTGGGCAGCAACCTGATGATGATCACCCCCGGCAAACGCATGGGGCCGGGACAAAGCTCCAGTGCGCCGCCGTTCAAACTGGCGGACGTTGATGCCATTCAAACAGAGATCCCTTCGTTCAACGCCGTCGCGCCGATGTCGAGTTCATCCGTCACCGTCATTCTCGGAAACGAGAACTGGGCGACAACGGTTTATGGCACCAGCGAACAGTACTTTCCGCTGAGCAACCGCCGCATCAAGGAGGGCCGCGCGTTCACTGCCAGCGATGCGCGGATCGGCACCGCCGTCTGCGTCATCGGCGAAACAGTCCGCCAGAAACTGTTCGGACAACAAAGCCCCATCGGCAACCGGATTCGCCTGACCAAACTCTCCTGCGAGGTCATCGGCCTTCTGGAGGCCAAGGGACAATCCACCATGGGGACCGACCAGGATGATATCATCGTCATCCCCGTACGCACTTTCCAGCGCCGCATCGCCGGCAACGACGACGTCAGCATGATTCAAGTCTCTGTCAAGGACGGCATTCCTACGGAGCGGGTCAAACAACAGATTACGCGCCTGATGCGCGCCCGCCGCCATCTTTCTGCCAATAACGATGACAACTTCAACGTTATGGACATGAAGGAGATTGCCAGGATGCTTTCCGGAACCACGCAGATGATGACTGCGCTGCTCGGCGCGGTGGCAACAGTGAGCCTGCTGGTCGGCGGCATCGGCATCATGAACATCATGCTTGTCTCGGTCACCGAACGCACCCGCGAGATCGGCACGCGTCTGGCCATCGGCGCGCTGGAACGCGAGGTTTTGCTGCAATTCCTTGTTGAAGCCGTTGTTCTGTCATCCTTCGGGGGGCTGATCGGCATTGCGCTGGCCCTGATCTCTTCCGTGGGGCTGGCAGATCTGCTGAAAGTGCCCTTCGTCCTCAACGCTCCAATTGTCCTGATCGCGTTTCTGTTTTCCGCGGCCGTCGGGGTGGTATTTGGCTACTTCCCTGCACGAAAGGCTGCGCGAATGAATCCCATCGAAGCACTGCGCCATGAATAACCCAAAAACAACCAACACCCACAGAAGGACGTCGCATGACCACGACTCATCAAAATGCCAGGCCAGAGTCATAAGTGTGCCAGACTTGGTGGACTGTCTGACGAAACCCTCGTACGAATGCAAATACAGGACGAGCTTCGGCGCTGGTTTCTACTGCAGCCACCCGCAGCGATTGGAAATAGCAGATCAAACACAGATAACGTAGCGCCTCCCAACGACTTCGCTAAACCGGCAAGCCCCCCCCACACGCCGGTGTTTCCCTGATGAGCCTGCCCTTCTCATCAGCATGACCGGCATCACCCGCTAACCCCATCCACACTCACGCGATTCTTGTCCATTTCCCCGGTGGCGCTGACGTGGCAGAATCCCCGGCCATGGCAAAGGACTTTTGTATATGACAGATCTCTCAGGACAGGTTGCAGTTGTGACGGGTGCCTCGCGCGGTCTCGGACGCGGCATCGCGTTGGTGCTCGCTGAACAAGGCGCGGACGTGGTTGTGAATTACGTTTCAGCAGAAACGCAAGCACAGGAAGTCGTAGCACAAATCACCGCCTTGGGCCGCCGCGCACTGGCCGTGAAGGCCGACGCCAGCGCCCCACCCGACGTGGAGCGGATGTTTCAGGCAACATTGGAGCATTTCGGCAAACTCGACATTCTCGTCAACAACGCCGGCACGTCGCAGCCCAAAGACATCTTCCAGATCGAGACTGCCGATTGGGATCGCATCATTCGCACCAACCTGACCAGTTGCTTTTATTGTTCCCAAGCCGCCATGCGAATCATGGCGGGCCAGAAACACGGTCGTATCGTCAATATCAGTTCCGTCGTCGGCCACCAGGGCGCGCTGTTCGGCCACATCCATTACGCGGCCACCAAGAGCGGCATGCTCGGCATGACTCGCACCCTGGCCCGCACCGGCGCCCCCCTCGGCATCACCGTCAACGCCGTCGCTCCCGGTTGCATCGAGACCGAACTCCTGCACGAGACATTGTCCGATGCCGGGGTCGAAGAGATGCGGGCAAAAATTCCCCTCGGACTCGGGACGCCGCGCGACGTGGGTCTTGCGGTGGCGTTCCTCTGTGGCGAAGGCGGCCGCTTCATTACCGGTGCGACGCTCGACGTCAATGGGGGCATGTACATGCGATGAAACTCGGTCTCGGTTTCCATCGCTATCACATCACCCGCGACAACTTCCGCTTCGCCCGTCAGGCAGGTTGCTCGCATGTCGTCGTTCACCTCGTTGAACGATTGCGCGAAGGTCTGCCCCCAGGTACTGACGAGTTCTGCCTGGGCATGACGCGCGCGCATGGCGTTGTGTGGAATCATGAGGAACTGGCGGCGGTCAAGAAACTGGCCAACGACGAGGGGCTTCGACTCGAAGCCATCGAGAATATCGACCCGTCGTTCTGGTCGGACATACTGCTCGACGGACCGCGCAAGCAACAGCAACTCGAATCGCTGAAAGGCCTGCTGCGGTGCATGGGCCGCCTCCAAATCCCGATTCTCGGCTATAACTTCAGCCTCGCCGGCGTGTGGGGGCGCGTACATGGGCCGTTCGCTCGAGGAGGCGCAATCGCGCCGGCATTTCAATCGAACCACCCCCTTCAAAACCAGCCGCTCCGGCATGGCCATCTCAACAACATCGTCTATGAAACCAGCCCCCCGGCCGGAGCCATTGCCACCGTTTCGCACGAGGAACTCTGGCAGCGATTGGCCGATTTTCTGAAGGCGCTGGTGCCAGTGGCCGAAAACGAAGGCGTCCGCCTCGCCGCGCATCCCGATGACCCACCCTTGCCAATGTTACGCCAAACGCCGCGCCTCCTGCATCAGCCGGAGCATTTTGAGCGGTTGTTGAATCTGGCCCCGAGTTCTGCCAATGCGCTGGAATTTTGCGCGGGCACAGTTCAAGAGATGACCGAAGCCGACGTCTATGAAACGGCAGACCGCTATAGCCGCCAGCACGCCATCGCTTATGTGCATTGTCGCAACGTTGTCGGCAAAGCAGCCAACTACCGGGAAGTGTTCATCGACGAAGGCGATATCGATATGCCCCGCTTGCTGCGGGTGCTGCACCGCAACGGTTTCGATGGTGTCGTCATCCCCGACCACGCGCCACAAATGACTTGTGCCGCGCCATGGCATGCCGGCATGGCCCATGCCCTCGGCTATCTGCAAGCGGTGCTGAAGAGTCTCTGACCCCAACCGGGAGCGCTACTTCCCGCCGGAAATCCCCGCCTTGTTCTTGGGCCAATCGGCGTTTGGCAGGGCCTCCCAAACGCGGAAGTGGCGCACACTGCCTTCCACACCTGCAACGAACATGATGCAGCGCTTCTCATTGCCGATGCGTGGATGCTCACCACACACGCTCTTGCCCCCAAGCGTTGAAACCATCTCGTTGCCTTTGATCTCCACCAATACCGTCTGCCATTGGCCAAGTTCCACCGGCACGGCGACGGAGCCGAACGGCACGGGTTTCGTTCGACCCGTGGCCGGATTGTCATCATCCGCCTGCGCGCGCAGGCCGGTCGGGCTGATGACTGTAGTGGCGACGTAATCCTTTACGTTCGTCGCGCGAATCTGCATGTAGCGGTTCTTCCGTCCGTCGAGAGGCACCTGGTGCAGCCGCAAATCGCACTGGATGACCACATTTTTGAAAACAAGGCCATAGCACGCCGTGGCGGGGTGATGACTTTCCGCGAGTTCGACGCCCTTCAGCGTCCCTTCCACAACATCCCACCGTCCGCCCCGTGGCGACACATTGAACCGCCAGCCGCTGTAGCCGCTCGCAAACCCCGGATGCTTCACCGGCTCGATCGGCTTCGCGAATTCTTCACTGACCAGAAGCTTGCCTCGCTGCGTCAGCAGGGTTTTGGACAACGGGACCTCTGCGACGGCGTTGAAACCACACGCACCCAAAACGGCACAAATCACGATCCAATAGTGTTTCATAAACTCTCCAGCAAGAACGATGAATGTGTCCGATCAAACAGCTGCGACCTTGCCGCTGCTCAGAAAGAACAGCAACTTCTCGGCGACGTGTTTGCCACTAATTGCCGTCAGAGCATCCGCATAGGCAGCCAGTTGACCGGCATAGAGTTCAGGGGACGGCTTCGCGTCGGTCTTGTAATCCACCACAATCAACCGGTCTCCTTCCCTGAACAGAAGGTCAATATACCCCTCCATCAAACCATCCGGCGATTGCCACACAATCGGCACTTCGCGGTGAAACTCGTCCGCCGCCAGCACGCGCTTCATCAAATCATGCGTCAACGCTGTCCGGATGAACTTCTCGCCGGGCGTGAACAGCTTCACCGCCATCTCGACATCGCGCAGATCGCACCGTGCCAGCGCCTCATGAACGCCACGCCCAATCTCAATGCCACCGCCCGCAACCGTTGTCTCCGCGGCTTCGCGAAAATGCTCCCGTTCGCCCAGACTCGATGGCGTGCGTTTCTTTACACCGGCGAACAAGGAAGTCCTGCTGCTTTCCCGTTCCGCCATCCATGCCCTGCGCTCGTCCAGGAGTTTCCCAACCACGGCACGCTCCTGCTCGTCCGGCTCATCCAGTCCAACCTGCACGGACCGAACGCGCGTTGCCGGAGTCTCACACTTCGCCCGATCCACCAATTCAACGCCGCCCACGGTCTGCGGATCGAACGCCTCGGCCAGGATCTTCGTGTACTCGCCGCGTTTTGCCAGCTGCGGCAGCACGAACCAATCGCGCGCCCGCGTACATGCCACGTAAAGCAACCGCCGTTCCTCCGCCTCCTGGCGTTTGCGCTCCTCATCGCGTGCGTTGTTGAACCCGGCACTTCGCAGTCCGGACAACCGCGCCTCAGGCCGCCGTGTGACCGGTTCGGCCAGAACCATATCCTGTCCGCCGCGCCCCTCGCGCACCATGTCTGCCAGCGCGACAATTCCCCACTCCAGTCCTTTCGCCTTGTGGATGGTGAGTATCCTCACCGCATCATCCCTGCCCTTTTCCTGTTCTGTCGTGGGCGATTGTCCTTCTTCAGCGCGCTCGATGGCAATGTCGCGTAAGTGCCGGGCAAGTCCGCGAAGGCTCATTCCCTCGATGCTCTGCACTGCACGCGCCGTATCCACGAGTTTGTAGAGGTTCGCAACCCGCTGTTCGCCTTGTGGACGCAGCAGGAACCGCTCCGGGATTTTCACTTTGTCATAGCACCGCTCCAGGAATGCCGCGTAGCTGTATCGGTTCCGCTCCTCATGCAATTCCCTCAACAAGCGGAAAGCCGTTGCGATGGTCCCGTCGTCACGGCAGGGGTCCGCCAGGTAATCGAGAGGCCTGTCCTGAGCCCGCCGCCACAACACCAAGTCGTCGTCGCTCACACCAAACAACGGAGAGCGCAGCACGCTGACCAACTCAATCTTGTTGGCCGGGTTGTCCAACGCCAGCAGCAACGCACAGACCGCGCGCACTTCAGGTCGCTGGAAGTAGTCCTTGCCCCCCTCCACGAGAAATGGAATGTCGTGGTCCTCAAACACGCGCTCATAGAGGTCCAGCGCCGTGTAATTCCGCAGCAGCACTGCAAAATCCGACCACAGAGGCGCGCGGTGTTGCACGCAACCAGCCTCGTCGCGGAAAGTGACTTCGCGTTCGGCATTGCCGTGCATGTGCCTGAGCATTTGCGCGACCGCACGCGCTTCCACCCGCCGAAGGGCATCCACGCCCGGTTTTTCACCCAGCTCACCGGTCTCCTGCGGCGTCGGGCCAAGCAACAACACCCGCCGTGTATCACTTCGCAATTGCGGATGTGTGTCGAGCTTCACGTAACCCGGCTGGTAGGCTGTGCCCCCTGCCGGCGGCTGTATGAGCCGCGCGAATACATCGTTCACCCAATCGATGAGCGGCGACACCATGCGGAAGCTGGTGCTGATGCTGCCCAACTCCCCCTGCGCGCCCAGCAAGTTCTTCGCCGCATGATAAATCTCGATGTCAGCGCCGCGGAACCGATAGACGCTCTGCTTCGGGTCACCGACAACAAACAGTTTTCCCGGCGCGAGCTTCACCTCATTCCAGCACTTTGCCTTCGGCTCCTTCTCCGCAAGGAAGAACACGATCTCCACCTGCACCGGGTCGGTGTCCTGAAACTCATCCACCAGCAGACGGTCGTAGCGCTTCTGGAACATCCCCCTTACCACGTGGTTGTCGCGCAGCAAATCCCGTGTCTTCAACAGCAGGTCATCAAAATCCAACAGGCCCCGCCGCTGTTTCTCCAGCGTGTAGTCGTTGCCGAAATCGCGCAGCCAGAGCAGCAGTTCCCGCACGAATGCATTCGCGGCTTCATCACACAGCGCAACCAGCCGCGTCATCAATTCGCGGGCATCGAGCAGGAATCGCTCGCCCGACCAGTTCTTCTTGGAACCGATGCGATCGAAATTGCCGCTCGGAGGCGCGGCCTGTACCACACGCAACAGCACATGCTCCTGCTCGCGAGGCGTCAACGCCGCCCACACGGGCGCAGCCGACACCAACGGAGCGATGCGGCGAATCATCGTATCCTTCTCCGTGTCGATGCATGACGGCGTCAATCTCACCAGCGCCTCGATCACCGCACCGGCTTCATTCAGCATGTCGCCTGTAGCGCGGCATGGCGGCAGATTCTCCCAGCTCAACCGTGTGCGTTGCGCCACCAGCGCCTCCGCCAATGAACGAAGCGCGGGCAGTTCGATATCGAGATAGAGGGCGCGCGTCAGCACTTCAACGCCTGTTCCACTCTCTTCGCCCATCTGTTTCTCGATCCAGTCCTGCCATACCTTCTCCTGCACCAAATCCGCCTGCATCGCGTCGGCCACCTGAAACGCCGGATCCACACCCGCCTCGACCGGTCGCTCGTGCAGGATGCCGGCGCAAAAACTGTGGATGGTGCCGCACTGGGCTTGTTCCAGATCCTCCAGCACCGACGGCGGGAATTTGCCCTGCTCTATCCCCTCCCGCAGCCGCATCTTCAACTCGCCCGCGGCTTTTTCGGTGAACGTGATGGCGGCAATCCTGCTCAGCCGCTGCTTCAGCTTCTTGTCGCTCACCAGATTGAGGATGCGCTTGACCATCAATGTGGTCTTGCCGGTGCCGGCGGCGGCTTCCACCAGGACGTTCTTGTCCAACGACGTCTCAATCTGCGCCCGAACCGCAGCATCAGGCAGAATGAGTTGGTTTGCCGAAGGCGCCTTACTCATTGCCATTCGCCTCCTTCGCAACATCCAAGGCCGCGTCCGGCGCTGTCGCATTGAGGTAATCGGCGATGGCCTCGTCGCCACTCTTCATTTCCCAAAGTGTCTCAACAGCCGCCTTGGGCATCGCCGTCCCCGCTGCATCCGCACCGTCGGGCGTGACGAAGAACTTTCCCGCGAGAACGCTCCGCACCAGACTGCCGAGGATTTCCTTGAGCCGCGGTTCGGCTTGTTTCAGTTCCTCTCGAATCCAGCCTCGCTTGACGAAGTGGCCGCGCCGCGTTGCAAAGAAGTAGGCTCCCGCACCGCACACCTTGCCATTCAGACTCTCCGTGGCGAGCATATAGACGGGAATTTGCAGGGCGCGAGCGCCACAGAAGCTGGCATCTTTCACTTTGTCAGAGCGGCCGGTCTTGTAGTCGAACACAAACACCTCGTCCTCCGGACCGCGATCCACCCGGTCAATCTGCCCCGCCACCAGCAGCGTCGTCTTCGCATCCACCGCGATCTGCGCAGGCGGCGGGTCCGCAGCCTTTCCAAACGCCCACTCTGTCGCCACGGGCATGAAACCGCCAGCCGCGTGGTCGTATTCTGAACCAAGCCAGCGCAGCAGGTCGCTGCGTATCTTCTCCTGTTTTACCCGCCACACGAGCGGATAGCCCGTGACACCGCGTTGCGCAAACCCTTCGAACACCTGTGAGGATTCGTCATCCAGCACCACCTCGTTCTCCACGCTGCGCGCGGGGTCCAGCGGCACCAGGTTTCCCATCAGGAATCGTTGGACGATGTTGCTCAGCAATTCGTGGAAAAGGCTGCCAAAGTCCAGCGCACTGATCGATTCCACATCCTCCGGTTCATCGAACTCCTCGACGCCCAGCACCTCGCGCAGGAAAAAGCTGAACGGGCTGCGAGCGTAGCCTTCGAGCCGCGACACAGCCCAACGATGCTTTGCCGGATCAAACATGCGGCGCACCACTTCCAGTGCTTCCGGCCGCTCCAAACAACCATCGTAAGCCGTCCAGCGCCCGCCACTCCAGCGTGTGCGCTCCAATTTCAAACCCGGAGCCAGAGTCGGCGACATCGCGTCAAGCAGCGGCTTCGCGCCCACGGCGCCCTTGCACCGCAGATCGTCCAGCAACCGATAGTCGAACTCGCCCGCGTCGAGCATTTCCCCCTCTGCCGGCGTCAACGGCATCAGCGGCACCCTGCGGACTCGTGCATCCCTCTCCAACAACGCGAAGTTCGCAACACCGAGCGTATCCAGCAACAGCGCCGACGGCACCCGCAACCGGCCCGTCGCCGGCTCAATGCGCGGGAACGTAATGACCAGTCTTTCACTGGCCGCATCACATGCGATTCGAAAGAGCATTCGCTCTTCATCACGCCCCCGGGAAATCTTCTCTTCCAGGCGAGCCATCCCATCCTCGGATGGCAGATGCGCGTTCAGTTTGCGCCGCTCCTCATCGAGCAGAATCGGATCCTCCCGAAGCTGGCGCGGCCACCCTTTCTCAACCAAGCCCGGGATGATCACCATTGGCCACCTCACGCCACGCGCAGTCATGATGCTGCCGACAAACGGTCCACCCGCCTGGAATGCACCCTCAGGCTGGCGTGCCGACTCAAGGACCTTCCGCACATAGCGGGCGTATTCCTCCAAGCCCACCGATGGACGATAGTCGTCCAACGCATCGAGCGTGCGCAGTTGATCGAACGCCATTTCCCGCTCAGGCGAGTCCGCCAACAACTCCTTTGCCGATACCAGCGTCGCAGCCGTGAAATCCGACCATTTGCCCTCAGCCGGCAATCGTGCCGCCGCATGCGTGAGCTTTTCGATGAAAGCGCCCAGTTCGCGCGCCACCATCAATGCCCGCCTTGCCATGGCTGCTTTCGATTCGTCCGGGTGGGATTGATCCATCTGAAGCTGTTTGATCCGCGACCGGACGCGATCCCGCCAAACAGTCGGCCCCGCCACTATGCCAAGTTCGGCGCTGAGTTGATCCCATTCCGTGGCGCGCGAACCTGCCTCAGGCAGGAGCGAGGCAAACTCCACAACCTTGGAACGCGCGAAATCACCGATGGCGATATCAAGCAACAGCAGCAGCAAACGTGGTTCCATGGCTTCCAGCGGCGCACGCCCCATGGCCAGATGCAGTGGCCAGCGCCGCGCCGTCGCAAAATCGCATAGAATCGATCCGTATGGCTCATCACTGCGAGCGAGTACCGCCACCTCGTGCAGCGGCCGGCCGGGCTTCTCGCGCGCAAAAACCATGGCTTCACGAAGGACTTCACGACACTCACGCGCCTCGCCCGGAGCCGAAACGACAGACAATCGCTGGTTGCGAGTTTCCGATTCTGGAACAACCTCGCGCCTTGCCTTGAGCAGCCTTTCCATCCATTCCATGGTTGGCTTGGCAAAATCGAAAGCCCTTTCATCAAGCCATGGAACGAAGGCTGTGAGTTCGCACCGCGCGGCAAGCGCCGTCACCAACCGGCGCTGAAGATGGTTAAAATCGTAGAAACCGTAGAAACACAACTTTTTCGGTTCAAAACCCGACAGCAGAACCCCGGAATCCGAAAGCTTCCTCACAGTCTCGGCAAGCCTGTCGGCCTCGTCGCACACACCCCGACCCTTCAACGTCTTTTCGTAGGCGTCATAAAGCTCACCAAGCTGGCCGAACTTCTCTTTGGCCAGACCCGACTCAACAGATGCCCTGCTGAGCTCGCCGGGACTGACGCACGCCTCCTTCAGGTCGCGGATGGTCGACAACAGACACTGACAGAAGCCTGTGCTCGACTTCACCGGGTGGAAGTAGTTGCCTTCATTGACTTTATCCACGATCAGGGCAGCCGCAATCAGCTCGTCCGCGAATGGCGGCAAAGGCCTGTTGTCCGGCGCGACTTCACGCGCCAAGTCCGTCAAGGTGAAATAACGAACGTTAACTTGATTGCAGAAGCGCCGACGCAGATGGAGTCGCAGCAACCCTGTGGGCACAACAATGATCACGGGCGCCAGCGGGCCGTGACGGCGCTTCACGTCGGCGATGTATTCGCCGAGCGCGCTCTCCAAAGCGGGAAATGAACCAACGCGCAAAGAATGCACGCTCTGCAATTACCGCCCCCGTGCTTTGGATGCAAACCGAATCTGGTTTCAAAGAAAAAGGGAGGCCGGAATACGGCCTCCCTCTTTCCTAAATAACACCTGTGGTGTCAGTAACGCTGACTACTTCTTCGGCGCTTTCTTCGCCGGAGGAACGCGAACGGACACTGCGCACTTCTTGCCGCCATCGCCTTCCTTGTAGCCAACCACAACCTTGTCACCGACCTTGAAGTCGTCGCACTTCTTCGGTTCCGCCTTCGTGCCGAAAACAGTACTCTTGGTCAACTCGATCTTGACCTCACCTTCCTTCTTGTTCTTCAGGGTGATGCATTCCGCGCTGATCGCACACACCTCACCAGTGATCTGATGGGGCTTTGGTTTATCCGCACCTTTTCCATCTTTCTCCGCAGCAGATGCGGAAACGACCATGGCCACAGCAGCGATCAATGACAATCCAACGACAGTCAACATTCTCTTCATTACTTGCTCCTCCGTTAATTTGTTGGTTCCTAACACTCTGCAAACCCGGCGTATAGCAAAGTCGCCGTCACGATACAAGTGATAAAAACACACGTATCATCGGGCGCGTTGACTCAAATTAAAAGACACCGAAGGGGACGGGCTGAGGGGGCGAAAAAGGGGTCGTTGACTCATGGAGAAAAGACACCCGAAAAGGGTGGCCATGAACATGAACCGAACGATCAAGAACGATCTGTTGCCCAAG
>CAZGGF010000301.1:0-5358 GCA_964524715.1 uncultured Verrucomicrobiota bacterium | reverse complement strand
ACTGCGCGCGCGCGGCATCCTTGGCATCAACCGCCGCAACGCGGACTTTGTCCTGCCGCACAACCCGCGCTCGCACTACCCGCGCGTGGACGACAAGCTGTTGTCAAAGAAGTTCTGCGAGGAGCGGGGCATCCCCGTGCCGGAGACGTACGCCATCATCGAGCGCCAAGGCGATATCCGTGGTTTCCCGGATTGCGTGCGCGAGCGGTCACAATTCGTCATCAAGCCGGCCAGTGGCAGCGGCGGGCGCGGCATTATTGTCGTGGCGGAGCACAACAGTGAGATCTTCCGCACGCCCGGCGGCACGGAGTTGGAACTGGCCGAAGTGCGTTACCATTTGTCCACGGTTCTCTCCGGCCTTTTCTCACTGGGCGGCCAGCACGACCGCGCGATCATCGAACAACGAATCATCCGCCACGCGGCGTTCGAGCGCATCGCCGTCGGCGGCACGCCCGACATCCGCGTGATCCTCTATCGTGGCGTGCCGGTGATGACAATGGTGCGCCTGCCGACGGCTGCTTCGCGCGGCCGGGCCAATCTCCACCAAGGCGCAGTGGCTGCGGCGGTGAACCTTCGCACGGGCGAAACGTTTGGTGGCGTCTGCAAGGACCACGTCGTCTCCAAGCATCCAGACACCGGCGCGACGATTGAAGGGCTGCGGATTCCGTTCTGGGACCAGCTTCTCGATGCAGCGCAGAAACTCGCCGATGCGCTGGAGATGGGCTACGTCGGCGTGGACTTCGTGCTCGACGCCGGCATCGGCCCCGTTGTGCTGGAAGCCAACGCCCGCCCCGGCCTCGCCATTCAGGTCGCGAACCGCTGCGGCCTGGCTCACCGGCTCGACTTCCTCGACGCCCAGCCACCCGAAGCACTCGCGCCGGCGCGTCGCGCCGCGTTAATCGCAACGTTAAGCGGGATGATGTGAGGAAGAGCCGAGGCGCGTCGTCATTACGCTGCCTGCAGTTTTCGCAGCCAGCGGATGCCGTGGATGCCGATGACGCTCACGGCGATCAGTGCGGCCAGCAGCGCATACCACGGCGCGAAGTCGCTTGCGAGCAGCGCCGTATTCGTCTCGGCTGCGTGCTGTTGCAGTGAGTCGGCGACTTTGCCCATCGCCCAATGCGCGAAACTGGAGATGGTGCCGCCGACGGTGATGAATACACCGAACGTCCGCCCGCGCAACACATCCGGCACGCTTTCCATCAACGCCGCCTCGATGACCGGGTAGTTCGCCAGTGTGAAAAAGCCGTAGAGGGAGAGCGCGAGCCAGACCCAGGCGCGCGGCGCCCAGGGGATCAGCACCGCAAACACCGCCGTGCAGAGGATCGTCACGGTGCCGGCCAGAAAGCGGCGTTTGTCGCTAAGCGCCCCGAGCAGCGGATTGCTCAAGATGCCGGTGAGGAACATCAGGCCAAGCAGCATGCCGGTCGCCTTCGCATCGAAGCCCAGCCCGCGTTGCAGGAAGAGCGAGTTGAACGTCGTGATGCCGCTCGCCCCAAAGTCGCGCAGGCTGAATGCCACCGCCACCAGCGCCACCGCCAGCAGCATTTTCCATTGGTTGCGTGTGCGGTGCTCCGTCGCGCGCTCAGAGGCGTGCGGCGCGTCGTGCGGCTCGCGGGCGAAGAGTTGGAAGAGCACCGCCGCGACCATGCCGGCGACGGCCAGTTCCAGGCACGGCTGCCGCCAGCCCGCCGCTTGCGCGCGCCAGCCGGCGTAGAACGGCGCGATGAAGAATCCAAACGCCGCACCGATGGCCGCGCGACCCAGCGCCCAGCCGGGCCGTTCGGGAAACAACGCCACCATCAGCGGCGTCGCCGCCGGATGGAAGAAGCTGCCGAATAGTCCCGCTGCCGCCATCCAGAAGAGAGCCCAGCCGTAGTTTGGCGCGAAGGCGAGGCCAAGCATCGCCAGCGCGTTCATGAACGCGCCGATGGCCAGCAGCTTCTTGCGGCTCATCTGGTCGGCCAGAATGCCCACCGGCAGGCTCACGAGGTAGTAAGCAAGGCCCTGCACCGTCACGAGCATTGTTGCCTGCCAGTCGCCGGTCAGCTTCAGGTCGGCGCGGATTGCCAGGTAGAGAGGCAGCAGCGTGAATGGGTAAATATGCGTGATCGCGTGGAGCACGGTGACCAGCCACAGCGACACATGCCGCTGCGCGAGGGTCAGTTCTTGAGCTTGCTTCGTCATCGTTGTTTGCGACAATAGCCACCGCGCGGGATTCGCGCCAACGGAAAAGCCGCTTATGCTTACAACCATTCTGCTCGCCACCGCCACCCAACTCGCGCCGCTCGCCAGCGGCCTCGCCGAACCGCCGATCACCTACGTGCTCGACTACGGTTCCAGCCACGTCGGCAACGCCGAGTGGCTCGCCCACGTCGCCGCCGCGCCGCCGGAGCTGCTGCACCTCGGCAAGGACGTGCCGATGACGCACAACTGGGGGCCGATCCGGGCGCTGGGCGGCGAGAACCAGGCGTTCGGCAAAGGCGACGACATCAAGCGCCTGACGCCTGCCGAAGTCACGCAACGCATCGACGATCTCACTGCGATGGTCCGCTCGCTGCACGACTCCGGCGTGAAAATGGTGATGCCTTACATCTGCGGGATGACCATGGCGGGCCACCACGAGAAACGCACCGGCTTCTGGGCATTCTACGATGATTGGCAGAAATACTCCGGGCCGTTCATGCTCGGCCTGCGTCCCGCGCCCGACCCGGCGAAATGGTTGCAGCTCGACCCGCAGGGGAACTTCCAGCGGTTTTACAAATACGACGGCGACTCCTATCCCGCGTACGAGCCAAACCACCGCTACGCCGCCTGCGTCAACAACCCGAACTGGCAGCACTGGTTGTCGCGCGTCGTGAAACTCCTCGTCCGCTGCGGTTACGACGGCACGTTTGTGGACAACGGCGCCTCGCAGCGCTGTTACTGCGAGCAATGCCAAAAACTTTTCCGCGACTGGGCAAAGAAGCGCGGGCTCGGCACCGACGATCTCAAACAGGCCGTGCCAACCGACGCACGGCTTTACGAAGAGGCGAAGCGGTTTTGGATGGAGAGTCTGCACCTCTTCCAGCTCCGCCTCCGCACGGCCGCTGTGAGCGCGATGGCCAGCGCCGGCAAAGGCGATAAAACCGCGCGCAGTTTCAAGATCTTCCCCAACGGCGGCCACAACCGTTACGAAGCGGTCCGGCTCGTCTTTGCCGACAGTGATTACGTGATGTTTGAGAAATCCGAGGGCCCCTTCGGCACGCATCCCGGCCTGGCGGATGGCAAGCACATCAACCACAGCATCACGGAGCTGAAGTTCGTCCAGTGTGTGCGCAAGATGGTGAAGCCCATCATCCTCACGCGCAGCGGCTACCCGAAGTCGCAGCCGCAATTCGAGATGAACCGCGCCAGCGCCGCGCTTGGCTGTGCCGAGATGGCGGCGTTCGGCAACGGCGGCGGTTTCCTCATCCCGCCCAGACTCCCTGACGGCCCGGCGGTGCTCAAGCAGTGGCGCGGTTTCTACGAGCGCAATGCCGACCTGTATCGCAGCAATGACTCGTTCGCCGCGATCGGCGTTCTGTTCCTGAGCGAACAGAAACTCGCCGGCAACAAGAAACACGAAGCCGCCGTCGAGCAGGTTGGAAGCCAGTTGCTCGCCGGGCACGTGCCGTTCGATTACGTCACCGAGGAGAGCTTTACCACCAACAATTTCCTGCGCCGCTATCCCGCGATGGTGGTGCCGGAGGTCGCGCACGCGGACCCAAAGCAACTCGGCATCATTGCCGATTGGGTCCGCGAAGGCGGCAGCGCCCTGCTCGTCGGCACGCATCCGGAAGATTCCCCGCTCGTGGCACTGGCCAAATCGCGCGGCCAGGCCAAGGGACTGGTGATGAGGATGGCCACGCTCGCCTCGCCCGATGCCATCCCTTCGTGGCTGGCCAACTATGTCCATGTGAGCGGCTCCGTCTTTGACGAAGACGAGCGTCCGGAATTGAAGAACGTCTTCGTCAACGCCTTCACCCGCCGCGATCGCGTGACGTGGGACGTGCGTGCCTGCTACCACATCGTCAACTACAACGTCCCGCTCGGTGTCAACGCACCGCCGCCCACACCCGTCGAAAACATCATCATGCGCCTGCCAATCCCCCAGGACTTGAAACCGCGCGGCATCACCGCGCTCGATCCCGACACAGCCGACGCCACGCGTCCCGAATGGCGCGTCGGCGAGCATTCGTTGCTGGTGAAGCTGCCGCGCCTGAACATCTACAAGGTCATCGTCGTGGACTATGCCTCCACCAAACCACCACCGCCCCCCAAGAAGAAATCGGACCGGCGGGGATTTGATTTTTAAAACCATGAGAACCCGCAACGCCATCAACACATTGTTATCGCTCTGTCTCTGTGGCGCTTCGCTGCAATCCCAAGCGGCGACCCTGGACGATTTCATCGGCATTCGCTGGGGATCTTCCATCGAAGAAGCCAAGAAGATCGCACTTTCAGACCGGCAGCGTGTGCTGGAGAAACAAGAGAACGGCATCACGGGTTCGCTCAGCTTGCGAAAGGGCTCCTACCTCGGCAAACCGGCGACATGGTGGCTTCTGTGTTTCATAGAGGACAAGTTCTGCCACGGGTTTGTGGATTTTCAGCTTGTCCGCAACCAACGACCTCTCAGTCAACTCAGACAAGTCCGCCAGATGCTCGTCGCCAAATATGGCGAACCCATCATAGACGTGGACAGCCACCCGAACTCGGACCCGTCGTGGGAAGAATGTTTCGCCGTCAAACCGGTTTTTCAATGCGATTGGAACTTCACAACCTCCGGTGAGAATCCAGAGGCAACCACCGTTCGGCTGTTCATGCATGGGTCCACGATGGAAAGCGCGCGCATGAGGCTGGTCTATGGCAATCCGGCTCTGTCCGCGAAACGGGACAAGATTGAACATGATAGGAAGCTCGGCGCTACCCCAGCCGCTTCGGCGGAAGGCATGCTGGCCAGTGATGCCGCCGTTCGAAAGGTTTTTGAGAGGTTCCATTCAGCCATCAAGGCCGGCGACGGGAAGCTTGCGCTCGAAATGCGAAGCAAGGAATCGCTCAGCCAAATGACCGACGAGCAGAAAGCGCGCTGGCGCCGGTTGCCACCCGGCCGCGATGACGCACCGGCGGTTGTGTCTGTTTCCCTGAGAACAAAAACCGCCGGCGTCTACTACACGTTGAAGGATTCGCGCGGCGCGCTGAGTCACTGCTTTGACCTCTTCCTGATGGAAGACGGCCAGTGGAAACTTCACTTCACCCGCGTCCAGGACCGTTCGCCGGATGATCTCGCCAAGGCCTTCTGGCTGCCGCCGGACACCGCGCCCTTCATTGAAGCAGGCG
>CAZGGF010000300.1:0-6308 GCA_964524715.1 uncultured Verrucomicrobiota bacterium | reverse complement strand
TGCCAGTGTGCCCGCACGCGCCGCTGGCATTCGGCCAGCGCGGCTTTGTAGCCAAGCCGCATGAACTCCTCGCCTTCCATCGTCGGCAGCATGTTGATGTTCAGGTCGCCGTTGGGATAGTGGTTTACGTGGGCGCCTGTGAAATTCTTCCGCCACCAGCATTGCGCCGGGATGCCTTCGGGCAGCGGCTCGATGCGCGGCTCTTTCGCTAGCGTGGCGCGATAGATCAGCGTGACACCGTTGACTCGTTGAGTGGCGGTTTCAGGCGCGTCCGGCTCGTTGAACCGGTCCCGCGATTCCTGGCCAAACATCATCTGGCATCCGACTTTGGCACAAACGGCGCCGTCGCCGGTGGCGTCAACGAAATAGCGCGCTCGCAGATGGCTGCCGTTGGATAGCTGGACCGAGCGGATGCGGCCAGCGTCAGCGACGGCGGCAATGAAGGAGGTGTTCAGCAAGACGCGGCAATGGCCGGTCTCGTCGAGCAAGGTCCGCATTGTCTTGGCCATTGCCTCCGGCTCGAAGGGCACGCCATGCCAATGCTCGCGGCGGTAGTCCGGTGTGTTTGTTTCGCCGCGCGGGACGTGGCGTTTGAGCGTCTCAAGGTAACGGCGGCTTGGGTCCGAGACAGTCTCGCCACCGGGATAGCGAAAGGTTTCACGCTTGGGATCGAATGTCCCCCCGTGGCGGCCGAATGAATAGATGGAGACAGCGTTCGGCTGGCACTTCAACCGTTTGTAGAGATCGAAAGGAATACCGGTGGCGCCAACGGACATCTCCCAACAATTCACGCCTGCGCGAACCGATGTGCCGCCCAGACAGTCGGCCTTTTCCACCAACACCACGTCGAGTCCAAGCCGCGCCGCGGCCAGCGCTGCGCCAAACCCGCCGCTGCCACCTCCGATGACGACCACGTCGCAATCGTATTCGCCGGCAACGGCGGTCAACAAGGATGCAAGAATGCCGCTAATGAGAACAGCCAGTTTCATTCCGGCAGCGCGGCGAGAAGAATTTTCAAGTGGCACATGGACAGACGGTTCTTGTTGTTCGCGCGGGAGTATTGCCGCCCAACGAGAAACGTTCAAGCTTTCGCTCTACTCGATCACCAGCAGGCGGTCGCGGGCTTGACCACGGGTTTTGATTTGCAGACCGGTGGCAGTCTTCTCTACAGCGCATGTCCACCCTGACGCCGGGAATTGGCACGATATCCGGGTCGCCGCAGCGAACTCGCGACGAATCTCCACGGTGCAGGGGCCGTCGTCCAGCAGATGGAGAACCCAACGATGCTGGCGTGTCTGTCGCGTGAGAATGACACGACTCTCTGCCGGTTGAACAACGAGCGGCGCGGGCCCCGACAGCAGGTCAATCGCCCGTTGCGTCAGCTCCGGCGAATCGAGGCTCGCGAGATAGGCCATCCTACCCCAACCCAATGGCCTGACGTGTAGCAATGGATGGTTCGCGCCACCGCGCTCCGCAGAAAGCAATGTCTCGCCCCCTTCGGCCCGCACTTCGACCAAGGAATTGCCCTCAGCCTGAATCGGGTCGTTGGCAAGATTTCCACTGGCCGTCCAACGAGTTTTCGACGACGGCGCGAACGCTTGAAACTGAACGCCCATCTCCTGAGCCAACGCGAAGTCGTTCATCTCCTTTCCTCGCGGGTCGTGCCGCAACGCATCGCCACCGACCAGCAGGCAGCCACCGTCGCGAACGTAGCGCCGCAGGCAGTCGAGTTCGGAGACGGAGAGGCCGGAGGTGAGCGGCAGGATCAGGAGTTTGAAGCGCGAGAGTTGCTTCTGAGGGTTGGCTAGGTCGAGAGCATTGACGAACTCCACCGGCGCGCTGCGCTGGAGACTGGCGTTGGCGATTGGCTCCATCGCAGCGACGTAGGGTGCGCGGTCGTATTTCGGAAAACGGAATCGCGTTGCCTCCGAGAACACGATACCGACCTGCGAGACGGGCGCGGCGTCTTGCAGCCACGGCTCGATCTGGCTGACCATCGCGTAAAACGGCGCGAGTTGCTCGCGATGCCACGCCTGCAGCGTCTCGTTCGGCAGCAGCGTCTTGTGGTTGGTCTGCTTGTGGCCGTAGTAGGAATAACAACGTCCGCCAAGCGCGAGGCAGGTGCGCCATTCGCGGTGATCCAGCGGCTTGAGCGGTGCTCCAAGAGCCGGGCCGGCGTTGTTCATCAGGCCGTTGATTGCCGCGGGCTTGCCGATCGCGCCCCGCAGCAGCATCAGCCTGAACGGGTCGGCAAACTCGTTGTAAGCGATGTCCAGCGACCGCCCGACGTTCAGGTCGTTCTCATGGTAACTGCTCACACAGTTCTGCCAGACATCCACCGACGGCTTGATCCGCTTGCACAATGCGCGCAACCGCTCCACCACCCGCGTAGTGGTGGCGATGTAGAAATCCATATGACGCCGCTCATCGAAATCCTGCCACCGCGTCAGCTCCTGCCCGTAGATCTCTCGAAACAGCCGCCGGCATCCCTCGCACGTGCAGTCCGACGACCCGTGAAGCCCGCCCTTCTTCGCTGAGATCAGAATGTCCCAGCGCATCCCATCCACGGGGTAATTCTCCAACACCTCGCGCGTGTAAGCTTCAACGAGTTCGAGATAACCCGGCGCGTTCAGGCAAATCACGCATCGTGACGAACAGACCCCGTCGGCGTCCGGCTTGCCATGGATGAAATCACGCCCCAGATTCTCGCGAATGAACTTCCAGTTCCAGTTCAGGGTGACGTAGCCGAACGCGGCGATCTTGCGTTTGTGCAGTTCCTCGACGGTCCGGCCGAACCAGTCTCCCTTCATGCCGGGGAACTTCGTACCCACGCGCGTCTCATGCGTGCAGTAGCCGTGATGCGGCACGGCCATGACAACCGTGCCGTCCACGTGCGTCTGGCGGCAAAACTCCGCCAGCGCGACCGGGTCCGCCTCGCTGAGGAACTCCGGCAGTTGGCCCGGTTTCAGCGCGATCCAGCTCCAGTCAACGTTGAACTGCCGGAAACAATGCGCCGGCCCCTTCGGCTTGTAGTCGCTCACGCGTGTGAACGGCGCGAACCACTCGTCGGCGAACCCCGCGGACGTTGCCAACATAACCACACAGCACAGCCACGCTCGCATCAGGTTTGTCTTCATGTGTTTTGTTGTTCAGCGGACAAGGATGCGCAAAGCTCATCATACGGTTGTCGACTCTCCTGCCTCGACGGAATCAGTGGAGCTTCGCCTGCTGATGCCAGAACGATTGCCAATACTTCGCATCAATCAGATAGGGGTCGGCTGGATCGCGGCGGTCGTCAAACGTGACGGGCAGAATGCCGAAACGTTTCATCTCCCGCAGGTATTCCGGCCGCGGCCTGAACCCGGCCATGTCGAAACGCTTGATGCGGTTCAGTTCGTCCGCCACCTTGCTGATCGCCCCAAGAATCTTTCGGTAGTCCGCGTCCTGCGTGCTGCGAAATGTCGGGGGACAGGTTTTCGGCTGCGCATCGCTGGACGCGGTGGCGTAACCGCCAGCTTCCTTTGCCAGCGGAGCCAACAGCAGGACCGAATCCTGCGGCTGGCTCAGATTGTAGAGCAGATGCCGCGAGAGCCGCAGCCGGACCGCCATTTGAGGCTCTTTCCAGCGAGCCGCGTTGCGGTCGCCGCAGATCCAATACGGGTCTTCGCCCGCCCGGTCGAAGCAGGGGCCGTCGGGCAAGACCCGGTTTCCGGTGTGACAACCGGCGCAGCGCTTCGCGACGACCTCAGCCGCCTCGCGCACTTCGGGCCACTGGTTGATCGGCCCGCCGTCGTTGTCGGTCTTGTAGTAACCTCCGATCATCCCGGTGCCCAACGCGGCGTAGGTGCCCGGATAGGTGGCGCCCGCTTCGATCCAGTAGCGGATGGCGCGAGTCTCGGCCGGCGACAGGTTCGTGCCGTGGTGCCCCTGAAGCTTCTTCATAAGCGGGCTGGCCACGGCGCCGATCTGATAAGGAGGGAGGTTGGCGGCCGTGCGATTGCGCCCGTCGGCAAATTGCTGCCGAATCGTGAGCATGTAGTAACTGTACGAGTAAAGCGGCCCGCGGTCACCGCTGAGGATCACGCCGCCTTCGCGCTGCCGCGGGTTGTGACAGGAAACGCAATGACGATCGAGGATGGGCTGGATGTCGCGAGGAAAATCAAATACCTGCGGAATGCCCTTGACGGGTCGAATCCTGCTTGGCCGCCGCTGGGTCGCAGCCCGCACTGCGGAATGGTTCGCCGCCGTTTGCGTGCGCTCCTCGTGGCAACCCACGCAACCGGTCACCTCACCCGGCATCACCGACACGAAGCTCTGCATCCGTTTGACGGCATTCTCGTTCTTGTCCAGCGCCACGAAGAAGAACGCGCGATGAGCCGGAAGCTCGAAATACGCCGAGCCGTCGGACTCGACCGGCACGGTGCCCAGCACGCGTTCCAGCGTGAACGATCCACCGAACGTGAGCGGCTCTGGAAAACCACTGAAGTTCAGCGGCTTCGGCAGGGTCTCCATCACCAACAGATTCTTAACCGTGCCTCTCTCAACGCCCGCCATGTTACGGCCCGCATATACGTCAGACAGGATCAACGTCCCTGTCGGTGACGATTCATCGGTGCGCGCCGTGATGACCGGTTCCAGCGGCCGGGGCGTCAACCAACGCGGTTCATGCACCTCCATGCCCGCCGCCATCAGCTCGGCCGGCAAACGATAGAGTACGTTCACGCGCCCCGCCCCATCCATCATGGCCAGCCGGTCTCCGACAGCGACGAGGAAGCAATCCGCGGAAACCGGATAGGGATCATGGAACCAAGGGTGATCGCTCAGCACCCGTTCCGATTCCCGAACGTCCGGCCCGTTCCCCGGGTCTAGAATCGAAACCCCGCCCTGATGCTCCGTCCGGCCGTGCCACGGCGAACGAATCATGACGATCTTTGCGGTTCCAGGAATCGGCCGGGCGTCAATGAACACGCCGCCGGGATTCATGTTGCCGAAGAACGTCATCTGGCCGCTGCCGTCCGGGTTGATCGTCCACAAGTGATGAAACTGCAATTGGCTGCGGTCAACGTATTCCCATCGCGTGTAGAGAATCCGGCCGTCGGGCAGCACGGCAGGCGTGTTGTCGTGCTCGATGTTCGCAGAGAGCGGCCGAATGTCATGTCCATCGCCGTCGCAGCGGTGGAGCGTCGCCACGGGTGTGCACCAGCAATTCACCCAGCGTTTGCTTCGCGCTGAACAAAAGACGATGCCGCCGTCAGGCAGATACGCAGGCTCGATGTCGTCGAACGGCCCGTCAGTGAGTTGCCGGAGGCCGCTCCCGTCGCTGTTGATCGTGTATAAATGATAGGTGTCGGTTCCGCTTTTGCGGTAAGAAAAGACAATCTTCCCGCCGCCGTAATGAACGCATGGATCGCGGACAGCGCCGGCCGGGTCTTCCAACAACACCGAGAGTTTTCCTGTTCGCAGATTGAGTCGGCAAAGCCTGCCCCGACCGTTGCGGATGGGTACCGACGCCTGCTGCGAGTCTCCCTCAGCGAAGTAGCCAAAATTGGCATACCAGTGTTCGCGAACCGTCGTGCGGCAGGCGAAGATGATCTCTTGATCCGTCTTCATCGGCCCCGCCAAGGCTGCCTCCAACAGAACCCGCCGACTCTCATCAAACAGATCGCGCTGATACCAAGGGTACGTCTTGCGCAATGCCTGCTCTTCGGCCCGTTGTGCGGGCGACAATTTCGTTCTGGCGGGAGCTTGCGCGTGAATCGTTGCGGCGCACAGCACCAAGGTGAGGAAGGCGGAGCAATAAATGTTCATGATCTCTCCATCCGCGAAATATGCTCCCACGGATCGGCATTGCCGCCAAGTTCTTGTTTCAACGGCTCGGTGATGTTGGAAAGTCGTGCGATCACATCGGCGTCGAGACGCAGTTCCGCCGCCGTGGTGTTCTCGACGGCTTGCGCTGCGTTGCGCGCGCCAACGATGGCCGAGGTCACGCCGAGCTGGGCAAGCAACCACGCCAACGCAACGCGACCCATCGACTGGCCAAGCTCGTCAGCCACGCGCCGTATCTCCACCAACGCCACGAACGTCTCCTGCTCGAAGCCCGGCTCGCCGTGCCGCGTCATTTTGCGGCTCGACGAGAACAACCGAGTCCGCGCCCGTTTCTCCGGAACTTCGTCGGCGGTCAGGAACTTCCCGGTGAGCAAACCCTGCGCAAGCGGACTGTAGCAGAGGATGCTCATCTGGCTGGCCACGCACAACGGCTGGATGGCGAACTCCACCGCGCGCCAGAGCAGGCTGTAAGGCAACTGGTT
>CAZGGF010000299.1:0-2779 GCA_964524715.1 uncultured Verrucomicrobiota bacterium | reverse complement strand
GACTTTGCGGCATTTGACGCGGCATTCAAACGCGCCACCGACGAAGGCAATCGGCTTCACGTTGCTGTCGGCCATGGTGAGATCATCTGGACGTTGCCCGCTGAACCGCCGAAACATTTGAAACTGAATCCTTGATGCGTGTCGTACAATCTGAACCTTGCGCACGACATCATACGTATCGCCCTTGGAGAACATCATGTATCTGCAGAACTTCCTGATCCTGACCTGTCTCACTCTCACCGCCCACGCTGCTGTTGTAAAAACGTCGCTGACCACAACCGCGACGGGCGAGAACCTGCTGCGGGCCGACACCTGGCACGGCTGGCATGCGGGATTTGTGCGCGACGGGGAGACGTTCATTTGCGATAACGGCGCCGATGCGAATGTGCAACGAGGGGTGTCGCAGTCGGTCGTACTCAACCAGAAGACGGCCGCTCCAATCATTGCCGAGGCGTGGAGCAAAGCCGAGAACGTCGGTGGCTCGCGCGACAGCAACTACGCACTGTATCTCGATCTCGTCTATGCCGACGGGGACCAACTCTGGGGACAGACGGCGCTTTTCAACACGGGCACGCACGACTGGGAAAAGAGGCAGGTCGTCATCCTGCCGGCCAAGCCGATCAAGAGTCTCTCGTTTCACATGCTGCTGCGCAGACACACGGGCAAGGCGTGGTTTCGCAGCCCGACGCTGCGGCAGATTGCCGCGCCAGCCGGTTCCATGCTTTTCGACGGCGTGCCGGTGACGCTCGCCGCCAAGGTGCGCGAAGGCTTTCAGATGCGCGACGTGGCGGCAGGATCGGATTTCAGTAACGACGCCAAAGACCTCGGTTTGAAGCTGACGAGCAAACGCCAGCGCAAGGCCGGTGCAACCCTCATTGAGGCCGATCTCGCTGATGTGACCGCCAAGGATCGTGCCATCACATTGATCCATTCATTGCCGGTGGCGGGTGACGGCTGGCAATGGCTCGTAAACCCACGCTCCGCGACGAATGCGGTCGCGCCCGGCGAATATATGAACACGGCACGGTTCAATGCCGGCGCCAACGGCCGGTTGTCGTACTACCCGTTCGCGGCGATCGCACGCGGCAGCGAGGGTCTGCTCGTCGGCATTGACGCGGGCTGGCCGGCGTTCTACCGCTGCGGTTTCAATGCCGCGTCGAGCGAACTGTTCATCGCGTTTGACCTCGGCCTTGCGCCGGAAAAGCCGTCGGCGCGCGTGCGGCTCGTGACGGCGAAGTTTGACGGCCGGCTCGGTTTCCGTGGCGCGCTCCAACGCTACTACGAAATCTTCCCCGACTATTTTCGATGCCGCACGCCGGAGCAGGGCGTCTGGATGCCGTTCCACAAGATCAGCAAGGTCGAGGGTTGGGAAGACTTTGGGTTCAAGTTCAAGGAAGGCAACGACGAGACCGCGTGGGACGACGCGCACGGCATCCTGACGTTCCGCTACACCGAGCCGATGACATGGTGGATGCGGATGCCAAAGGAAATGCCGCGCACAATGGAGGCGGCGCTCGCGGAAGCCCGCCGGCTCGCCGATGCCGGCCGGTCGGAGGCGAAGGCATTGTTCACGTCCGGTTACCACGACGAAAACGGTCGTTTCGCCGCGCGGTTGCTGGATACGCCGTGGTGCAACGGCGCGGTCTGGAGCATGAACTCCATGCCCGGCATCCAGGGCGATGTCACCGACTGGTCTCTCAAATGGGGAACGGCGGTGCGCGAAAAGGTTTACGGCCCGAATCGCAAAGGTGACCTCGACGGGGAATACATTGACTCCAGCGAAGGCTACGTCACCGACGAACTCGACTTCCGCCGCGAGCACTTCGCCGCCGCGCGTCTGCCGCTGACGTTTTCGCCGGACAGCCGCAAGCCGGCGATCTTCCGCGGCTGTATCATCGGCGAATATAATCGCCAGATGGCCGAAGACGTTCACGCGATGGGCAAGTTGATGATGGCCAACAGCACGCCTGTCCGCCTCTGCTGGCTGGCGCCGTGGCTCGACGTGATGGGCACCGAGACGGATTGGAACCCGCCCGGCCAGCGCGGCGTGAAACGATCCGAAGCCACGACACACGTCTGGCGGCCGATGAGCGACGCCGACCTGCTCTATCGCCGCGCGATGTGCGGGCCGAAACCGTATTGCTTCCTGATGAACACGCACTTCCCTGCGTGGCCCGCGGAACTGACGGAGAAGTTCATGAAGCGCAGCCTCGCTTACGGGATGTTCCCCGGCTTCTTCAGCGCCGACGCCTCCACCGGCCATTACTTCTCGCAGCCCGCGCTCTACAATCGCGACCGGCCGCTCTTTAAGAAATACATCCCGATCTGCAAACGCGTTGCCGAGGCCGGTTGGAAACCGTTGACGCGCGCGCACTCGAACCAGCCGCGCGTTTACGTCGAGCGATTCGGCGAGAAACTACTGACGGTCTTCCACGACGCGCCCGGCGCAACCACGCAGGAGCTGCTGCCGGTGGTCATCACTCTCGACGACCCGCACGGCAAATCAGTGCGCGAGTTGCTCAGCGGCCGCACGATCGCCATCCGCGACGGGCAGATTGAACTGAACCTCGCGCCGGAAGACGTGGCAGTGCTGGAACTGGAGTGAACCGTCGGTAAAAACGATTCGCGCGTCCGCCTCGTGAGAGACGGACGCGCGAGAATCGCAACCGGGTGGCAACGCTGCCACCGGCGTTAGCTTGGAGCCGTTTACTTCTTCTTCGGCTTCTTATCCCAGCCTTGCGCTTTGATGAAGTTCGCGACTTCCACTTTCGGGCCGAAG
>CAZGGF010000298.1:0-5866 GCA_964524715.1 uncultured Verrucomicrobiota bacterium | reverse complement strand
CGCCGATTTCCTCCGCCCCCAAACCGCCAAATCTGTAGGTCCGACCATCTTTCTCTGTGATCCCCGGACGAGTTTCGAGAAGTTCGAAAGGGCATTGTGCACTTTCGCGGAATGGGGCTTGGTCATTGACCCAATGATTGGAGAATTGACCTCCAATTCAAAACCAAACCTCCACCGCTTAGTATTCCCATGTGCCTGCGATCACACCCCTTGGTTCTATAGGTTGCTTGATGATTGGCCGACCAACAGGGCCGCGTTGTCGAAGGTTGTCTATACGCGGGCCGATCTGCCGGGATGCGCTCTTCTCATGGTTCGTATGCGGCAGGATTTGCTGGAGACACTCGACCAGAAGTTGAGCCGCGCTGAATTCGATGGCCTCATCACACAGCTAACGCAACGTTATCCAAAACTGGCGGTGTTCCTTTGCGTGCCCAAAGACATGGCATGCGCCAAGTTGTTCGACATTCTTGGAATGTTAAAGTCGCATCGCGTCTTCGATTTCACCTTGGGCGCACTGCCGAAGGAGAACGAGGAGAAGAAGAAATGAAGACGATCAGCCGGAACCTGCTGCTGGCATCATCGCGGCGGGTTGGCTGAGGGCAGGCGGCTGAGGCCGGGAACTTGATCGCAGCCTTAGGTGCCGTCCACGGCGCGGTTCATCCAGTTGACATAAATATGCTTTGATGCGAATATGCGTCCATGAGAACGACGTTGGATTTGCCGGATGAGTTGTTCCGCCAAGTGAAAGCGAAGGCGGCAATGCAAGGCTCGTCCCTGAAGAAACTGCTGATGCGGTATGTGGCGGACGGTCTGCGGGAGCCGGGCCAATCCGCAGCTGCCAGCCGCAAACGAAGCCGGTTGCCGGTCATCAAACGCCGGGGTAAGAGCGTCATTGCCAACGTGACGCCGGAGTTGCAGGCCAGGCTGGAGGAGGAGGAAGACCTTGCCAGGATCCGCTGATCTGCTGGACGCCAACGTCTGGCTGGCACTGGTGGCGGAGGCCCACGCGCATCACGAGGAGGCCGTGGAGTATTGGGAGCGCGAGGCGGCGCCGCGGGTTGTCTTTTGCCGCGTCGCGCAGATGGCGTTTCTGCGTCTGCTGACCAACAAGACCGTCATGGGCGCTCATGTGCTGTCGCCCGCCACCGCGTGGAGGCAATGCGTGGATTTGCTGGCACTGCCTGAAATCCAGTTGCAGTCCGAACCGCACGATCTGGATGAAACGTGGGCGAGGTTCAGCGACTTGGGACGAACATCACCGAACTTGTGGACGGACGCGTATCTGGCGGCCTTTGCCAAATGCGCCGGCCTGCGGCTGGTGACGTTTGACAAAGGCTTCTCCCACTTCCCCGGCTTGGACTGCCTGATCCTGCAACCCCGCGCTTGATGCCACGTCACGGGGCGGCGGTTACTTTTTCTCCGACGCTGATGGCAACACGCTGATACCAGGAACCTGATAGTAACCCTGCGCAGCTCCCACGACATCCAGACGGTAGATCGGGTCCTGCATCAGGCAGGGGCGGCGGTCGGCGGCGGGGATGGTGGTGCTGTAGATGCGCAACTCGCCGGGGAGGCTGGTGATGATTTCCTCGCGCCAATCGCCGAGAATGTCGGTCACGGCAATGACGCTGCCCTCGATGCGCGGCGGCAATGTGTCGCCGTGAAACTTGCTCAGCCGGCCACTGATCAGCAAGGCGCGTTGGAGGCTGGCGTCCCAGTAAGCCGCGCGCGGCGAGAGACCGCCCATGTCGTTCGTTGAGATCAACTCACCCTTGGCGCTAAAGAGCCAGCGTTTGTCCTTGAAGTCGCGTTCGCCGGCGTAGCACTCGACGCCGGGATGTTGCGGATCAATGTCAGCGCATAAGCCGGAAGAGTGGACGTGCGTCGTCACCTCATTCAGCCCCCAAAGGATATTGCCGGTTTTTGCATCAACCATGCAGACGGTGTTGGACTGGTGGCCTCTCTCGATGCCGTATTCGATCTGTAATCCCGCCCGCGACGGGTCGAGTTGGCCAACGGTGAGGTGATCGGGGTGGCCAAGTCCAGTCGTCCACAAGGCGACGCCATTGTCGTCAATGACCGCCGAGCCGATGATGACCTCGTCGCGTCCGTCGCCGTCCACGTCCGCAGCCCGCAGGCAATGCGCGCCCTGGCCGCGGTAGCTGTTGTCCTCCTCGCGTTCCTCCCACGTCCAGAGCTGGCGGAGTTTGCCGCCGTGGAACTCGTAAGCAACGAGCTTAATGACGTTGTAGGTGCCACGCTCAACGATGATGCACGGGGTCTTGCCATCGAGATAAGCCACGCCGAGCTGATTGCGGCAATAGTAGTTGTAATCCGGGAATCGATCGCGCGACGGCCATGCCACGCGGGCGCGCTCCTTGCCGGTCCGTCCATCCAGGATCGAGAGCCACTCCGGTCCGCTCTGGACGCGGCCGTCGGCGTCTCGCGGGTCGCCTTCGCCGGTTTTCACAGCGACCTCGGCGCGGCCATCGCCGTCGAAGTCATAGACGAGGTAAGGCGAATACCATATGCCCTGTTCGATGGACCAACCGAGGTCGTGGCGCCACAAGAATTTCCCGTCGTGGCGATACGCCTCCAGCTTGAACGTGCCGGGGCTGCGCTTCCAATACTTCACGTAGGGGTCCACATTCGCAAGCGGCTGCTTGAGGACGAAGTCGAGCTTCCCATCGCCATCGAGGTCGGCGATCCCGGCTTTCTGGAATGTGTTCGTGCCGTTGAGCTTGATGCTGATGAATGGGCGGCCTTCGACGCATGGCGGAGTGTAAACCCTGGGCGAACTCTTGCCCTCCTTGCCGCCAACGATCGCACGCACGAAATATTGCTGTTCACTCGAAGGTAGCTGCTCGTCAACAAAATCAGTTGTCTTCGAGATTGGCTCACGATTGAGTTTCACGGGCTTATCGCTGCCGCTGCAGCGATAGAGATTGAACGCCACCCCCTTGGGGTCGCTGCCAAGCAATCGCCAGCTGACATACACTTTACTGCCCACGATCGGCATCGCGACGACGCCACGGTCGAGTTTTTCGCGGATAGGCTTGCCCGCAAAGCCAACGACCTTCGGTTTCTCCACACGCGGCGGCAGGGGCGTGAACTGGATGCAATCATAATAGACTGGGCCGGGCGTGCCGGGCCTCGCATAGCGGTCGTCCACCCACAGCTCGAACGTACCGTCTTTGATTTCCACCGTGCCAATATGGCCGTTCGACATCTTCCGCCACGTCTTGCCGTCGCGAGAAACAGCGAGCGAAGACCCTCCCACAACCTCGACATCGTATCGTCCGCCCGGGATGCCGGTGATGCGCGTATGCAACGGCGGTGCGCCCTCCTCTGCCGTCTCGCGGTCGCGGGAAATGGTCGGTGATCGCAGCACCACCCCGCCGGACCATTTTTTCGCGGCATCCGTGTCGGTGCTCCAAAGGTTCCACTTCGTGGCGGAATCCTTATCCGTCTGCCAGGCATCCCTCGGCTCGGTGTATTTCTCCGCCTCATAAACGAGCGGCTTGCTGTCGCCGGAAGTTTGTCCGTATGCGTGCTGGCCCCCGACGGCAACGACAGCGACGCCGGCAAGTGTGGAGGAAAGAAGGATGGAACGTAACAATGATGGATTCATGGTGACACTCAGCGGTTGGGTGCGCTTGCGGAAGGCAGAGCACTCAGTGTGGGCACACAGTAATAGCCTTGGGCGGCTTCAGCGACATCGATCCGGTAAATCGGGTCCTGCATCAGGCACGTCCGCCGGTCGGTCGCGGGGATGGTAGTCGAATAGATGCGCAGTTCTCCAGGCGCGCCCGTGATGATCTCCTCGCGCCAATCGCCAAGGACATCCGCAATGGCCACGACGTGCCCAACAATGTTTGGAGGAATTGTTGCGTCGTCGAACTTGTAGATTTTCGCGCCACGCACGATCTCGCGATAGAGATCGCCATCCCAAGAGGCCGTCGACCCGAGGCCGCGCTGCCGTTGGTCGGAAATGAGTTCGCCTCGCGCGCTGAAGACCCACGACTTCCGGAACTTCCTCTCCTTATCAAGGTCGTTGGCGTGGCATTCCGCGCCCGGATGCCGCGGGTCGAAGTCCGCGCACACGCCGTCGGAACCGACGTGGGTAGTCGGCTCCTGCAGCCCCCAGATTAATTCGCCTGTCCTGGCATCCACCAGACAGAGGCCGTTCTGATCATGGCGCGGCTCAATGCCATAGAAAATCTCCAGACCCGGCCGCTGCGGATCAATGTCGCCGACAAAACAAAAATCCGGGTGACCGAACCCGGTGGTCCACAAACCGTGGCCGTTGTCGTCCACGACGGCTGAGCCGATGATGATCTCGTCGCGGCCGTCACCGTCCACGTCGGCGGCGTGCGTAGTGTGCGCGCCCTGGCTGTTGTATTTGCCCCGGCCAATCTCCTCGCGGCTGTCCCATGACCAGAGTTTTTTCAGCGCGCCGTGATGGAATTGATACGCGTCGAGCCGGATCGTCGTATAGGTGCCACGCTCGACGATGAGGCAGGGCGTCTTGCCGTCGAGGTAGGCCACGCAAAGCTGGTTGCGGCTGGACAGATTGTAATTGTATTTCTCACCGGGAATCTCGCGCGACGGCCACGGGGCACGCGCCCGCACCTTGCCGGTGCGGCCATCAAGGATCGAAATCCACTCCGGCCCTTTTTCAACGCGGCCATCCGCCCCACGCGGATCGCCCTCGCCGGTCTTGACGGCAACCTCTGCCCTGCCGTCGCCATCGAAATCAAACACGACGTAGGGCGAGTACCAGATGCCGCGTTCGATGGACCAGCCAAGGTCCTTGCACCAGAGGCGGCGGCCGTCGTGCGAATAGGCCTCGAGTTTGTAGGTGTTCGGACTGGGTGTCCACCACGGCAAGGCCGGGTCGATGTTGTCCTCGGGCTGTTTGATAACGTAATCGTATCGTCCGTCACCATCCAGGTCGCCGATGCCAACCTTCTGGAACTTCACGCCTTCGTCGAGCTTGATCACCGTACAGGATTGGGCTTCGGCTGACGCAGTCACGCGCACAGCCGGCGATGGCTTTCCCTCGCCATTGGAAGTGATGGCGCGCACGGTGTATTCGCAGGCCGCATTGGCCGGCGCGGTGGTGTCCGTGAAATCCGTCGTCTTGCGGATCGGCTCGGTGTTCAACTTCTGTGCGGGCTTGCCGTCACAGCCACGATAGACATTGAACGCCACCTCCGGTGAATCCGATGCCAGCAACCGCCATCCCACATACACGCGCCCCCCGCTCGCGGGCCGCGCGATCAATCCACGATCGAGCGGTTCCTGCACGCGAACCTTGGCGAAACCCTTCACAGGCTTCTTTGCAATGCGCGGCGGTATCGGCGTGAATTTGATGCAATCGTAGTAACCTGCGCCGGGCGATGCGGCGTGCACATAGCGGTCGTCCACCCACAGGTCGAACGTGCCATCCTTGACCTCGACAACCCCAAGATAGCCGTCCGTCATTTTCTCCCACGTCCTGCCGTCGCGCGAGATGGCCAGCGTGCGGCCCATCTTGATCGTCACCTCGTAACGCCCGTTCGGAATGCCCGTAATGTGCGTGTGCAGCGGTGGCGCGCCATCTTCCGGCGTCGCGCGATCCTGTTTCGTCACCGGCGCGCGCAACACCGCGCCGCCGGACCATTTCTTCTCCGCATCGCTGTCCTTGCTCCAAAGGTTCCACTTCGTCTCGCTTTCCTTGTCGGCCTGCCAGGCATCGGAAGGCGTGGTGTATTTCTCCACCTCGAAGACAAGCGGGCCTGTTTGACCGGCGTTCTGCCCGCAAGTGCGGCAGCCAGATGTGGAAACGGCAAGAAGTGCAGCAAATAACAGTGTGCGTACCATA
>CAZGGF010000297.1:0-1691 GCA_964524715.1 uncultured Verrucomicrobiota bacterium | reverse complement strand
GAACAAAAATCAAACGTCCTGCAACTCGCCGTCGAAGTAGGCCTCGAACGCGCTGAGGTCCATCAAACCGTGACCTGAGAGGTTGAACACGATGACCTTCTTGCGGTTTTCCTCGCGAGCCTTGATGGCTTCCTCGACGACGGCGTGGATGGCGTGCGACGACTCCGGCGCGGGCAGGATGCCCTCGGTGCGGGCGAACAGCACACCGCTCTTGAACACGTCGGTCTGTTTCACAGCGCGCGCCTCGATGAGTCCGAGCTTCAACGCGTGACTGACGGTGGGTGCCATGCCGTGGTAGCGCAGGCCACCGGAGTGGATCGAAGGCGGCATGAAGTCGTGGCCCAGCGTATACATCATCATCAGCGGCGTTGTCATGGCCGTGTCGCCGAAGTCATAGCGCAACTCGCCCTTCGTCAGCGACGGACACGCCGTCGGCTCGACCGCGATGATGCGATACGGTTTCTTCTCGGTGATCTTCTTGCGCAGGAACGGGAACGCGATGCCGGCGAAATTGCTGCCGCCGCCGGCGCAGCCGATCACGATATCCGGCTCCTCGCCGGCCTGCTCCATCTGTTTGATCGCTTCCAGACCGATGACCGTCTGATGCATGCAGACGTGATTGAGCACGCTGCCGAGGCTGTATTTGGAATTCGGTGTTTTTACCGCTGTCTCGATCGCTTCGCTGATGGCGATGCCAAGGCTGCCAACGCAGTGCGGGTCATTGCGCAGCGTCTTCTTGCCGAACTCCGTCTCGTTGCTCGGACTCGGATGCACTGTCGCATCCCAGGTCTCCATCAGCATCCGGCGATACGGTTTCTGATGATAACTCACCTTCACCATGAACACCGTGCACTGCAGGCCGAAGAGCCGGCACGCAAGCGCCAGTGACGCCCCCCATTGGCCCGCGCCGGTTTCAGTGGCAAGATGCGTCACACCGGCCTGCTTGTTGTAGTAGGCCTGTGCGACGGCGGTGTTCGGCTTGTGGCTGCCGGCCGGGCTGACACCCTCGTTCTTGTAGTAGATGTGCGCCGGGGTCTTGAGCGCCTGCTCGAACCTCACCGCCCGCAACAACGGCGTCGGCCGCCATAGCGAGAGAATCTGCCGGACTTCGCCGGGCACCTCGATCCATCGCTCGTTGCTCGCCTCCTGCTTCACGAGCTCCTCCGGGAAAATGGCCGTCATGTCTTCCAGCGCGATCGGTTTCTTCGTGCCCGGATGAAGTGGCGGCGCCATCGGCTCGGGGAAGTCGGCGGCGATGTTATACCACTGCTCGGGAATGTCGGCCTGTGTCAGGTCGAAGCGTGTACGCGTAATCATGTTCTTTCCTTGTTGGGGTTCGTATCCTGAGAAAACTCAATGCCGGAAGTGCCGGACACCGGTGAAGACCATCGCTACGCCGCGTTCGTCGGCGGCTTTGATGACGTCAGCGTCGCGCACGGAGCCACCCGGTTGGATGGCGGCGGTTGCGCCGGCTTCGGCGGCGGCGATGAGACCATCCGGGAACGGGAAATACGCGTCACTCGCGACAATGCTGCCTTTCAACGGCAGCTTCGCCTCGCCAGCCTTCCAGACCGCGATGCGCGAGCTGTCCACGCGACTCATCTGGCCCGCGCCAATGCCAAGTGTGCGCCCCTCGCCGGCATAAACGATGGCGTTGGACTTCACGTGTTTCACCACGCGCCAGCCGAACA
>CAZGGF010000296.1:0-1769 GCA_964524715.1 uncultured Verrucomicrobiota bacterium | reverse complement strand
ACGAGACTCTGCCGCAGCGCCACGTCCTCGAAAAGGTTGCCGACATTGTTGTTGAAGAAGACGGCGTCGAACTGCCGCAGGCTCTCCGGTCTGAACACCGCCGGGTCGCGGCTGACCGTCGTCTCGAATGCGCCCGTCTTTCGCCCCATCAACTCGAACGCGAGGTTGGCGGTGGGGATGGAGGGATGCCCGCCGTAGTTGACGTTGAGGCCGAAGATCAGGAGCTTGCGCGGTTTGCGCGGCGTCGCGAACGCCTTCGTCGGAATCGCCGCCTCGACCTTCTGCCGTTCCGTGAGTTCTGCCTCTGCCGCGAACAACTGCGGCATCGCGAGCATTCCCGCTCCCGTCACTGCGCTGCCAAGGAAGTTGCGTCGTGTGATGTGATGAGTGTGCATGTTCAACAAGATGAGTTATGGGTGTCTGTCTGCGTCCGCATCGTAGCCTCAAGTCGCCGGACGGCAAGCGCAGATTGGGCCATCTCAGGAAGATTCCATGCAAACAGTCGTTGCCGCCCGCGCCCGTCCGCGTATCATGCCGGCCGACCGCGACAAACCATGAACGCAAACACATCCAAGCCACTGCTGCTTCTGGCCTTCCTGGCGCTGACGCTGCCGGGCGGCGCGGCCGATTCGCAGGAATTTCAACCGGGCGAGGTCTGGCTCGACACGGGCGGCAAGGCCATCAATGCCCACGGCGGCGGCATGTTGTTCCACGCGGGCGTTTACTACTGGTATGGCGAGAACAAGGAGGGGCGCACGTGGTTGCCGGAATCCACGAAGGCGTGGGAAGGCTATCGCGTGGATGTCACCGGCGTGCGCTGTTATTCGTCGCGGGATCTGCTTCGCTGGAAGGACGAAGGCCTTGTGTTGCGCGCCGTGCCGGATGACCCGGCGCACGACCTGCATCCGTCGAAGGTCTGCGAACGACCGAAGGTCGTTTTCAACGCGCGCACGAAGAAGTTTGTGATGTGGATGCATATCGACAGCGAGGATTACAAGGCTGCGCGCGCCGGTGTGGCCGTGGCTGATTCGCCGACGGGACCGTTTCGCTACATCGAGAGCGTGCGGCCCGAAGGCCAGGACAGCCGCGACCAGACGTTGTTCCAGGACGACGACGGCAAGGCCTATCGCATCTACTCCTCCGAAAACAACAAGACCACATACATCTCGCTGCTGACCGATGATTACCTCAAGCACAGCGGCAGGTTCGCACGCGTTTTCGAGGGCCGGTACATGGAAGCACAGGTCGTCTTCAAACACGCCGGCAAATACTGGTTCATCGCGTCGGGCTGCACCGGCTGGGCTCCGAACACCGCGCGCTCAGCCGTCGCCGATTCGATCTGGGGGCCGTGGACCGAGCGTGGCAACCCATGCCGCGGCCCGGAGGCGGAAATCACTTTCGGCGGCCAGAGCACGGTTGTGTTTCCTGTCGCAGGGCGGAAGGATACATTCATCTTCATGGCCGACCGTTGGAACAAGACGAACCTCGCCGACTCGCGCCACCTCTGGCTGCCGCTCCAGTTTAAGGACGGCCGTCCGGTTGTTGAATGGCGTGAAAAGTGGAACCTGTCGTTCTTTGCACATTGAGCCTTGATCACGAAAATGAACAAACACTGCCTCATCCTCGCATCCCTCCTGTCACTCATCATCGTCACGCCGGCTCACGCTGCCGACGCGCCCGGTCGCTGGCCCGCCAAGAAGGCCAACGCGTGGCTTGACGAACATGGCTGGTTGCTCGGCTGCAACTACATCCCCAGCACCGCCATCAAC
>CAZGGF010000295.1:0-9294 GCA_964524715.1 uncultured Verrucomicrobiota bacterium | reverse complement strand
TGTCGGCATCCAACGAAAAATCAGCGCTGACATCGCAAAAGCAGGAGCAACCAGTCTGCCAGCCCGCCGATTGTTCGGTATTTTCAGGGAATTGCCTGCAGGAGAAGCCGAAATCGAGGTGGATGACAAAAACATAGCATCCATTCGATGTGGTTCATCGTTCTTCAAGATCATGGGTTTGCCGGCGGAAGAATTTCCGCCGTTGCCGAAGTTCGATGGAGGCAAACATTTCAAGATTGCACAGACAAATCTGCGCGACATGTTCCGCAAGACCTCATATGCGATTTCCAATGATGAGACGCGGTATGTGCTGAATGGCGCATTCTTGCAGTTTAAGGCCGATAAATTGACGATGGTGGCCACAGATGGCCGCCGGTTGGCCCTGGCTGAACAGGATCTGGAATTTCCAAAGGCCAATGAGGTCGAGGGCATTCTGCCGACCAAAGCCGTCAATGAACTGATGCACCTTTTGGGAGACAAAGGTGAAGTTCAGGCAATCGTGACGGAAAACCAGATGGCGTTTGAGATGCAGGTGGCCACAGCACCGGCAACCGGCGCACAACCAGAGAAGGGCAAGGAGGAAAAGGCCAAGAACGACAGCCCGAACCTGATGATTGTGTCGAAATTGATAGAGGGGAATTATCCAAACTATCGCCAAGTGATTCCTAGCGAATGCAAAGAACGCGTCACTCTTGAGCGCGAGAGCCTGCTGACCGCTCTGCGCCGTGCGTCGTTGCTTTGCACGGAGAAATCCAATTCCGTCAAACTTCAGTTCTCCAAGAACAACCTTGCCGTCATCGCCAAGAGCCCGGATGTGGGCGAAGCGCGCGAATCCGTGACGATCAACTACAAGGGCAAGGAAATTGCGGTCGCGTTCAACCCCGAATACATGATGGATCCTTTGCGCAATCTCGACAGCGACGAGGTCCATCTGGAGCTTATCGACGAACTGTCGCCCGGGGTCATCAAGGTGAACGCCCCGTTCCTCTACGTGCTGATGCCGATGCGGATGAGCTGAGAGCCTTTCAGGCAGCTCAAGCCGGCGTGAGTTCGTGGCGAATAATGCTGAGCGCGTAAAGCGCGGCAGTTTCCGCACGCAATACCAGGGGTCCCAGGGACAACGGTGAACAACCGGCTGATTTGGCCAGATTGATTTCCGCCGGCGTGAAATCGCCTTCCGGCCCGATCAAAATCAGCACAGACATGGGCGCAGCGGTGCGTGGAGAATCTGCGAGAATCTTCTTCAACGGGCGCGAATCGGGCTGCAGAGACGCGATTAGTTTCAAGTCGAAGCTCTTCTTCTGTTCCGCGAGATCTGCGAGATAATCCCGCGCTTTCTGAGGCGGCTGCAATTCCGGAAGCCAGTTGTTGCCACTTTGCTTGCAAGCTTCGAGACAGATGGAGCGCCAGCGTTCGAGCTTCTTCGTGTCCTGCTCGTCGAGCTGAACGATCGTGCGCTCGGAGACGAGAGGCAGGATGGAAAAAACGCCGAGTTCAGTGGATTTCTGAAGGATCAGATCCATGTTTTTCTTCGGCACCGCTTGCGCAAGCGTGATGCGGCACGCCAACGGGGAGGTATTGCCGCGCGTGAGCAATTTGAGATGAATGGAGTCGGCGGTCATCTTATCAACGGCGCATTGCGCCTCGTGGCCGTGGCCGTCGAAAACGTTGACAGAATCGCCTTGCTTGAGGCGCAGAACGTGCGTGGCGTGATGAGCCTCGCCCCCGGAGAGGACGAGATGCTCCAAATCCGGCAGATAAAATCGGTGCATGGGCTGATTGTGTGCCAACGAAGACGGCGATTCCAGCCGGGAATTGGAGCTGAGTCTTGGAGAACGTGATAGTCCCGGTCCACCGGAAACGTGCTGGACGGCGGAGGGCACTTGTCGCAGGATGCCGAGAACGCGATGAACACCCGCCTGATTCTCCTCCCATGTATAGGCAGCGCGCTCCTGATCTGCGCGCTCACGACATCCATTGCAGCCGAGACCGACACGCTGAAGACATTGCGGCGCGAACATCCGCGGCTGCTGGTGCTCGATGCGGACCTGGCACGCGTCCGCGAAGCGACCCAAAAGGAGGGAATCGCGCGCCAGTGGCACGAAAGGCTCATGCGCGACGCGGAGAAAATGATGAAGGAGCAACCGATCGAACGCAAACTGATCGGCCCGCGCCTGCTCGATAAGAGCCGCACCGCGCTGCGCCGTATCAGCACGCTCGCGGGTCTCTACCGGCTCGGCGGGGATAAACGGTTTGCCGAGCGCGCTCGCAAGGAAATGCTCACTGCCGCCGCGTTTCAGGACTGGAATCCGAGGCATTTCCTCGACGTGGCCGAGATGACTTGTGCGCTGGCCATCGGCTACGACTGGCTCTTTGATTTCCTGTCGGCAGAGGATCGCGCGACGATCCGCACAGCTATCATCGAGAAAGGCCTGAAACAGTCGTTGCCGGTCTACGGCAAACAGCACTGGTGGGCGAAATGCGAACACAACTGGAACCAGGTATGCAACGGCGGCATGACCGTCGGCGCACTCGCCATCGCCGATGAGGAGCCGACGTTGGCTGAGCAGATCATCAATAGTGGCAGGGCCTCCATCGTTCTGGCGATGAAGACGTTCGCGCCCGATGGCGGCTGGCCCGAAGGACCGGGCTATTGGAGCTACGCCACCAGTTACAACGTTCTCTATCTTGCCGCGCTGGAAACGGCGCTCGGTACCGACTTCGGTCTGAAGAAGATGTCGGGGTTCGCTGAGACAGGTTTCTTTCGCATTCACTTTACGGGTCCGGCTGGGTTGACATTCAACTACGCCGACGCGGGCGAGAAAGCGGGTACTGCGCCACAGATGCTCTGGATGGCGCGCGCGATGAACCAACCGGTCTACGCCGGCCATGAACGAGCGGTGGCTGAGAAACATCTTAACATCTTCCACCTGTTATGGTTAGACAATCGCGGGCGCTCGCCAAAGGATGATGATCTGCCACGCGCCGCTGTGTATCGCGGGGTGAATGTTGCCTTCCTCCGGAGCGCATGGGACGACCCGAACGCCATCTTCGTTGGCTTCAAGGGCGGCGATAACAAAGCCAATCACAGTCACTTGGATCTCGGCTCATTCGTGCTGGACGCTCTCGGCGCGCGTTGGGCGCTTGATCTCGGCGGCGATGATTACAACCTTCCCGGTTACTTCGGCAAAAAACGATGGACCTATTACCGCCTGCGTACCGAGAGCCACAATACGCTCACGCTTGATGGCGAGAACCAGGATCCACGCAGTGCCGCGCCGATTGTTGCGTTTGGATCGACGCCAGAGCGGTCATTCGCCGTCGCCGACATGACCGCAGCCTACAAACCGAAGACCACGCGCGCTTACCGCGGTATCGCGTTGCTGGATCGCAAGCAGGTGCTGGTCCAGGACGAGCTCGAAACGGCGCAACCAGTCGAGGTTGTCTGGAATTTCCTCACCAAGGCGAAAATCGAGATCGACGCCGGCCGCGCCACGCTCACGCAAGGCCGGGCGAAACTCGAAGCGCGCATTCTCTCGCCGGAGGGAGCGCAGTTTGAGGTCATTTCCGCCAACCCACCGGCGCCGCAACACCAACAGCCCCACGTTCACAACCTCACCGTCCGTCTGCCATCGAAGACAACGCAGACCCGCATTGCCGTGCTGCTGTCTCCTTCCGGAGACGCCGGGACAGCTCCGAAACTGGAATCGCTGCAGTCTTGGATCGCCGCCGGCAAGCTTCCGCCATGCGCGGGCATCAAGGAATAAGACCGCTGGCGAAATGTCGTTAGTGCCGTTGGTGCAACAAGAACCACTCGTAGAGTTTGGGGTTATTGTAGGTCTCCGTCCACGCGTCGTGGTTCGCTTCGGGATAGATCGTGAGTTCCACCTCACGACAGCCAGCCTTCTTCAAGGCATCAACCATCCGCTCTGACTCCGAGAGTTTGACCACGGAGTCCTTGCGGCCGTGGAACGCCCACACACCCAGCGTCGCAAGTGCCGGGGCTTTCTTAGGATCCAGCAAACGCGCTGAAATCCAGTCGCCACCACCGCACACTGGAGCCATCGCCGCAAACCGTTCTGGATACGCGACTCCCAAACTCCATGTGCCGAAGCCACCCATGCTCAGTCCCGTGAGATAAACGCGACTCTTATCAACGCGGTACTTCGCCGTCACTTCATTGAGTAGCGCAATGAGCGCGTCGTTGTCCCAACACTGACCCGAGGGACATTGAGGCGAGAGTACGATGAACTGGAAGTCGGCCTTCTCGCGGACGATCTTCGGCGGTCCGTGAATGCCGACCTTCCAAACATTGGCACCACGCTCACCTGCGCCATGCAGGAAGAAGATCAGCGGGTACTTTTTCTTCGCACTGGCCCGCTCGCTGTAGTCCTTCGGAAGGAACAACAGATAGTTGAGGTTGACGGTACGCGTGATCTGTTTCTTGAAAGACTTGGCGGTTTGCACAGAGTCAGGCCCTGGCTCTGGAGTGGCACCGTTGGCACAGGCAATGGCGGTGATTAATACAAACGGCAGGATGTTCTTATTCATAGGACGTGTAATATGTTCAGCGCCAACATTATACATATTTAGCGTCAATTAGCAAGGTGTTTGTGCATAATGTCTTACGAACTCAGGCCACCAAAGCGCGTGGTGGCTAAACCAAGAAGATGATGATGCTCGGCCAGTGACGGAATGCCAATCGAGACGTCCATGACAACGACACATCCCGCCGCACGCACCAGACACATGAACCTGATCATTCACGAGACTGTATAAATCGGATGACGCACACGATCACAATCAACTTCGAGAACTTGTAAATGTGTAAGGCATTACAATTTGATTTCATACAGCTTTGATTGGTCGGTAACCGCGACCTCAGGATTCGATGTGCTCGGTGTTGAAGCAATAGCAGAACACGGCATGGTTGAGATCACTTGTCCATGACTGCTTCCGGACCTGATGACGACCACTTTTGGTTTAAGTGGAAGAGCCCGCTATGGAATCGGGCGTGCATACGTCCGGTACGTGTTCCACGTGGAACATCCGGCTGAGTGATCTTGGCGATCACTGATGGCGGCTGGACTGAGATGTTGTCTTGGAGGAGTCCTAGCCAGTATCTCTGCGTAAGACATAAGACGACTGACACGCGCATCGCAGATCCGGCCACGACCAATCGGGTGGGTCACGCGGTGTACTCTGACCAGATGGAATGTGGCGCTCCAACGACATGTGTTCCACGTGGAACACTGGACGGTGACCTTCTTCGGTGGTGCTCCGAGCAACGACTGAGGTGTTACAAAATGGGGGGGTGGCAGTGGAGACCATGTACTCCAGCCAGGAGGTGCTGACCTAGATCACGATCATAGCAACGAGCCACTGGTCTGCCGGGACGGTTTCCGATATCATCTATCCAAGCATCCCAAATGCCGGAATCTTGTCACTAGATAGAGCGCTCAGCATTACCTATTGCGTGCCAGTTTCAATAGTGTAAATACTTGCGCCGCAAAACTATACAGCGCTATTGTAAGGCACGTAATGCCAGTACAATAACCCGGCCGTGGTTGTTTTCGTCTGCAACAAGACATTGCACCTGTGTCGACCATGTCTGCGCGACTAGCCGGCCAGAATTACCTTCCGTGGCGATCGTCCATGCCGCGCTTTGAACACTCGAGAGAAATGCGCGGGCGATTTGTAGCCCAGCTCGGCTGCCACCCGCTTGACCTGCGCGCCCGGCTGCCGCAACCGCAACACCGCTTGGGAGAGTTTGAGGCGCTGGAGGCACGCCAGCGGCGTTTCCTTGTCGAATCGTTTGAACAACCGCGTCATGTAAGCGGCGCTGACGCCGCAGTGTTTCGCGACGGCGGCGGCGGAAACCAGCAGCGGGTAGTTTCGCAGGAGATGGCCGCGGCAGCGCAGGTAGGTGGCGTGGGCGGGACCGAGTTGCGCGCTTGGATGCCGCAGGCTTTCGGCGCACAACGCCAGCGCGTGTTCGAGCGCGGCGGCGGCCGCCTGCAACCCCGTCGCCCCGCCTCCCAGCGCGTGGTCGATGACTTCTTCCAGCAACTCCGTCATGCGCCGCGCGTCCGCCACGCGAACCACGGTGCCGGATACGAGCCCCGCGGCCGCAATCAGTTTCCGTCCGCGAGCGCCCGTGAAGTTGAAAAAATATTTCACCATCGGGTCCGCGGGATCCGAGCGGATGACGTGGGGCGTATGCGGGTCAAAGAAAAACGCATGGCCGCTATTGAGGTCGTAGTGTTTGCCCGCCAGCTCCAACTTGCCCTGGCCGCGCGAGACAAACTCAAACGCCAGAAATGGAAACCGCTGCCGGTCGATCAGGAAGTCCGGCGCACACCATTCACAACCGCCTCCCACCAGGCAAATCCAGGACTGGTCCCGGGTATGCTTGCGCCAGTTCGGATCGTAGAAGCGGCGCGTCCGCGCCACCTGTGTGGAGAAATAATGGGCCGTATCGAGAACGCGGTACATGGTTCAAAAATGACGCATTCACCGGTACGAGGTCAAGGATAGTCAAGTCAAGGGCAAGAATGCTCATGAGGATTCGTTTGTAACTCAAACGGCGGTTTCTATGATATTGATACGGTGATCCCGTCGGCTCGAAGTAAGCGGAGAAGCATTTCACCGATTGCATTGGATGATACAGCCGGTTCGGAACATGAGATGGGAAGTCAAACATCGGTATTACAAGGAGACCTGCAAGAAATGAAATCACTCACTCGCCTTATCACGCTGTCACTGGCGTTTGCATGGTGCGGCATTCAACACTGCCCCGCGGCCGACGGGTCGTTCAACGGGCTCGACGTCAACCTCGGCAACCTCTATCGCACCTCGAAGGCGCAAACGCGTTCCATCAGCGCAGAGAATTTCACCGGTGAGAAGGGCAAGGCCGGCATGGCCACCGAGGGCACCGGCCAGCGTTGCGCCCGCGACTTGGGCGTGGGCTGGAAGGTCTCGCCATCAGTCCGCATCAAGTCCAAGGCGACGTTCACACTGTGCGAAATCAAAGGCCCCGGCTGCATCCAGCACATCTGGATGACGCCCACCGGTAATTGGCGGCATGCCATCCTCCGGGTGTATTGGGACGGTGAGACCGAGCCGTCGATTGAATGTCCCGTCGGCGACTTCTTCGCGTGTGGCTGGGGCAAGTATTGCCAGATCAACTCGCTCTCGGTTTGCGTCAACCCGGGCAGCGCGTTCAACTGCTATTGGCAGATGCCGTTCCGCAAGAAGGCGCGCATCACGATGGAGAACACCGACGCGAAGGACATGACGCTTTACTACCAGATCGACTACGCCCTCGCCGAACTGCCGAAAGACGCCGCCTATCTGCATGCGCAATTCCGGCGCGAGTCGCCGCTGAAGACCAAGGGGCTTTACACCATCCTCGATGGCGTGACGGGGTGCGGCCAATACGTCGGCACCTATCTCGCTTGGGAAGCCCGCAGCAAGGGCTGGTGGGGTGAAGGCGAGATCAAGTTCTTCATGGACGGCGACAAGGAGTTCCCGACCATCTGCGGCACGGGCACGGAGGATTATTTCTGCGGCTCATACAATTTCGAGAACCGCGAGACGAAGAAGTACCAGGTCTTCTCGACGCCCTACTGCGGCCTTGCGCAGGTACTGCCGCCCGACACCGCTTATGTGCCGCCGCAGCGGTTTGGCCTCTATCGCTGGCACATCGCGGACCCGATTCGATTCCAGAAGGATTTGAAAGTCACCATCCAGGCGCTCGGCTGGCAGGACGGAGGCCGTTATCTGCAGCTCGAAGACGAGATCAATTCCACCGCTTTCTGGTATCAGCAGGAGCCCCACAAGAAATTCCCGCCCCTGCCCGTTGCTGAAGGCCCCACGCCGCGGTAAGGGCAAATCCAGGAAGCCATTCAAAGAGCCCGTGAAATGCGGATTCCGGTGCAGGCCGGATCCCCGACCCGGCGATCGTTATCATGAATGATCGCCACGTCAGGGGACGTGGCCCGCAGTATGACATCTGAGCCGAGCCTTTGATCCGGCAGAGTCCCGTAGGCGCCGACGTGAGGAGGCGGCGGGAAACGCGGAACGTGAATCGCGAAATGCGAAACGGGAAGAGGGAGACTGGAAGGCCGCGCCGCCACCAGCCACAGCCCGCAGCCGCCACGGAATCTGAATTATCCGTTCAACCGTCATCGTTCACCGCCCAACCGCATGTGTCTGTTGTTGAGGGCGTGTTGCCTAAATCATGACGGTACCAAGGATGTTCAATCGTCCCTCCGGGACTCACCGTTCTCTCGCGTCACGGTCACCGCCAGTGAGCTGGCGGGCTATTTTCATGTGTCCCTACGGGACAAGCGTGTGGCCCGGCAACGTCCCGTTAGGGACGGTGCGACAATAGCCCGGCGTTTCAACGCCGGGAACCCGGCGGAAACATGGCAGAGTCCCGTAGGGACGATTGAATGATTTGGGCAACACGCCCGAAAGAAGCCGTTGAAAAACTCGGACTGCCAGATGCGATATTGTAGGCCCGGTCCCCTGACCGGGCGATTGTCTATGATGATTTCGCCGGGTCGGGGACCCGGCCTACATCGAAATCCGCATTCCACGTCTTTTTCAACAGCTTCTTGAGACCTGCCCCCCCGCGCCCCGCATCAATCCATCCACACGAACCAAACCATCCATATGAGTCCAAGGATGAGTGCAAGGTACAATAGGATGCAACTGCCGATCACACACCGCAATAACACGTAACCTCTCAACAACACAATGCTCACAATCAACAGGATCAGCAATACAGGCAAAGCGCATACCACTATATCTCCTATTATGGGATGGTCTTTATTTGCGAACCAGACTACACAACAATGCATACCGATGAAACTTAGCAGTAGACCTATGGTCGGAGTGGGGTTGTTTCTCAAATAGTTCATGATCAGGCCCCGGCATTTAGACTTAAACATCAGCCATTCTCTTCATCATCTCCGCCATCGCCTTCTGCAACGCTGTGCCCTCCCGTAGGCGCCGACGTGAGGAGGCGGCGGGAAACGCGGAACGCGAATCGCGAAATGCGAAACGGGAAGAGGGAGGCTAGAAGGCCGCGCCGCCACCGAATCTGAATTGTCCGTTCAACCTTCATCGTTCACCACCCAACCGCATTTGTCTGTTGTTGAGACCTGACCCCCGATCCGTGATGACCCCCGATCCGTGAGTTCAACCTTCATCGTTCACCACCCAACCGTTCTTGGCTGACGTTGAAACCTGCCCCCCCAACTGCAAACGTTCGAGAATCCCAACGGG
>CAZGGF010000294.1:0-5860 GCA_964524715.1 uncultured Verrucomicrobiota bacterium | reverse complement strand
CGCGCAGGCCGCCAGGTGGCCGTTGAACTCGCCTCGGCGGATGGAAATCTCAAACTGCAATGGCGGGTCGTGCTTCGCGATGGATCGAATTACCTGAGGCAATACCTGCAGATTCTGGCGAAGCGGCAATCGGTGGAATTGCAGGATCTGGCGTTGGTGGATGTGATGGTGCCGGGCGCCACGATGGCGGGCAGCGTGGACGGTTCGCCGGTGGTGGCAGGCAACATCTTCTTTGGCTGCGAGAATCCCATGTGGAAGAACGTGGTGGCTCCGTCGGATCCACGGGCGTTGGTGCGATGTTGTTGCCCTTATCAAGTGGTGGTGGGAGCGGGCAGGGCGGTGGAGTATTCGTCCGTGGTGGGTGTGGTGCCCGAGGGGCAACTCCGGCGCGGTTTTCTGCACTACATCGAGCGGGAACGTCCGCAACCGTATCACACTTTCCTGCACTACAACTGTGGTTACCAGGTTGGGGCGGAGTTCTGGCGCGTGCGGCGGTTTGGCAAGCCGGAGGAATTTGAACGGTTTGTTGATGGTCAGGAGAGACTCTGGCTGGAGTTGATGGATGTGTTCGGCCGCGAGTTGGTGGAGAAACGCGGCGTGGTGCTTGATTCATTTGTGCATGATCATGGTTGGGACGACGTGAGCAAGGTCTGGCAGTTCCACCGTGGTTATGCGCAAGGGTTCGCGCCGGAGCGCGAGGTGGCCAGCAAGTACCACTCGGCGGTTGGCGTCTGGTTCGGCCCGTGGGGTGGTTACTCCGGACGGGCGAAACGCGTCGAAGCAGGGCAGGCGCAGGGGTTGGAAACAAGCAAGACTGGATTGACGCTGGCCGGGCCGCGTTACTACGAGCGGTTCCGCGAGGCGTGCACGGGGATGGTACGCGATTACGGCGTGAACTATTTCAAGTTCGACGGTTTTGGCGCGGGCAATAGCAAGGAAGGCGCGGGAGCGTTTGCGAGCGAGGTGGAGGCGCTGCTGCGGGTGCATGACGAATTGCGTGCGCTCAAGCCGGATGTGTTTCTGAATCCGACCACCGGCACGTGGCCGTCACCGTTCTGGATGTTGTGGGCGGACTCGATCTGGCGGCAGGAGAGCGACGCGGGATTCATTGGCAAGGGCAGCGACCGCCAGCAGTGGTTGACGTATCGCGACAATGCGACGTATCACGCTACGGTCCTGCGCGGACCGCTCTGCCCGATCAGCTCACTGATGTTGCATGGCATCATGATTCACAAGTGCGCATTCAAGAATCCCTATGATCCGAAGAGCCGCGGCGTGAGTTGCGTGCCTGCGGACCTTGTCGCGGAGATCCGGTCCTGCTTTGCCACCGGCACCTGCATGCAGGAACTGCACATCGATCCGAGCTTGATGACGGCGGCGCTGTGGGACGTGCTGGCCGAGGCGGCCAAGTGGAGCCGTGCCAACGCGGAAGTGCTGGCGGACACGCATTGGGTTGGCGGCGACCCGGCAAAAACAGAGGTGTATGGCTGGGCATCGTGGTCGAAGAACAAGGCGATCCTGGCATTGCGGAATCCGAACGACCAGGGAGCCGTTGTGGAAGTGGATGCGGCGAAAGTATTCGAGTTGCCCGCGGGCGCGGCACGTCAATACACGCTCAAGAGCCCATGGAAGGAAGATGCCGCCAAGGCGGAGATCACCCTCAAAGCGGGCGTGCCGCACCAGTTCAAACTGCAGCCGTTCGAGGTGCTGGTGTTGGATGCCACGCCAGCGCGCGAATAATGAACTGAAGACTATCGCTTGGGTTTGACTTCGGCGTTCTGGGCCTTGCCGTAGATGGCGAGAACGGGTTGGCCGTCCGCGTCCGAGGGAACAGCGACACCGAGGAAATTCAACGCGGTGGCGAATACGTCCACAACGTGCACGGACAGTTTGGGTTCGAGGGTGAGATCGTAATTCTCCCGCACGCCGGGGCCGACGGCAATCCATGGAATGTAGTGGCTGAACGGCACCTTCGCGCCATGCAACTTGCCGGAGCCACCGTGATCGGCGGTCACGATGAACAGTGTCTTCTCTTGCAGGTGGAGTTCGCGCAGTGCTGCGGCGATGATCCCGACTCCCTGGTCGGCCCTGTCGGCGACTGCCACCTGGTCAGGGGTGCCCCAGCCGATGGCATGGCCGACCGCATCGGGGTCGGGGAAATGAACGAACAAGACATTGGGGCGATGTTGGCGGAGCACTTGGGCAGCGAGGGTGGCGACCTTCAGTGCATCAGTCTTGACCTTTTTCTCGGGTGCGTTCAGCCAGTCCACCATGCCCGGCTTGGCCATAATGGTGAGTTTGCGTTTGCCGACGACCATTGCATTGCTGTAACCGGCCTTCTTGGTGAGATCGAAAATCGTTGGCACGGCGAGCATGCTGGGCTCCACCTCGCGATCGTCGTTCCACGTCACTTTGTGTTTGGTAGGGGAAACGCCCGTGAGCATGCTGACGTGCGTTGGCAGTGTGATGGCCACGTCGGTGGATTCGGCCCAGAACGTGAAGGAGCCGCGTTGGGTCAATTCGCGGATGTTCGGCGCCTTGGCGCGCAGGAGCACGTCAGGACGCATGCCGTCGATGCTGATGATCACGACATGTTTGTCGGACGGCGCAGCGTTTCGCGGGGCGGCTTGCTGGCCGAAGATGGGGGCGGTGGCAAGAAACAGAACCAGAATGAAAACGAACGACGGGAATCTTACTGTGGTTCGGGCGGTCATCGATGCATGCTCCTTTGGGTTGTGATCAATTCGTTTCCTTTGTATCACGTTGGGCGGCCAAAGCAAGCTGGTGTTGACCTGCGTGGAAGCGTCCGTTAGCGTCTTCGTTAGTAACGGTGGATGCCAACCGCGGTAAAGGGTCGCCAAAGTTGAGATTGGTCCCATGAATAGCATTATTGCCAATATTACCAATGACGTGTGCGTCCTTCGCCTCGACGCCCCGCCTGTAAACACCCTCAGTCTCGATCTCCTGTCTGATTTGCGGGCGGCGATACGCGACGCAAACACAAATGGCCGTGTGAACAGGATCGTCATCACCGGCACGAAGGACCACTTCAGCGCCGGCGCGGACGTGGCGATGTTCAGGGACATCAAGACTGCCGAGGACGCCGTCCGCATCTCGCGCACTTTCCAGGAGGCGTTTCAGGAAATTGAGAACTCCGCCAAGCCTGTCACGGCCGCTGTCGCTGGCAAGATGATGGGAGGCGCGCTGGAATTGGCGATGGCATGCCATCGCCGTGTATGCACGCGCGGCACGGTTTTTAGCATGCCGGAGGTCAACCTCGGCATTAACCCCGGCGCAGGCGGCACTCAACGCCTGCCGCGCCTTGTTGGCGTTGAGGCGGCGCTCAAGATGCTGCTGACCGGCCAGCCGGTCGATGCCGCTGAGGCGCTGAAGATGGGGTTGGTGGACGCCGTATGTGACGCAGCGGATCTTGATGCGACGGCGCAGGCTTGTGTCCGCGAACGGCGGAATACCCGCGAGCGCACCGACAAGATCGCCGACGTCGTCGCCAATGAGGCCGCCATCATGATGGCGCACAAACGCGTTGCGGTTGGTCGTCCGGAACTCATCGCGCCGTTTGTTATTATCGAGGCGGTCAGGACGGGCTTGGTCGAGTCGTTCGACGCCGGTTTGCACGCTGAGCAGGAACTCTTCGCGCGCTGCATGGGTACGCGGGCTACGCTCAACAAGATCCACACCTTTTTCGCGACCCGCGAGACAGGGAAGGCTCCCGATCTGGAGAGGACGCTGTCGCGCCGCGTCTGTTGCGTGGCTGTTATTGGCATGGGCTCGATGGGCACAGGCATCGCGCAGGCGGTTTTACAGTCTGGACTGCCCGTGATCGCGCTCGACGAAAACACAGCGGCTCTTGAAAAAGGCGGACAGCGCATTCGCGAATCTCTCGCGAAGCGCGTCGCGCAGGGCAAGCTTTCCCCGGGATTGCTCGATGGGCTTTTGGGGTTGCTCACCACCACCAGCGACTGGAGCAAGATTGGCAATGCGGACCTTGTGATCGAAGCTGTGTTCGAGGATGTCGCCGTCAAGCGGGCCGTCCTTGCCAATGTGGAACGCGCCGTCAGCGACAAAGCCATCATTGCTTCCAACACCTCCACAATTTCGTTCGATACTCTCGCCGAGGGGATGCGACTTCCGGGACGTTTCGTAGGCCTGCACTTCTTCAACCCCGCGCACGCCATGCCGTTGCTGGAGATCATCCGCCATGGCGCCGCCGCGCCGGAGACAGTGGCGACGGCACTGCGCTTTGCCAAAATCATTCGCAAGACACCGGTGCTGGTTCGCAATCGCGAAGGCTTCATCGTCAACCGGATCTTCCTGCCGTATGTCAACGAAGCGTTCTTGTTGCTGGAGGACGGCGCCGAGCCCGAGGCGATTGACCGCGCGATGGTCGCGTTCGGTTTCCCCATGGGGCCGCTGACGCTGATTGACATGGCGGGTAACGACATTCTCGTTCACTGCGATGCGGTGTTGAGTCGCGCGTTTCCGTATCACGGCCCGACGCCACCCATTGTGGCGGAACTGGTCGCGCGCGGCATGATGGGACAGAAAACCGGCGCGGGTGTTTACCTCTACGAAAAAGGTGATCCCAAGGCACGTCCGAATCCGGCCGCACAGAAGATCATCACTGCGGCGCGCCATCGAGATGGCAAGTCACCGCGAGTCATCCCGGCGGACGAGATCACTCAGCGGCTCGTCTTGCGGATGGTGGCCGAGGCGTTGCGGGTGATGGAGGAGGGAATCGCCCAACGCGAGAGCGATGTGGATGCGGCGATGGTGCTCGGCACGGGTTTTCCCGACTGGCGCGGCGGCGTGTTGAAGTACGCCCGCGACATGGGTCTCGATAAAGTGAAGCAGCAACGCCAGCAACTGGCCAAGCGTTTAGGGGAGCGGTTTGCACCGGCGAACCAAGTGGCTCGCGGCAAGTAAGTGCAGGGCGCGCGCCGCAGTGAAAGTCGTTACAGGCCGAGTTTTGACATTGTTGCATGCGACCTTTCCGCTCTTGCTGAACCTGCGGCATTGTGAGAGAAGAACAGCGGAAGTTCTTGAGCAAGTATTCGAGTGCACGGTGACCACGGTTCATCCAAGGATTCGGTTTAGGGAAGCTCGCGAGCGTCTTGGTATTTCCCCAGAAGAGCTTGCGGCACGCTGCGGTCTTACCTCTGGCGATGTTTGGGACATCGAGGATTCCGATGATGAGCTAACGACGTGCCATTCACCGAGGCAATTGCAGCATCTTTGCCGGGTTCTTGGCATTCGTCCTCTCCAGTTGTTTGGCGTCGAGGTTATGGAGTCGCCCATTTCCGCTGAAGAGCTGGTGCGGCGGATTCGAGAGCAGTGTCTATCACGCGATATTACGTTGGAACAGTTCGAAATCGCCGTCGGTTGGTGCTTGAATGCCAGCATGGAACCGCCAGAGCGTCTGCTTGAAGATATGACCATCGACGGCTTGCAATGGTTGTGCCGAGAGCTTGGTATTGATTGGCGCCGAGTGATTCAGAGTTTGTGACATCGCGCTCGGAGGTCGTGATCCACTCATAAATTACTGTTGTGCCCTGCAATCACATCATCATTCGCGCTTGTGTTATGAACAGTTCGAGTAACGATTTGGCGGAGTCTCGTCCCGCCCTTTTCGCAGCGCGTCCTCGGAGGATAAGGGCAGGTCATGGACAAAAAACAGCGCCCCGGCTGCTGCACGGGCCGTGATTTTGATTTTGCGGCGGCGGGGCTTTGCTGCTACACGTTTAAGGTTCACGAAATACACATATGACAACACAAACTGCTGCCGCACCTGAACGGAAGGACCTTCAGACGACAAAGATGATGAGGACCGTGATGGGTAACT
>CAZGGF010000293.1:0-35616 GCA_964524715.1 uncultured Verrucomicrobiota bacterium | reverse complement strand
CGGCGATTGGCGCATCAATTCCAAAAACGCCCGGACGCCCGCGATATCAGCCGTCGCCGCGTCCTTCCGCAACTCCTCCGGCGTCAGCACTCGCGGCGAGCCGACGACCACCGGCGCTGCCTTGCCCGTGATGTAATTCATCTGCGCCACCGCGCCAATGTCCGGCGCTCTCGTCCATCCGGCTGTAGGGTGGTCAATCATCACGCCGCGCAAATCCACCTTGCCCTGCCATGCCAGCGCATATTGCGTCGCCAGGTCCCAGTGATCGTCCGGGTCCACGTGCGGCCGGAACAAATCCGTGACATGCAGCGTTGGCACAGGAACTGGGTCCGCACCGGATGCGTTGCCGGCGACAAAACAGGCGAGTACCGCGCCGACCGCCGCAACGACGCACATCCCGGGGAATCGCAGATGAAAGAAGGAGTGCATGGCAGTCAAGGACTGGCAGCAGCTGTTCGGGGCTTCATCGCTCCCGATACATACCTTGAGAACCGCGTGACAGCAACCGAACATTCATGACGACAGGTCTATATGGCCGTTCCTATTTGAAGGATAGGGCGAAACGTCCCGCCGAGCCGTCTGTTCACAATGAAAGGCAAACGGCTCGGCGGGACGCCTCGCCCCACCGATGGATCGGGACGGAGAGACGCGTCCACCGAATCGTTCCGGTTTGCCGCTCATTCCCGTCTGGGATTCGTTCTGGACAGCCGGCAACGCTGGCAACAACATCGCCCCGAACATGAGAATCCTGCAAATCATTCGTCATTTGCCGCGCATCATCGCCGCGCTCTTTTTCGCCGCCGCCTGCGCCCATGCCGCGGACAGCGCGTTGCTGGACGCGCTCTCCTCGCCGATCCTGTTCAAGGGCGACGAGAATGTTGGCTATCGCGACCCGCTTCTGCTCTGGCACGACGGCACGTTCCACATGTTCTTCACCATCGGCGAGCGCGACACCAACGCCGTTTATCTCTGCCTGGCCAAAAGCACCAGCCGCGACCTGCGCACGTGGACGCCGGTGAAGAAACTCACCCCGCGCGACCTGCGGCAGAATTTCGTCAGCCCCGGCAGCGTCGTGCGGTTTGGCGGCGAGTGGATCCTTTGCGCCTCCACCTATCCGCAGCCCAACGGCGAGACCTACGGCAACGCCACCGCCCGGCTCTACCTCATGCGCAGCCCCGACCTCGAACGCTGGTCCGAGCCGGAACTCATCCGCGTCAAAGGCCCCGGCGTGCCCGTCGAGAAAATGGGCCGCATGATTGACTCCTACCTCATGCCCGACAAGGACGACCCCGGCAAATGGTGGTGCTTCTTCAAACAGAACGGCGTCAGCATGAGCTGGTCGCGCGACCTGCGCACCTGGACCTTCGCGGGCAGCGCCAAGGCGGGCGAGAACGTCTGCGTCCTCGTCCACGACGGCCGCTACCTGATGTTCCACTCACCGCACAACGGCATCGGCGTGAAAACCTCCACCGACCTGCGGAACTGGAGCGACGTCGATCCGTTGATCACGCTGGGCCAGAAAGACTGGCCGTGGGCGCAAGGCCGTATCACTGCCGGCTATGTCGCCGACCTCCGCGCCGTGCCGGGCATCGGCAAATATGTCATGGTCTTCCACGGCACCGGCCCCGAACCCGAACCGGTCAAGTTCCTTACCCACGGCTGCCTCGGCATCGCGTGGAGCGACGATCTGAAAACATGGCGCTGGCCGGTCGGGAAGTGAGTCGTGGCCGTAGCATCGCGCCCAAATAAGGGAAACAAATTCTTTGACTTTGATCCAGGCGAGAATTTCAATGCCTTCCGGTATGCAGATTCCGAAGCGACTTGCCTACGTCCTAGAGCGAGATCAAGCTCTTGATGGAGCAGTCAAGCTCTCGGTGTCGCAATTCGAGCCTTGGATCAAGCATTCCAATCTCCCCTTCTTTCCGGAATACACGAAGCACGGCATAGAACATATTCAAGCTGCATTGCGCACGGCTACCGGGTTGATATGCGACAACGCATGGGAGGCGATCACCCCCAGTGACGCAGCGGTACTGGTTCTTAGCGTCCTATTACATGATTGTGCAATGCACCTGTCAGAGGATGGATTCATATCCCTTTTGGGTGAAGAACGGCGCGACAAATCTGTCACAGGGATGGTGGACAAGCCTTGGAATGTTCTTTGGGAGGAATTCTACGGGGAAGCTTCACGATTTGATGGCCGAAAACTCATCGGGCTTTTTGGCGACACGCAACCAGTCCGACGACCTCCGCTGGATCCGAACGAATTGACAAAGAGAGACCGACTTCTGATCGGCGAGTTCTTGCGACGCCACCATCCACGCTTGGCGCAAGAGATCGTCTTCTTCGGGGTTCCGACAAAGGGTAGCGTTCCTTTGGTCTTGGAAGGATTCTCTGGCACCGCCGACCACATCGCTGGCCTTTCGGGAATTGTCGCTCGCAGCCACGGCGCGAGCGTGCGAGCTTGCTTGCCATATCTGCAGGCTAATTTCGATGTTCGCCAATATAAAGGCGTACATCCGGTGTTCTTGATGACTTTGTTGCGCGTCGCCGACTACCTCCAAATCGAGGTCGAACGCGCTCCTGTACAAGTTCTCCAAGTCAAGCAACTGACCAGTCCTGTCTCCCAAGGTGAGTGGAAGGCGCATCACGCAATCAAGGATGTCCGCCACACTCACGAGGATCCGGAGGCACTATTCGTCGATGCGTTCCCCGAGGATGTGAAGACTTTCTTTCGCGTAGAGTCTTGGCTTCGCGGAATTCAAGAAGAACTGGACGCGTCTTGGGCCGTTCTCGGTGAAGTTTACGGCCGCTATGAAGGCTTGAACCGGCTGGGGTTGATTCTGCGTCGCGTTCGGTCGTCCATTGATGATGCGCGCGCATTCTCGAAAAAGGTGACCTACTTGCCCATTAAGGCAGCGTTCCGAGGGTCGGATGCCGATTTGCTCAAACTGCTGATTGAGCCACTGTACGGAAACCGCCCTGAGGTTGGCCTCCGTGAATTGATCCAAAATGCCGTCGATGCCGTTCGCGAGATCGAACAATATCGAAAAGACGTTCCAACCGTACGTCATGCACCTCAGCCGACACAGGACAGCGACGTGATTGTCGTCATAGAAAAGGGAGATTCCGGAGAAGCTTGGATAACCGTAAGCGACAAGGGCATCGGCATGACTCCCGAGATTGTCGTCGACTACTTTCTGACAGCGGGAGCGTCGTTTCGCCGAAGTGAAGATTGGCGGAGAGTTTTTGAAACGAGCGAGGGTAAATCCAAAGTCCTCCGAGCTGGCCGATTTGGAGTTGGCGCGCTGGCAAGTTTTTTGGTGGGCCCGGAGATCGAGGTTTCAACTCGTCACGCCGACGAGCCAGAAGGTGTTGAATTCAAAGCCAGTGTTGATTCTGACACCATTGAACTCCGCCGAATTAGTCGGCCTGTGGGTACCACAATCAAGATCCGAATCACAGCAGCGCTGGCAGAACGTTTGGCCAAGCCGAAACCACTCTATGAGTATCACCATGCAGAGGCCGGCCGTATCAACTGGGATTGGTACTGTCTCTCGAAACCTTCAGTAGCTCGGACGGCTTTGGGAGGGAAGTTGGAGCAAGAGCATCATTTGCCTGATCATGATGAGGTGCTACCACCACTTTGGCGACAAATATCACACCCCGATTACGCCGGTGTCCTATGGAGCTATTCGACGGCACCAGCTTTGGTCTGCAATGGAATCGAAATCCGACAGAGCACTTACGACTATCGAGGTTTAGTGCCAGAAGCAAAGTGGTACGAGCGTTTCGGACTACGGTTACCGAACGTCGCTGTTTTCGACCCGGACGGTCGTCTCCCTTTGAACCTCCAAAGGTCCGGACTTGTGGAGTCGCTCTACCCATTTGATGAAGTTTTGGCAAATGACGTGATTCGGGACTTTATCGCGTTTTCGCTGGTACACGGCCCGACTTCCCTTCCGAACCGTCATAATGACAAGGCGTTCCGATATGAGGGCAGTAACAAGCGAGGCATTCGCGAATGCGGGGATTTTTATTTTACTGCGGAAGGGTTCGGATATGGTGACGCATACCTCTTACATAACGGGCGGTTTAAGTCTCTATTGGTTGCAGTATTTGGAACGAGCAACGACGCGACCAGAGGACTAGCCCAATGTGGAGCTTCTCCGGTTATCCCGCAGGTTGGGTTCAACGACACAAGTGAAGCTGATGAGTGGCTGAGAGCAATGTTCGAGTACGGGGGCCAGGCTGAAGGCCCCATTTCCACTTCGTATTACAGCAGGAGGGAGTCTGCGAATTGGGGACTCTGTGGCGTGCGAGTCTTAGACTTCCTGAAACGCAGAGGTAGTCGTGTGCTCGTTCCAGATTGGCTATGGGAGAGGGCCACAACGAAATCCAAGAAGCTTGCCAAGAGACTCCTTAGAAGTAGTTCTGTGGAATGGACGCGAAATCGATGCCGTCTACTTCGAATCGGCAATTGCCCACAGCCGGGTTTTGATTTCGATAAGTTTGCAGGAGTCCCGACCGCAAATGAGGTTCGTTCGACGGTCGCGGAAGTCTATCTTGATATAGCAAAGGAGCCGAAGCCTTCGCCTGTCGCTACGAAGTGGATAGAAACGCTTCACGTGGCCGAAATACCTTACGACCTCAAACTCCGTCGGGAGAAACTGAAGCACGCTTTCGAGGAGCTGTTAGCCTATGTACACGCCCATGAAGCGGCTAAGAAGCAGCAGGGACAGAAACGTTAAGAAGTGCTCGGAGGCATTCTCCTGCCAGTCAATTGATGTAAAGAAACCGCACGAGGGAGCCTTTGGATGGGGGCGTTGTCGAGCCGCGGGGGATGAAGCGGTGCTCCTTGTTCAGCGGATCACGAAATCGGAATGTGCCGGCCTCCAATTGTGCCCAGTCCGAGCCGAATGCATTGGCCGACATGCAGAGTACCAGCACGCGCGAGTGCTCCAGCCCTTCCTCGATCTTCGCCGGGATGCTGTCGCCGGGCTTGAGCACCCATTCATCAAACCACACCTTCAGTCCATCCTGCCGCAACCGCTCCGCAAGCGGGCGCACCACCGCCTTGTCCTTGCTGCTGTGGCTCAGGAAGACGTCGTGGGTGAAGACAGGGTCGTTCACGAGACCTTTTTAGGACAGGATGAACAGGATTAACAGGATATTCCTCAGCCAGGGCAGGCCTGATTGTTCTGTCATCCTGTCTGTTCTTGGGCTGTGGCTGCGGTTTTTTGTCTAAGACAGGATTAACAGGATTTACAGGATGAGAACGAATCCGACTCGATCCGTTCCTCTCCGGTAATCCTGTCCATCCTGTTCATCCTGTCAGTTCTTCGTTTCTTGTCTCGGCCGATACGTGCGGTGCTTGCGTTTGAATTCCAACTTCTCCGCGCCAAAGTTCAGCAGCAATCCAATTTCAACGCCTGTCGCGGTGAGGTAGTTCACCAGTTGAACCTCGTGCGCCGGAGCCAGCACCTGCACGGCTTTGTTCTCTACCATAACAGCTCCCTCGACGAACATGTCCGCAGCAAAGTCGCCGACCACGACACCGTCATAGCGGACTTGAATCGGTTTCTCACATTCGACGCGCAGTCCCACCTTCTGCAGTTCATGTGTCAGCGCCTTCTGATAAACGGATTCCAAGAAACCGGGTCCGAGTGTGCGATGGACCTTCATGGCACAGCCGATGATTGTTTCGGTGAGTTGTTGGAGTTCCATTGTTTGACAGGATGAACAGGATTTACAGGATGATCCTCGCTGAAATGTCCGACATGACCAATCTCCTTTGGATTCGCGGGAAATTCTACGCTTTCGCTTTTTTATGAGCAAGGCAGGAGAACAAAGGACGTGAGGATTTGAGTGACGTGATCTTTGCGTAAGTCGTGGAATCTGCTGTATTGTATTCGTGGCAGGGGTGGATGGTTTTCTCAAGAAACCTCCAGATAAACAAAACCGGTTCCGGGCGGCTTCGGCTGCCGGCCATCTGAAACGCAGGCAAGAGATCGTTTCCAGATGCGGGACGGCTATGCCCTTCGCTCTTTGACAAGTGCATTCTACATGCCGCTTGTAGTGGCGGCATTCCGCGCGCACATAGAGGGGTGCCAGCGCGATCCGAGTAACCCGTGAATCAGCTCCGACCCAATCCGACCTTCTCCGACTCAATCCGACCTGATCCGACCTAATCCGACCAAAAAAAGTCAGGTTTTTGAACCGCCATCTGTTTTCCGGACCCGATGTGGCGAAGCCCTCATCGACAAAAGCAGGAAAAAGGTTCACCGCTGAGACGCTGAGGACGCAGAGGAGACTGGTCTCGGCGTTCTCTGCGGTGAATCCGTCTTGCCAGCCACTAAAGATTCAACCACAGATGCACACGGGTGCACGCAGATGGGAATATTCCTATCGGTGTGTATCTGTGTTCATCAGTGGTTTCCCGATGCGTGGAAAGGGCGCAACGCGCATGTCACGGGTTTCTGGCACCCCTTTCGGGGTGCGTGGGGTTTTGTGAATGTGTCCGGAGGTCTGCGCAGACTCCGACCTCCGGCTACTCTCTGCCAACCCTCCGGGTTGAGGGCGGCAGCCTCCGTCTCCTCACACATCACACATCACGCATCACGGATTACAAATTGCGAATCACGAACCACGAATCCTGAATCCCGCTTCGCGATTCGCGTTCCGCGTTCCCCGCTTCCCCCGGTCCCCGGTCGTCCGTCCTCGGTCCTTCTGCTACAGGAACGCGGACGACACACCTGCGTGTTGCCCCAATCATGACCGTGTCATGGTTTAGGTGACTCGCCCTGTGACTTTGCCAGCAGGTGGTCGCGCAGGAATCTGACAAACGCCTGGCTGGCAGGTGGTTGCAGGCCGTCGGCACTGTGTCGATAGACGCACTCGATACCGAGCGCATCCATCTTTTCCTTCAGGATGTGGCCGAATTTCGGATGATGGATGCCCTGGCCGGGTTTGCAGTCTGTCGGCAACGGTTCGTCCGGCTCGCCATAGAGCATCACCACCGGCGGATCGTCCTTCGTCAGGTGCGTGATCGGAGAGGCATCGTCCATGATTGCCTTCATTTCCGGCTTCTCGAAATCCATCTTCGAGTTCAGGCCGAACAGCTTCACCAACGCCGGATGCTCCCACGCCCGGCCCCCAATCCACTCCCGGATGACGAGCGGGTTGTAGCTCGGCTGGCCTCCCATGGAACCGGCGCACGTCAACCGTGTGGACTGCCGCTCAACCGGGTCACTGCTGTCGGGCTTGGCGAGATCGTCGTGAAACGCCAGCCACATCGAAATGCCCGCGCCTGCCGAGCCGCCAAAGGCCGCCACGCGTTTCGGGTCGATGTTCCACTCTTCCGCCTTGCTGCGCAGAAACTGGATGGCTCGCGCACCGTCCAGCATCGGCGCGGGGTAAGACGCCTGCGTCGAGTAGCGATAGTTAATGCTCGCCACGGAAATGCCGGCTTTGAGCAGAGACTCCATGTGGCCCGCGGTCACCTGCGCCTTGTCACCGGACACGAACCCGCCGCCATGGATATGCACGGCCAGCGGCGCGGGCGATAGCGTATCAGCCTTCCAGAAGTTGAGCGTGTTGCGCTCGTGCGGCCCGTATTTCACATCGGCAAACGTCGGCTTGCGGGCGGCATGCACCGCCTTGTTCTTTCCCTTGCCGAGTTTCGTGCGCAGTGCGCGCCATTCCTCCCCGCTGAGCTTGCCATCGCCGTTGGTGTCGGCCTTCGGGTATTGCTTCAACAACTGTTCAAGTTGCTTCGGGAACGGATCGGATTGCTGCGCGCCGACAGGCATGCTCACGAGCAGGCAAAGGCACAGAGCTTGAAAGCCGTGGACGGAACAAAAACGCGCTTTCATAGTACAACCCGTTTGTTGACGTTTGCCTTGGACTATCTCACCGCTTCCGCAATCCGCTGTGGCAATTCCTTGATCGCGATGCGCTCCTGCTTGAGCGTGTCACGGTCGCGCAGCGTGACAGTGTCCTTCAATTCCGGGCCTTTTTCGCCGAGCGAGTCGAAGTCGATCGTCACGCAGAACGGCGTGCCAGCCTCGTCTTGACGGCGATAGCGGCGGCCGATGGCGCCAGTCTCGTCGTAGAACGACGCGAACTGGCCGCGCAAGAGGTTGAAGACTTCCTTGGCCTTTTCCACGAGGGGCGGTTTGTTCTTCAGCAGCGGGAAGACGGCGACCTTCACCGGCGCGATGCGCGGGGCGAAACGCATGACCACGCGCGACTCGAAACCGGCGGGCGGTTGCTTGCCGTGCTCGGCGGGGATGGGTGCGGAACCGGCGCTCTCGCTGGTCGGCGCCCATTCCTCGTAGTAGGCGTTGCAGAGCAGCGCCAGCGCGATGCGGTCCACGCCGGCAGACGGTTCAACGACGTGTGGGATGTACTTCTCCTTCGTCTCGTCGTCGAAGTACTCCATGGACTTGCCGCTATGCTTCTGGTGCTGGGTGAGGTCAAAGTTGCCGCGTGCGGCAATGCCTTCCAGCTCCTGCGAGCCGAACGGGAAGTCGAAATAGACGTCCACGCAAGCGCTTGCGTAGTGGGCCAGCTCCTCCTTCTTGTAAACGTAGGGCTTCAGCTTGCTGGCCGGCAGACCGATGGACTCATACCACTTCATCCGCTCCTTCACCCAATACTCGTGCCACTGCGCATCGGTGCCGGGCTTGATGAAGAACTCCAGCTCCATCTGTTCAAACTCGCGCGAACGGAAGGTGAAGTTGCGCGGATTGATCTCGTTGCGGAACGCCTTGCCGATCTGCGCGATGCCAAACGGCACCTTCTGGCGCGCACAGGCGAGCACGTTTTGGAACTGCGCAAAGATCGCCTGCGCGGTCTCGGGCCGCAGATAGGCGATGTTGGAGACGTCCTCGACCGGGCCGATGAAGGTCTTGAACATCAGGTTGAACGAGCGCGGCTCGGTGAGCTGGTCGCTGCCGCAAGCGGTGCACTTGGCGCCCGCGGGCAGCTTGAGCTGCTTCATCGCGGCGTTGCCGGTCTCGACCGCTTCGAGCTTGAGCCCGAGTTCCTCGCAAAGCTGGTCGGCACGGAAACGCTTCTTGCACGTCTTGCAGTCCACCATCGGGTCGGTGAACGAATCCACGTGGCCACTGGCCTTCCAGATGGACGGGTGCATGATGATGGTGGCGTCGAGGCCGGCGACGTCATCGCGTTTCTGGACGACGTCCCGCCACCAGGCGTCCTTGACGTTGCGCTTCAGTTCAGCACCGAGCGGACCGTAGTCCCAAAATCCGTTGAGACCCCCGTAGATTTCAGAGGACTGGAAGATAAAACCGCGGCGTTTGCAGAGCGCGACGATCTTCTCCATCAGCGCGTTCGTTGCCTTTTCTGCCGCTTTTGCGGATGATTTGTTGTCTGCCATAAGGGCGCGGACTATGGCGGAAAACGGGCACGGAGTCTAGAACGGAGAGTGGTTGAGCGGGGACTAGTGCTCGCCCAGCAGCCGTTTCAGCGTCGGCTCCATCTGCCCCGCCCAGATCGAGTAACCCTTCTCCGTCGGATGCAGGAAATCGCCCATCACGTCGCGCGAAATGGTGCCGTCGCGATTGACGAAATACGGGCCGACGTCGAGGAAGGTGATGCCATCCTCGAAACCGAGCAGGGCGATGAGCTTGTTGACCTCGCTGGCTTTGACGCGCATGGCGTTGTCGGGCGTCTCGCCTCGCGGCATGATGGCAAGCAGCAGGATGTAGGTCCGCGATGAACGCGCGCGGATCTCGTCGCAGATGGCACGGATGCCGGCGGCGATTTCGGCGGGCGTGTTGGTGCTGAGATTGTTGGTGCCGATATGGATCACGGCCACTCTCGGCGAGGCACCGTCAAGTTCACCGTGCTGCAGACGCCACAGGACGTTTTCCGTGCGATCCCATCCGAAGCCGAGGTCGAGCGCATTGCGCGAGCCGTAATACTTCTTCCAGACCCCCTGGCCGACACGGCGCCAGTCGCAGGGATCACCGCCGAAGAAGTGGGTGATGGAATCGCCGATGAAGACAATCCTGGGCTTGCGTTCGCGGACCAGTGCGCACACGGCGGCGTGACGTTTGGTCCAATCGTAACCCGGCCAGTCGCGGTTTTGTGTCACCGGCACGACGGAACTCGGCGGGCGCGGACCGGCCCGGACGGCGTCGAACGCCGCTTCGGCAAGATCGCTTTGTTGCTGGCGGTCCTCACTGAACGCGCGTGCCTTTACCGTGCCGCCATACGGCAGTTCGATCGGCGCGAGATACTGTCCCGCCTTGGGGGTCGGGTCGGAGCCGTCGAGCGAGTAACGGATGTGTGTGCCCGGCGTGGCGCAGGTCAGCGTGATAACGCCGTTTGCGTCGCGCTTGATGACGGGCTTGTCAATGGGCGCAGCCGTCTGCGCCAGAGAGAAAGACAGGCTGAGAAGCAGGGACGCGATGGTGAAAAGGAACTTCGGTTTCATGGCGAGCTTATTAAAACCACAAACGCCGCATGTTTTCACTGCAAAAGAGAGGGCGATTCCGATCACGCTGAAAAGACTGTTTCTTGCGTTGACGGGCTGCCAAAGCGGCGTAGGATGCGCATCACTAGAGGAGCGTTGAATACAAGGATGTGATCCTCATTCACAAAGCTGACTGGAGCAACGCCGTTTTCCGGAAGCTCCACGACAGGCAACAAGGATAACGGTTATGCGAAAAAACTTTCTCAGCATGGCGGCAGTGCTCGTCGCCTTCACCCTCGTGTGCAGTGTGTCCCCAGCCGCCGAGCCGTCGCAACAAGCTGCGCGGCCAAAGAAACTCAACGTCCTGTTCATCGGCAACAGCTTCACGGCCTGCCATAATCTGGCGCAGGTCGTCAAGGCAATGGCCGAAGCCGGCGATCCGTCCCTTTGCTTCGACGTCACGACGGTCATCTACGGTGGCCGCAGGTTGGTGGATCACTGGCGATTGGGCACGCCGAATTTCGTGCGGATCGCGGAGCTGACCGCCGCGGAAGAGCAAGCGACAATCAAATCGTTGGAGGAGATGGTCGCCAAGGACCCCAAGGACAAATACGCCGTCTCCGCACTGGCCCGTCACCGCGGCCTGAGCAAATCCCTTGAGAGCATGCGCAAGAAATGGGACATCGTCGTGCTCCAGTCCTATCGCGACGATCTGGCGGGAGAGAAGTCGCTGTACGTTGAGTACGCACCGAAGTATGCCGAACTGATCAAGGCCCAGGGCGGGCGCGTGGTCCTGTACGAGACGACGCCCACCACCCAGAACAGCAAGCCACTGACGTCCCCGCCCGATTCGGCCGTGGTGACCGCAAAAGCCAAGGTCATCGCCAGCCTGGCCAAGCGCATTAACGCCACAGTCGTGCCCATGTCGATGGTGGGCCTGCGATGCCAGACCGTCCGGCCGGACTTGCCCTTGCGTTACGTCAGCGATGGCCATCTGAACCAGACGATGGGTTATCTGACCGCGTGCACGTTCTATGCGGCCCTCTTCGATCGCAGTCCCGAGGGCCTGCCCATTGATACGGTGAACGATACCCGCGCCAAGAATGGCAAGCCCGCCCAGGACCCCGACGGAGGGCCGCTCAAGCGGACTTTCTCAGCCAAGGACCGTGCCGATCTCCAGCGAATTGCTTGGGAAGGCCTCAAGCAGTTTAAGGAACTCGCTGCGTCCATCGGCCAGTAACAACCCCCTGAGGCCGAGGGAATCAAGGATCGCTACTCCCGGCTTCCCGATCAAGCCGGTGGCGACAGCTTGCAGGCGCGCTCGCCGTTCCCCATCGCCGTGAGCCGGGACAACCGGGAGAGAAGATTCTCCCGCTCTTACTTCAATGATTTGATCTGGATGTTCCGGAAGGTGACCGGACCGAGTTGCCCTTGCAGCATGATCGGACCGGGCTGATTCACGTTCGAGCTTATGGCACCCTCTGTAACAGAAGGCAATTCAGCATCGGCGATAACGGTCTTGCCGTTGATGCGCACGGTGACTTGTTTACCAACAAGCTTCACGTCGACTGTCTGCCACTCCATGGCGCGAGCAGCGGCGTTTTCACTGGGCGGGATCAGGTTGTAGATGGCGCCGGTACTGCGTAGCGAGGGCCGTTTGCGGTAGTCGTCCGTAATCTGGATTTCGTAACGGCCGCGCAGATAGATGCCGCTATTGCTGCTGCCGGGCAACCGGTATTCGAGGTGCAACTCGAAGTCGGCAAACCTCTCGAGCGAGGCGAGGTCGCAACCCGCCGCTGCATTCACCAGCAAACCGTTCTCAGCCTTCCAACCGCTTCGTTTGCTATTCCTGGCGTTCTCAGGATGCACTTTCTTCCACCCGGTGAGGTCTTTGCCGTTGAAGAGGGCAGTGAATCCTCCGGCAGTCTCGGTGCCTGTCGTGTGGTTTGTGCAGAGTGCGAGGGCAATGATCCCGGCCACCAGCCAGCGTGTGTTTCTCATAAAGTTTCCTCTTGTCACCGTGATCGCGTTTACTGCTTCCACGGACCAAACGAGCTGACGCCGATCTTGCCTTGTTCCTTCAGCACAATGAACTACAGCTTCGCCGTCTTCCCTTCCGGCGAGATGAGTCTGAGTGATCGTAACTTTGCTTGTCAAGGTGACCTTTCCCGTCCAGGCCGGAACAGCCGGGAACTTCACTGCTTGTGTTGGACCTTCAATGCCTCAATCCGCGACTTGATGTCCGGATCCTCCAGTTTCTTGCTGGGCGGGTTGACTGAAATGAAGCCAGGTTCCTTGAAATGATACGTCTCGCTCGTGTCGCATCGGTAGGCGTGATAGACGGATGGCGCGGGCACACCTTTCTCCATCATCGCCTTGAGCTTGTCCAAGTGGGTTTTGTAAACGTCACGCGGACAGGCGTTCTCCTTCGCACAAATGCTGGCGGCCATGCCGATGACTTCGCCGAGCATGCCCAGTGTGCGCTGGACACGAACGGCGGAAAACGCCACGTGTGAGGCACTGATGTCGCGGCCGCCCAGAAAGAGGTTTTTGACATCCCGGGCATAGAGACACCGATACGGCACCTGATAGGGTTCGACTATGCCGCGATGATAGGCGCAGGAACGGAATGGTTCCTCGAACTTCTTCGCATTTTCCGGGTCGGGGAAATGCAAATCCAGACTCCAGGTGATTGCGCCAGTCGCATCGGGATAGGCCACGCGGTTCTCGATGTCGTTCTGGGTCAGGACATGATCGCCAACAACCCGGTAGCTTTCACGTTTGCCACCCAGGGGCGAGACCCAAACCAGCGTGTCAGAAGCCCACTCAGCCTTGCGGCGCGAGTGGTTCTTCAGGAAGGACCAATTGGCATAGGTCACCATCAACGCGTAGTCGCGAATGTATTCGGTCTCTTCGGCTTGGTTGCGGTATTGGCCGGTTTCCCATTCCCAATCGCCACTGCGAATGTAGTAGGCATTCTCCTCATTGAAGGCAATGCCCCAATCCACATCGGGGAAAGCCGTCGGCTGGCCGGCCTTTTTCGAATACCAGATCACCGACATGCCCATGACCTGATTGTCCGCTTTTTGCGGCGCGAGCGATTCATTGAAAGTCTGGCGTGATTCGCGTCCATACATGACCGCCGCCCCCATCAGGCGCGCGACAACCGCATCGCCGGTGCAATCGGCAAACAGCCGCGCCCTGTAGCGGGTCTCGGCGCCCGTGCGGGTATTGCGGCTGATGACCGCCGTGATCTTGCGCGGATCGGACGCGTCCTTTTCCACGGCAAAGACCCGCTCATTGATGGCAAGCTTGTAACGGCTGCGTGGACAGAGCCGGAAGACGTTTTCTTTGCGGGCGTCTTCGAAAGCCTCGGCCGGATAGGCGCCGGGACCGCCCAAAATGGGCGCTATCTCCGTGACCACACTGCCCAATTTCATATAAGGCGCGACTTGGGCAAAACCGCCCAGACCGACGCGTATCTCTGAACTGTTGTTGCCGCCCAACACCGGCCGGTCTTGAATCAGAACCACCCGCGAACCGGTTCGTATGGCCGCGATCGCCGTGCAGGTCCCGGCCATGCCACCGCCAACCACCGCCAGATCATACTCCACCAGATCATCCTTGCAGACGATGCGCCGAATCTTCCGGCGAAAATCAGCCAGTTTCTGTTTCTCATTCTCGGGCTGTGCTTGAGCATCCATCGTCAGGTAGAGCGCGTCGCAGCGACCGTTGAATCCCGTCAGGTCGTGCAAGGCGATTCTGGCCTCGCCCTTTTCCAAACGCGCCGTGCCCGCCTTCTGCCAATTCCAAGCGCTTCCGTTCGTTCCCAGCGTCTCAGTCAAGGCTTGTCCATTGACCAAAACCCTGAAGATGCCCGCCGGCTTGCCGCGTTTCCACGATGCTGTCCAGTCCCGGGTGCGCACCCAGACAATCCACTCGCCCGACGCGGGGATGCTGCAAACCGTCTCGGCATCCTGAACTGGAATCCCCATGCCATGAGCCATGATGTAGGCCGATCCCATTTGATCCATCGCCTGCTGATCGATCACCCATCCACCCAACTTGTCGAAAGACTCCGCATCGAGGAAAAGCTCACGCTCCGCGCCCTGTAGAGCCGCGGAGAGCATGCAGAAACTGAGGCAGAACGACAGAAAACGGAGGGATGGGAATTGAGGTTTGGGTTGCATTGTTGCCTTCGGTGCCTTCATTGGCGGTTCCGGCGTCATTCTCGCTTTCCGACAGGTCAGCGCAAGCGGAAAGAACAAACCGAGGGGGAGCAGTTTCGTCTGTAGAGGAAAACGGAGTCGTGGAGTAATGGAGTATTGCTGTGACATGCAGCAGGCCTATCCAAGACTCCAACTCCCCAGCACTTCAGAACTCCGATACTCCATTCTGCAATGCTCTCGCCGCTCAGGTGTGGGGCGAAAATAGTCTGGTTCGGTTGCGTTTACCTTTCTCGTAGGGGATTATTTTGGTATGCTGGACGCCATGTTTCGCACGCAGGATCTGCACGTAAAAGAAATTGTGCCGCTGCTCTCGCCACGGGCGATGCGGGCCTTGTCGCCCACACCGGAGGCGATGAGCGAATTTGTGGCCAGAGCGCGGGAACGCGTCATCCGCATCCTCAAGCAGGAAGATCAGCGGATGCTCGTGGTCGTTGGGCCGTGTTCCATCCACGACGAGAAATCGGCGCTGGAATACGCCGGTCGCCTGGCGAAGCTGCAAAAGGACCTGGCCGACAGGATGGAGATCGTGATGCGCGTCTATTTCGAGAAACCGCGCACGATCATCGGTTGGAAGGGCCTCATCAACGACCCGCACCTGGATGGCTCGCAGGACATCGAGACCGGCTTGAAGATCGCGCGGAAGCTGTTGCAGGAGATCAACGGCCTGGGCTTGCCGGCGGCGACGGAGTTTCTCGACCCGATCGTCCCGCAATACATCGCCAACCTCATCACCTGGGCGGCCATCGGCGCGCGGACGACGGAATCGCAGACGCACCGCGAGATGGCCAGCGGCTTGTCCATGCCCGTGGGCCTGAAGAACGGCACCGACGGCAGTTTGCAGTCGGCAATTGACGCAATGGGAGCCACGGCGCACCCGCACAGTTTTCTGGGCATGAACGAAGACGGCGTGACGAGCATCGTCCGCACGAACGGCAATCCCAACGCGCACATCGTGCTGCGCGGCGGCCGGACGATGACGAATTACGACCCCGCCAGCATCAAGGCAGCGGAACAGAAGTTGATTTCCGAAAAGCTGCCGCCGGTGTTGATGGTGGATTGCAGCCACGCGAATTCGGAGAAGAAATTCGCCAAACAGGAGGAAGTCTGGCGCAGCGTCATCGAACAGCGTGTGGGCGGTACCCGGTCGCTGATGGGCCTGATGGTGGAAAGCCACCTGAACGAGGGCAACCAGCCCATCCCGAAAAACAAGCGCGACCTGCGCTACGGTGTGAGCATCACCGATTCCTGCGTGGGCTGGGAAACCACCGAGCGCATGTTGCTTTGGGGCTACGAGCAATTGAAGAAAGTATAAAGCGCTTCAGGACTTTCCGCAGCCAGACAGGCGTGCTTGTCCGGCTTTCCATTTCGCGGCTTTTCTGGAACGTCACCCACAGAGCGTCGTCAGGGGACAATGGCATCGTTTCGCTTCAGAAGAGCCTTCAGTTCGGCAAGATCAACTTTCAGCGGAGTCGTGGCGTGTTTCGCCGCCAGAGCGGCGGCAGCTCCCGCCGCCTGGCCGGTTCCCATACAGGTCGCCTGAATCCGAAGCGCGGACATCGCAAGACGGTCGCTGCTGATACAACGCCCGGCAACCATCAAATGATCGACACCGAGCGGAATGAGCGCCCGGAGAGGAACCGTCGGCAGGACGCCCTCTTTCAAGTGGATGCGGACAAAATCCTTCCACAACGGTTTGTGCATGTCGATCTGGTAGCAGGCGAAACAAATGGAATCTTCCCAGGTCTTGCCCGCGAGGTAATCATCGACGGTCACGACATACTCGCCCTTGACCCGCCATGTTTCCCGGACGCCGACTTCCGGGAACATGGTTGTGATCATGGCAGTCTCCCCTCCGGGCAGCGAGCGAATGAACCTCAGCATTCTCAACGCAGACTGACGCCCGCGAATATTCGTCTGCGTCCGCAGGGCCGCTGTTGAATTATCGGCGTCGTAGATGTAATTGCCGGCTTGATAATACATCGAACCCTCGATGCCATGTCTGGCATCACCCTCGATGAGCCGGCCCTCTTTGAGCGCTTCCTCATACCTTCTCTGAAGTTCGTCCTTTCCGAGTTTCTTGAGACTGACCTCGTGTTTGATCACATAATTGAAGGAACCGGCCATGATCTCCTTCTCCCGCATGCGTTCGGCGCCTGCCAGCGCGCAGAGCGTTCCGTTGCCCGTGCAATCCACAAGCTCTTTGCAGCGGATGGTCCGGGTTTCCCCCATGGCTGCGGTTGTGAGAATCCAATGGCAAGTGTTCTTTGAGTCATCGTTCTTCTTCACCGACATCGGCGACTCAAAATAGCGGAGTTCGGCGCCCGCCTTCAGGCAAAGCTCCTCGGCGATGCAGGCGTACAACGGTGGATTGATGCGGAAGTGTTTCCGCGATCCAGGCAATTGTTTGTCATCGAGCTCGGCAGTTTTTGTGCACCATTCCCAACCGATCCCCGCAATCCGCTGTTTGCCCCAAAGGGAAAACAACTCGGGAGAATTCACTCCTCCAACCGTTGCGTTGCCGCCTAATTGGGAACCGGCCTCGATGAGGATGGTCTTTGCGCCACAGCGTGCCGACTGAATCGTCGCAACAACCCCCGCCGTCCCGCCGCCCACAACGACCACATCGCACTCAACGGTGTCGGCGCATATCTCTGCGCTCGATAGTAACGCGAGGGCAAAACAAAGTGCTGCGGAACAATGCTTCATTTTCATCTCCATTGATTCATCCATGTTGTCTGGAACCGCACGCTCGAAAAACCGGTTCGATCTTCGCATTCGACTCCTGCCGCGCAAGTGAAAAGCCCACCGGGTACGTCTCAGTGGCGAACACTTCAGTCCATAGAAGACGCGGCGACAGATTCGATAAGCACGCCTTGAGGGTCTGCTTCCGATGCTGCACTTTGCAGATGCAGGTAGCTGATGCCATTGCGGGTCGGAAATACGCGCGGCAGATCATGCCATGCGTCGCCTCCGACGCTGAACCTGGCGGAGTTCTCATCCCAGCGAATCTCCAGTTCCGCCCACTTGTCCGGTTTCAAGGCGGGAACGGCGTTGATGCTTCCCGCGAGATCGAGCCGCATCACGTATTGCGCGAAACGAGAGACCACCGGATCGACCGGGTTGAACCAGCGGTCTACGAGGCAAATCTGCATTCCTTTTGAGCCTGGAGGCATCCGCAGACGCAGCTTAAGACTGCCGCGCTGCCAGCAAGGGAAATTCCACACGGCGCCTTCCACTTCGTGCAGAAGCCGCGGGTCGGGATGACGCGCCACCTGCAGCACTTCGCGCGGCAAGCCGTCCGGATGCGGAATCAGCGAGGCGCCGGCACGCCTGTTGTAGGCGCAGTGTCCGCTCACGCCGCGGAAGTTGCCGGGAACGCTCTTGAAATACTGCTGCACCGACCAGCCGCCCAGGCCATAGGCGAAATTGTCTTCCCGATGATTCTCAAGGAGCCAGTCCGGGTCAAAGATCATGAGCCGGCGGCAAAGCGGATGCTGGCCAAACGCCAGCAGTATTTTCTTTCCCGGCAATTCGACAGCCTGGGATTGGTGGATGCTTTTATCCAGCGACTCGCGATTGCCGCCGCTGGCGCGAAAATCGCCATCATTGCGGCGCTCATTGAGATACAGCTCGCGGAATCCGCGCCATGTCCGGCCCTCGTCGGCAGAGATCGCCGCGTGCAGCACATCGCGGTTGGTGAAGAAATCCTCTGATGTGCCTTCACGTTCGGACTTGTTCAACCCCTGCTGCGACTCATGTTTCAGCTCCGGCAGCGGGGTGGAATTGTTCCAAACCACGAGCAGCCGGCCATCGCTCATCCGAAACAGCAGCGGCATGGTAATCGTGGCGTAGAAGCGCGACGGCGCCGGCGGGGTCCAGGTATTGCCGCCGTCATCGGAAAACGCCTCATAGTGGCAATCCTGCGACGTGCGGATCAACATCCATAGCCGGCCGTTGGAGAGTTCAACCACTGTCGGCTCACAACCATAATTCTGCCAGCGCACACCCTCATGCGGCCACTCGATCTTGTGTGCGGGTGGACTGGGAAGCAACACCTCGCGCCAGGTTGCGCCGTCGTCGTTTGAAAGCAGCACACCCGGTTGATTGGGACTCTCTCCGCGACGTTGAATGGGCTGCACCCACTGTCGCCGCTGCCGCAGCGGAAGCGGCAGGCGAGCCATGAATCCCATGTGGCGGTTGATCAGAGAATTCGTCAGCGAGCCCTCGGGCCCCTGCGGCGAGCGAAACACGAAAAAGCCGCTGCCGTCGCACATGTTCAACGCAGTCTGCCACGACTCCGAGTGAGCCCGTTTGGGTTTGCACAGAATCGTGAGGAAATCCCCTGACCACGGGCTGCGCACCATCGAACCAGCCGTCACCCCAATGACCGAAATCTCGCGCCAGCTCAGTCCATGGTCACGGCTGGAAATGTAAACCGGCTGAAGGGACTTGCCGGCATCGTGATGGAAGCCGTAGTGACGGATCTCGCCATCCGGCATCACCATCAGCCCGCGGCAGGCGTTCTCGGGAGGGACGCCCACAACCTTCGGCGCGAAAATGCCGCGCAACATGTCGGTTGCTGGCGAATCCGAGGCGGCCAGCGTTTCCGGGACCATCCCGATGGCGAGACATAAGATGGCGACCTGCCACCTCGTTCGGCTTTTCACGGGCCGGGACACGTCCTGCATTTCGGGGTCAATCCGCTGCGACGGTAATTCGTTTGCGGTGCTGTTCATGGTCGTGTGTAGAAATGCTGCAATGAAGCGAGTGTATATCTTCGGACATGCGTTCTGGAAGACTTTAAGAAACGCCACCGGCTTTCGGCGTTGACAGCATCCAGCGATCGGCACAGCATGCAATTCGAACAACCCATCGATTCGAATGAAAACGGCTATGCACAACCAACCCAGCGCAGACAACTCAATCACGCGACGCAAGTTCCTCAGCGGCATGGCGGTGGCTACCGCGTTCTCCATCGTGCCAAGCCACGCCATCGCCCGGTCCGGCAAGCGCGCGCCAAGCGACACGTTGAATCTGGGCTGCGTCGGTGTGGGCGGAATGCAGGGCGCGGGTGACGTAAAAAATGTCAGCAGCGAGAACATCTATGCGCTGTGCGACGTGGACGAGAATTTCCTGAGCAAAGCCGCCGCGAAATACCCGAATGCGAAACTCTACCGGGATTTCCGCGAGATGTTGGACAAGGAATACAAGAACCTCGATGGCATCACCATCACCATTCCCGACCACATGCACGCCACCGTGGCGTTGCGGGCAATGGAACGCGGCCTGGCGGTTCACTGCCAGAAGCCGTTGACCCAAAGCGTCTGGGAAGCGCGGCTGTTGACCAAGGCGGCCAAAAAATACAAGGTGCCCACGCAGATGGGCAATCAGGGCTACTCTTCAGTGGCCACGCGCATCGCCTGCGAAACGATCTGGCGCGGCGACCTTGGCGACATCACCGAGGTGCATTCGTGGAGCGGCGGCGGATTCGCCCGCGGCATCATGGAATGGCCGCCAGTCGAGGAAACGCCCAAGACGCTCAACTGGGACCTCTGGACCGGTCGCGCCCGCGAGCACACCTACAGCTCGAAGATTCATCCATGGCATTGGCGCGGATTCCTCGATTACGGCTCGCAGATGATCGGCGACTGGGGCATCCACATGCTCGGGCCGGCAAACTGGGGCTTGCAGCTCGGCAGCCCGACCAGCGTCCAATGCACCGCCGTGGACGAGGTCAACCCGGTGACGTATCCGCACTACTCCTGCGTGTTCGAGTTCCCGGCGCGTCCAAACAAATTCGTCAAAGCCGGCAAGATGCCGCCGCTGAAACTGTATTGGTATGAAGGCAAGATGGCCAAGACCTTCAAGCCGCCCGCCGACTTGACCGAGCAGGACCTCAAGGGATTCAACGAACTCTTCATTGGCACCAAGGGCTACATGGGCACAGGCGGGCGCGGGGAGAGCGTCCGTTTGGTTCCCGAATCCAGGATGAAAGACTGGCAAAAGCCAGCGGAAGTCATCAAGCGTTCGCCCGGCCATTTCAAGGACTGGATCGAGTCCTGCAAAGGTGGCAAGCCAGCCTGCTCCAACTTCAGCATCTCCGGCCCCTACACGGAATGGATGTTGCTCGGCGCCATCAGTTGGCGGTTTCCGAACGAGAAGCTCCTTTGGGACGGCAAGAAGCTGCGGTTCACCAACAACGAGAAGGCCAACGAGTTCATCAAGCCCTACATGCGCAAGGGTTGGGAACTGAAGGATATCAGGGCCTGAGTTGGTAGCGCGAAGCGTGCGAGGTTGAAGCAGCCCTTAACGGGTGTCTTCTGCCTTTGTTTAGGATGCGTCTGCTTCCCTACTTCAACAATTGCTTTACCTTCGCTTGGATGGCCTCGGCCCAGATTTCATACCCCTTTTCGTTCGGGTGCAAGAGGTCGGGCATGATCTCCTTGGAAAGCGTTCCGTCGGGCTGGAGGAACTTCGCGTTGATGTCCATGAAGAACACGGTCTTGTTGTCGGCGAAGCCCTTGATGATCGCATTGGTCGCTTCGTTCTGCTGGCGAAACTTGTCCGCGTTGCCCGCCCCGCGCGGGAAGATCGCGAGTAACAGGATTTTCGCCTTGGGACACTTGGCCTTGAGTTTGCCAAGAATCGCCTTCACGCCATCCGCCGTCTGCTGCGCGGAGCATTGATAGACCGCGCCGTTGAGTTCCTTCTGTGGACGGCCCTGATGGCCGGTGTTGTTCGTGCCGATCATCAACACGATGGCCTTCGGCTTGAGACCGTCGAAGTTGCCGTGCTCCAAACGCCACAGCACGTGCTCTGTGCGGTCGCCGCCGATGCCGAAGTTGGCGGCTTTCAGCGGTGCCCAGTATTTTTCCCAGACAGCCTTGCCTTTGGCGCCATCCCAGCCATGGGTGATCGAATCACCGAGGAAGACAAGCTGCGCCTCGCCTTTCTTCGAGATTTCGTTGAAGGATTCATGGCGCTTCTCGGTGCCCGGGTGCAACACGGGCATGGTGGCGTAGTTCGGGGTCGTGTCGGCGAAGGTAACGTTCGTCAGGCACAATAGCGTAATGAGCAGAAGTCGAGTGTTCATAATGATGTCAATGGCGTCATTGAAGTTGGAGCCGCGCGCCGTGGCAAGTGTATTCGATGGGTGCCCGCCGCGTTCAGGAGAACGAATGGAGTGATGGAATAATGGAGTATTGGAGTTTTGGAGTAATGGGTGAATGGAATCATGCAGCGGGCCACTCCATCACTCCATCACTCCACCACTCCAACTTCCCTCCGCCTCCTCCTCCGCTGGAGATGGACAATCCCCAAACGATCAGTCAACATCACCAACAGCTACCGACTGACTTTCAAGTGGCTCGAAAAGATGAGCCTGGTCGTGGATGGCCGAGGTGACCGCAAACCAAGAGGATGGCATGAAGCTGGAAAAGACCTTGAATGACGCACGCATGACCGTTGTGCTCACCGGCCGGCTCGATGCCGCCACGGCTCCTGTTCTTGGCGAGCTGGTCGAGAGGCAACTGGAGGGCATTGCGGAACTCGTCCTGGATTTTGACGGTATTGATTATGTCTCGTCAGCCGGGCTGCGTGTCATTCTGACCGCACAACAGAAGATGAAGGCAGCCCGCGGAAGCATGGTGGTGAAGAATGTGAGCCAGCCGATCGCCAGTATTTTTGAGATGACCGGCTTTGACAGCATCGTGACTTATGAAAGGAAGCTCAGGCAACTGTCGGTCGCTGGCCTGGAGATGATCGCGAAGGGGGCAAACGGCGCGTGCTACAAGGTGGATGACGAAACCGTCTTGAAATTGTATTACGACTACATAGACGAAGCCTCCGCCGCAAAAGAGAAGAAGCTGGCGAAAATGGCCTTTGTGGCCGGGGTTCCAACCGCCATTTCCTACGACGTGGTGCAGTGCGGCAACCGCAGGGGCGTCTTGTATGAAATGCTGAAAGCGGACACCTTCTCGAAGTATATTGAAAAGAACGTCCATCGCCTGGATGCCGTGGTTGAGATGTATGTCAGCTTCTGCAAGCAAATCCATGCAATTGCGGGTGACCCAAACACGTTTCCGGATGCTGTTACGCTCAGCTGCGGCTACATCGATGCCTGTGGCCTCTTTAACGATGGCCAGCGAGCGGCAATCAAGGAACGCCTGTTGCGCGTTGAAAAACAAAACACGTTGATCCACTGGGACCTTCATCCGGGCAATATCATGATGCAGGGAGACAGTCCCTGCTTGATTGACATGGGGGACATGGCCATCGGCACGCCGTATTTCGACTTGGGGCAAATCAAACAGGTCCTGCACTATTATGCAGGCATGGGTCTCTGCAATAAAATCATCGGACTCGACGACGCGATCGCACTTCGCGTGTGGTCGAAATTTGTCGCGAGCTATTTCGGCAACCCGGCCCCGGATCAGTTGGCGGCGATCGATGAAAACATCAATTTTTACAGGGCAATCAAGAACATGTTCCTTTATCTGAGCGGCAGCGGTGGCGAAGCCATGCGTTCAAAACGCAAGGATTTCATCTTCCAGATGCTCCCCAGGGAAATCACGGAATTGAAATAGGCATCTCCCCGCTGCGCCGGTGGCGTAGCAATCCGATGCGTCGCGAATCACGAATCACGAATCACGAATCGCGAATCACGAGTTACGGATTACGAATCACAGATCACGAATCACGCCTTCTTCCGCGCCTGCTTCTCGACCATCGCCTTCACGCGGAGGCGGAGGGCGTTGAGCTTGATGAAACCGGTGGCGTCGTCCTGATTGTAGATGCTCTCGCCGCTTTCCATCGTCGCGATGTCGGGACGGTAGAGCGAGAGGGTGCTCTTGCGGCCAACGGTGATGATGTTGCCCTTGTAGAGCTTGAGGCGGACGGTGCCGGTGACGTTCTGCTGGCTCTCCTCGACGAGCGCCTGCAACGCCAGCCGCTCCGGCGAGAACCAAAAGCCGTAATAAACCAGTTCGCTGTAGCGCGGGATGAGCGAGTCGCGCAGGTGCATAACCTCGCGGTCCATCGTCAGCGTCTCCATCTGCCGGTGGGCGGAATGGAGGATTGCGCCACCCGGCGTCTCATAGACACCGCGCGACTTCATGCCGACGAACCGGTTCTCGACGAGGTCCACGCGACCAACGCCGTGCTTGCCGCCGAGCTTGTTCAACATCCGCATCACATTGGCGGGCGAGAGCTTCTTGCCGTTGACGGCGACGCAAATGCCGCGCACGAAATCGAGCGTGACATATTCCCCCTTGGCCGGCGCATCCTCGGGCGCGACGCTGAGTTTGAACATGTCCTTTGGCGGCTCCATCCACGGGTCTTCCAGGATGCCGCTCTCGAAGCTGATGTGCAGGAGGTTGCGGTCCATCGAGTAGGGCTTCTTCGCGCTCGCCTCGACGGGAATGTTCTTCGCGGCGCAATAGGCGATCATCTCGGTGCGACCGGGGAATTGCTTCCGGAACCGCTCCTCGCGCCACGGGGCGATGACCTTGATATTTGGCTCCAGCGCGTAGGCCGTCAGCTCGAAGCGAACCTGGTCGTTGCCCTTGCCGGTGGCGCCGTGGCCGACGGCGTCGGCCTTTTCCTTGCGGGCAATCTCGATCATCCGCTTGGCGATGAGTGGCCGCGCGATGCTGGTGCCGAGGAAATACTGGTTCTCGTAGATCGCGCCGGCCTGGATCATCGGGAAGATGAAGTCGCGCGCGAACTCCTCGGTGAGGTCGTCGATGTAAATCTTCGACGCGCCGGTCTTCTTCGCCTTCTTGTCGAGGCCCTTGAGTTCCTCCTCCTGGCCGATGTCGGCGCAGAAGGCAATCATCTCAGCGTTGTAGGTTTCCTTGATCCAGGAAAGGAGGACGGAGGTGTCGAGACCGCCGGAGTATGCGAGGACGATTTTCATGGGAGTAAATCTAGATGGAGTGACGGAGTTTTGGAGTAATGGAGTGTTGGGGTGAGGACTGGAGTGATGAAGTCTCGGAGTATTGGAACAATGGGTTCAGACAGAGGAAGGCTCCGCGTTATAGATCGCGTTGCTTTCCTTGACCATAAGGTTATCAATCCAGTCGCCAGTTGTTTTCTTCATCTCCAGGCTTTCTATCAGTTTCAACATGCCATTTTCCAGCTTGTAAGCCAACGCGTCAAGCCGCTCAAAGCTGTCATCGGAGATTTGTCCTGCCCGGTGATATGCATGCACACCCGACACGGATTCACCCAAGGAACTGAGTGCGATGTAGAGAAACTGCAAATATTCGCGAATCGAACGCCGGCAATAACCTTCAGCAATGTTGCGGTGGACGGAGTCAGCAGAAGCAATCCCTTGCGAAGCCACGCGCTTCAACTCATAGGGAAACTGGCGGAAGACCTCGCAGCACAACTGGTAAAATTCGATGGCGTCCTGCCACACCCTGAGCTGCATGTAGCCGCGATTCTTGTTCCGCCGTTCCATCACTCCATCACTCCATCACTCCAATACTCCATTTTTCAGCCACTCCACCACTCCAAGCATCACTTCTTCCACGCTTTTGCCAGCAATGCCATGATGGCTTTTTGCGTGTGGAGACGGCTCTCGGCCTGGTCAAAGATGGTTTTTGCGTGCCGCTCGAAGACGTCGTCGGTGATTTCCTTGCCACGATAGGCAGGCAGGCAGTGCATCACCAACACCTTCGGACTGGCGTGTGCCAGCAACTGGTCGTTGATCTGGTAGCCGTCCAATTCGGCGAGGCGCTGGGCTTCCTCTTCTTCCTTGCCCATCGAAATCCATGTGTCGGAGTAGATCACGTCGGCACGGTCGGCGGCTTTCGCGCGATCGTCGGTGACGATGATCTTCCCGCCGGCGCGCTTGAGCAGGTCGGGTGACGGTTGGTATTTGCGTGGCGCGGCGATGCGCAATTCGAAGCCGAGCTTGCCGGCAGCCAGAATCCACGAGGCCGGCACGTTGCAGGCGCCGTCGCCAATGAAACAGACGATCCTCTTCTGGATTGGGCCGAGCTTCTCCTCGATGGTGAAAATGTCCGCGAGGATCTGGCACGGATGCTCGTCGTCGGTAAGCGCGTTGATGGTCGGAATGCCGCTGGTGGCGGCGAAATCCACCACATCCTTTTGATTATACGTACGGATGATGCAACCGTGGACCATCCGGCCCAGAACGCGCGCCGTGTCCACGATCGGCTCGCCCCGGCCGAGCTGAATGTCGTTGTTCGACAGGAACATCGCATCTCCACCCAGTTCGCGGATGCCCACCTCGAACGAAACGCGCGTGCGCGTGCTGAATTTGGCAAAGATGAGCGCCCATATCTGGCCCTTGAGCGGCTGCGGGTGGCTGCGCTTGCCGCGTGCGGCCTTGAGCTTTTTGGTCAACGCGAGAATTTCACGGATCTGTTTGACCGTCAGGTCTTCGATGGAAAGCAGATGTTTCATGGTTGCTCCAATACTTTTTCCACAATGGCCAGCGCGGCATCCGCGTCGGCGTTCGAAATGGTCAGTGGCGGCACAAACCGGAACGTGTGCGTGCCAGCGGGGATGATCAACAATCCCGCCGCCGCGCATTTGGCAACGACGTCCTTGACCTCGCGATCCAGCTCAACACCGAGCATCAAACCAAGACCGCGCACCTCTTTGATGCACTTGAATTTCGCCTGCATCGCCTTCAAGCCGCGCTTGAGCCGCTTGCCGCGCGCAACGGCTTTTGCCATGAGCTTCTTCTCTTCGACCGTCCGGATGACGGCGAGCGCAACGGCGCAGGCCAGCGGAGTACCGCCAAACGTCGAAGCGTGCGTGCCGGGGCTGAGGATGTCGCAGAGCGGTTTCTCGCCGTCGGCGGTCTTCACCTTGCGCGCAGCGCTGGACCAAATGGCGCCGATGGGGAAACCGCCGCCGATGCCCTTGGCCATCGAGAAAGCGTCAGGCGTGACGTCGGGCGCGATGGACTGGAAACCGAAGAATTTTCCGGTCCGGCCATTACCGCACTGGACCTCGTCAAACATCAGCAACAGGTTCTTCTCGTTGCAGAGCTGGCGCAGGCCGCGCAGGAACTCCGGGGTTGCGGGCCGGATGCCGCTTTCGCCCTGGACCGGCTCCACAAGGATGGCGGCAGTCTGCGGCCCCACGGCGGCGCGAACGGAGTCGAGGTTGTTGAACAACGCGTACTTGAAGCCCGGCATGATCGGCTCGAAACCCTTCTTCACCTTGTCCTGGCCGGTGGCGGCGATGCCGGCGAGGGTGCGGCCGTGGAAGCTGCCTTCCATCGTGATAATCTCGAAGCGGCCCTCGTCGTGACCAAACTTGCGGGCCAGTTTGTACAGCGCTTCGTTGGCTTCCGCACCACTGTTGCAGAAGAAACACTTACCCTCTGCGCCAACCAGCTCGACGATCTTCTTCGCCAGCAAACCTTGTGGCTCGCTGTAGTAGAGGTTGGAGCAGTGGATGAGCTGCGACGCCTGCTGCTTGAGCGCGCGGGCGACTGCAGGATGGCTGTGGCCAAGGATATTGACGGCGACGCCGCCGCCGAAGTCGAGATACTCCTTGCCGTCGGCATCCCAACACATGGTTCCCTTGCCGCGCACGATGGTCAGCGACCGTCCATAGGTCGGCATGACGTATTGGTTGAAAAGAGCGGTAATTTCCGCAGTGGTCATTGCACTATCTCCGTTCCCACACCTTTATCGGTGAAAATCTCCAGCAGCAAACTATGCGGCACGCGGCCGTCCACAAAATGAACGCGATGCACGCCGGACTTGACGGCTTCGACGGCGCTATCCACTTTCGGGATCATGCCTTTGTCCACGATGCCGGCGGCTTTCAGCGCGGGCACTTCGGCGACATGCAGGCTGGAAATAAGCGTCGCCGGATCCTTCGGGTTGCGCATCAGGCCGGGCACGTCGCTCATGAACACGAGCCGCCGGGCCTTGAGGGCGATGGCAGCCTTGGCGGCGGCAACGTCTGCATTGCAGTTGTAAATGTGGCCGTCCTCGCCGAGCGCGATCGGGCTGATCACCGGCGTAATGGAGCGATGGATGCATTGCCGCAGCGGGTCGGTGTTGACCTCGATGACCTCGCCAACATATCCGTAGTCGATGCCGTCGGTGATAAGCTTGCGGCACTTGAAAATCTCCGCGCCGGAAAAACCGCGCGCCTTGCCGCCGAGCGACTCGATGGTCTTGACGATCTCGGGGTTGATCTCGCGCGAGAGCACACGATCCACGATATCGACACTGGCCTCGTCGGTCACACGCATGCCCTGGATGAACTGCGCCTTGATGCCGGCTGCATCCATCGCGCGGGTGATGGCCTTGCCACCGCCGTGAACGACGACAGGATTGATGCCGACGGCCTCGAGGAAGACCACGTCGGCCGCAACGCCGTTGCGGACCTTCGGGTCGGGCGAGTCCATGAAGCTGCCGCCATACTTCACAACGAAGGTCTGGCTGCGGAAACGCTGGATGTATGGCAACGCCTCCAGCAACACGCTGGCTTTCTGAATGAGCTGCTGCATGAAAAAAGAAATCGTCCGCCACGGCCAACGCCGGGGCGGTCAGACGATTACTCTCCCTTGTTGAAATCCACGTAAGCCTCGGTGAGGTCTGTCGTGTAGGCGGTGAACGTGCCCTCGCCGAGGTTGAGGTCCACGCGGATGGTGAACTCCGGCTGCGCGAGGACTTTCTTCATGCGCTTGGCCGGGACGCCGGTCGGCGCACCGCCGGTAACCGCATGAACCTTGTCGTAGTAGAGGTCGAGCTTGTCCGGATCCACCTGCGCGCCGCTGTAACCGACGGCACAAAGGACACGCCCCCAGTTTGGATCGCCACCGCCCCACGCACACTTGGTGAGCATGGAGTTGGCGACGGCCTTGGCCGCGAGCCGGGCATCAGCGTCGCTGGCCGCGCCGACGATTTCGACATTGATGAACTTGGTGACGCACTCACCGTCACGGACGATCGCCTGCGCCATCTTCAACATGACGAAGTTCAGCGCCTCCTGGAACTTCGGGTAGTCGGGATGCTCCAGCGTGAGCGGCACGTTGCTGGCCATGCCGTTGGCGAGGATGATGACGGTATCATTGGTGCTGGTGTCGTTGTCCACGCTGATGCGGTTGAACGACTGGTCTGCCGCCACGCGCAATGCCTTGTCAAGACAGTTGGTGCTGACAGTGGCGTCGGTGGTGATGAAGCAGAACATCGTCGCCAGCGACGGATTGATCATGCCGGCGCCCTTGGCGATGGCGCCGATGCGGACCTCGCGATCGTTGATCTTGAGTGTCACCGCAACTTCTTTCGGGTTCTTGTCCGTGGTCATGATGGCGCGCGCAGCAGCGCCGCCGCCTTCATCGCTCAGAAGCTGTTCGGCAGTCCGGATGCCATTCAACACATTCTCCATCGGCAGGTTCACACCGATCCGGCCCGTGGAGGCGACCAGCACCTCGTGCGGGGCGACGGCGAGCAGTTCGGCAGCGAGGCGCGCCATGTCGAGCGCGTCCTTCATGCCCTTCTCACCGGTGCAGGCATTGGCGTTGCCGCTGTTGGCAACAATGGCCTGCGCACGGCCCTTGGCGATGTGTTTCTGCGAAATGCGCACGGGCGCGGCCTTGACCTGATTGCTCGTAAACACAGCCGCCGCATGGGCAGGCATCATCGAAACGATGAGCGCAAGGTCGAGCGGCGCGTCTTTCTCGGTTTTTCCGGTCGGCTTGATGCCGCAATGCACACCCGCGGCACGGAACCCCTTGGCAGCGGTGATGCCGCCAGGAATGACTTTGTATTTCGCTTTCATGTTGTTTTCGGGACCGGCCGGTTGAGGCCGGTCAAATCAGCCCGGTTGTCTCGTCGAAACCGCACATCAGGTTCAGCGACTGCACCGCCTGGCCACCGGCGCCCTTGACGATGTTGTCCACCGTGCTCAAAGCGATCAGCCGGTTGGTGCGCGGGTCGATGCGTACAGCCACGTCCAGGAAGTTGGTGCCGGCGATGTTCTTGGTGTCCGGCAGCCGGCCCGGCTCCATGACGCGCACGAACGGCTCGTTCCGGTAAAAATCCTCGTAAAGTTTTTGTGCATCCGCCTGTGCAAGCGGCTTGGCCAGCTCGAAATAAACCGTGGTGTGGATGCCGCGATTGATCGGCACCAACGTCGGCGTAAAACTGATGGTCACCGGTGTCGCCGCGAGCAGGCTCAACTCCTGCTCGATCTCCGAGAGATGCCGGTGCTTCGGCAAACCGTAGGCGCGCACGCTCTCGTTGCACTCGATGAAGAGATAATCCGGCTCCGCCTTGCGGCCCGCGCCGGACGGGCTGCTGAGCGAGTTGGCCACGATGCCGGTGAGCTTGACGAGCTTGTTCCTCAAGGCAGGCGCCGACGCCAGGATGATGCTGGTCGGATAGCAGCCTGGGGAAGCGATCAACCGTGCCTCGCGGATGGCGTCGCGCCGGAGTTCCGGGCTGCCATAAACAGCCTGCTTTAACAAGGCTGGCGCCGGATGCTCGTGCGCATAGAAATCCTTGTAAACCTCCGCGCTCCGCAACCGGAAATCGGCGCTGAGGTCAATGACCCGCAATCCCTTCTCAAGCAGCGGCACCGCAAACTCCGCCGCCACACCGTGCGGCAGCGCCAGAAACGCCACCTCCGCCTGCCGCGCGATGTCGTCCACCTTCGGCTCCGTGAAAACGAGTTTGCTGCGCTTGGCGAACTTGGGGAAGGCTTTTCCAAGCGGCTGGCCTGCCTGTTGGCGTGACGTAACGCAGGCCAGTTCGACGGCGGGGTGCGACAACAGCAGCCGCACCAGCTCTTCGCCGGTGTAGCCACTGGCTCCAACGATGGCGACTTTGACCTTGTTCATGTAACCTCGGTGCGCGCCACCTTCATGACGCGCCGTGCACAAAGCAAAAAACCCCGACGGTCAGCCGGGGCTTTTCGCGCAATTCGAAAATCCGACTAACGTTTCGAGAATTGGAAGCGCTTGCGAGCGCCGGGTTGACCGTACTTCTTGCGCTCACGCATTCTCGGATCGCGCGTCAGCATGCCGGCGCTCTTGAGCTTCGGCCGCAACGCGACATCCACCTTGTTCAACGCCCGGGCCACGCCATGGCGCACTGCGTCGGCTTGGCCGTGAGGACCGCCGCCAGTCACGTTGACGAACACGTCAAACTTACCGGCCGTTTCAGTCAGCTTCAGCGGCTGCTGAATCGCAGTCCGATGCGTTTCGATCGAAAAATAATCCTCCACCGGCTTGCCGTTGATGATCCATTTGCCGGTGCCAGGGGCGAGCCGAACACGCGCCACTGCGGTTTTGCGGCGGCCGACGGCCCACGTATATTGCTGGAGTTGTTGCTGCCGGGCGGCGGCGGTTGAAAGTGCGATAGGTGCCATGTGAGTCTCGAAAGTTCGCTTAGTTCAACGTCATCGGCTTCGGTTGTTGTGCGGCATGCGGATGATCCGCGCCGGGGTAAATCTTCAGTTTCGTCAGCATCTGCTTGCCAAGACGGTTCTTAGGGAGCATGCCTTTGACGGCGTGCTCGATGAGGTTCTCCGGGTGCTTGGCGCGCACCTCGGCGACGGTGCGATATTTTTCGCCACCCCGCCAGCCGGAATAGGTCATATAGGACTTCTGCTCCTCCTTCTTTCCGGTGAGCTTGACCTGGGCGGCGTTGATGATGACGACGAAATCGCCGGCATCCATGTGGGGCGTATAAGTGGGTTTGTCCTTGCCGCGCAAGGCGTTAGCGACCTTGACGGCCAGCCGGCCCAACACAACACCTTTGGCATCAAACACGTGCCACTGACGCGATATCTCTGTCGTTTTAGGTAAAAAAGTCTTCACAAGTTCCAAAAATTTAAGGGCGCAGACACTAGCCACCGCCCCCACCGCTGTCAACCACTTTTCTAGTCGAAACCGAAAAATACTTCCAGAATACGCAAAAACGGCCAATCACCGGCCAAACTTTGAGAGAAAAACTGTCGTTCCGGCCAGAAAACAACCTTAAACACCCCTAAAAACCGCTGGCCACCCGTGCCCATCGGACACTGGCGCACGTCAAAAACACCACGATAATCCAAATTCCTGCCACCCATCGCGGTTTGTGTTCGCGCCTGATGCCGATACCTGCCTCGTCCAGAGCCCAAGTCAGCAAATACGCAGCCGGAAACCCAAGAACCATAACGACGGAAATCCACGCCCAATCCGGCGCGCCTGCAAACCAGCGTCCAACGGGCCGAAAAATCTTGTCCAGTCTGCCAATCGCCCACGTAGCAATGGGATGTGATCCGCTACCCAAAGCCGACACCACAATTTCCAACAGAATCAGCGCAAAGGCGGCACCCAGTAATGTGCCCGTCAACCGCAGGAATTGGTGCCGCAAACGTTTCATTTTGTCGCTCGCCTCATCGCCCACGACGTCCAGCCGCCTGAGCTCTCTTGCGCCACAGTGCGCCAGCCAAGCCGTCGAAATACCGCCATCACTTGATGCGCGTCGCGGTCGAGCACACCGGCCAGAGCCAACGTGCCGCCGGACTGCACAAACCGTGCGATCTTGGAAGCGTTGCGCACCAGCAAGTCAGCGGCAAGGTTGGCAGTGACCAAGTTGAACTTGGCGGATGCCCCATTCTCCAAAGAGAAATCCTCCAATGTGCTCTTGACGATGTTTATCTTGCGGTCGACGTGGTTGAGTTTCGCATTTGCCCGCGCCACCCGCACTGCTTGGCGGTCGTAATCGAAGCCGGTTGCCATTGTGTAACCCATTCGCATTGCTGCAATTACAAGAATGCCTGTGCCGCAACCACAGTCAAGCATTGACAAGGGCTCCTGCATGGATGCCTTGTGCCGCGCCCTGATCCGTTCAACCATTCGCAAACAAAACGCTGTTGTCGGATGATGGCCGGTGCCAAAAGCAAGTGTCGGATCAATCTCAATAACCACCTGTCCCTCGCGCGCGGGCCATTTTGCCCACGTCGGCTTCACCACCAGTGACGGCGAGATCTGCACCGGCTCAAAACTATTCCGCCACGCGCGCGCCCAATCCTTTACCTGGATGATCTTTCGCCGTATGCGGATCGGGCCGGGCGCGAGACCCAGCTCGCCCAGAATGTCGCGAAACGCCCGCACTGAGCGCAGGATCTTTTCCGTCCCGCGCCGCACCGGCATGAAAAGCGAAATCTCCGCACGTTCACCACTCGCCGGCATCCAACTCGTTGGCCACTGACCCGCCAAAGAACGCAGGTGCATCGTGAAAGCCGGCTCCAGCCGCTGCGGCACCGTCACCAGTATTTGCTGCAATTTGCCTGTAGTCATCTTGTTTGTATTTTGGAGGTCGCACGCGCCCTCCGCTGATTATGCTGGCGTGGCTGCCCAACAAAAGTCAATGTCGTATCGGTCATGAAAATCGGTCTTATCAGCGATACACATGGTCATCTCGACCCGCAGATCCCTGCTTTGTTCGCGGGTGTGGAGCATATTCTGCACGCTGGCGACATTGGTAGCGAATCGCTGGTTGATGCCCTCCGTGCCATCGCCCCCGTCACAGCCGTCCTCGGCAACACCGATAGCAGTCTGCGTGACCATGGTTTCCATACCATCGAACGGTGCAAAATCGGTGGACGCACGTTTCTTCTCATCCACACTGGCCGACCGCGCGATCTCTCAGAGGACCTGCGCCGGATGATTTTCGACGAGGACAAACCCGACGTGGTGGTCTTCGGACACACGCACCAGCCGGAGCAAGTTGTCGAGAACGGCGTCACCTTCATCAATCCCGGCTCGGCCAGCCGTCCGCGCATGCGCCAACCTCCCACTGTCGCCATCGTCGAAATCCAAACGGACGGCCGTATCGAGGTGCGCTGGCTGAAGCTTTTGGGGTCTGTTTGATCTGGCGGCGAAGACTCCGGGCGGCGGAGATTCCTGCATCGTTATTAATCCGCCGGGAAGGAAATTCCAAACGGCCTGGCTGGGTGGCAATGCGCCTCCACACGAAACGATCAGGCTGTTATTCCTTCCGGGCACGCGGGCAGCACATCAAGGTGGCCTGATCCGGGAATCCCGCCGAGGCAAATCACGGTTTCAGGCCTATCGCGTTACGGGTTGGGAGGATTGGCCCTTGCCTGTGTCGGGCGTGTCCGAGATGAAGATTTCGAGCCCGGAGGTTTGGATCATCTTCTTGACGAACTGGTTTGCGCCCGTGAGTTTGAATTTCCCCTTTGGCACCTCCTGGGCCGACTTGATGACCGTCCGGAGAAACAACGACGAAACGTAATCCACCTGGCTGATGTCGAAGATGATGGATACGGTCTGCGGAGGGTTCTCCTTCAGTATGAGTTCGATGGCACTCTCGATCTCCGAATCGTTCTTGGTGCAAATGTTGCTGTTGAGACGCCCGCGGAAGACGAAAGTCAATGTCCTGGATGAGCTGTCGAAACTGGAACCGACGTTTTCCATATGAGCATTTCCCTATTAACAGGTTTGAAAAAAACGACCCATCGTCTGCGACTCAGCCGCCAAAAAACACCATGGTCTGCCCAAGCGCCAAGGGCGGCAGAATATCCTTCGAGGCCAATCCCATTTTCGGGCTTATCGAGTCTCGGGTTTGGCGGGTTGCGTGCCGGCTTGGGCCGCTCCACCGCCAGTGGCAGTGGTGTACCGGCTGAGATCAAACATCATGGCGTTGATGACTTCCATTTTCACGCGCATTTTTTCGGAGGACATCATCTTCCCTGCCACATTCTGCATGGTGTTCCATTGCCGGACCAGGCTGCTGTAGTCCAGGCCGATGCTGCCTCCCGGTTGCCATGCGCGAACAGCCCGGAGGAACCGGCTCGCTTCAGTCGCAAAGAAACGAACGCTGTCTGCCGCCGCAGTGTCATACGCACTCGACATATACATGTTCTTGGACGTGAGGTAGGAATCGTGCCGTAATGCCAGTTCTTGCAGACTGGCGGCGGCGGCTTCGATCTTGACCGCGTCATCGGCGATCTTGTCGCGGTCTTCGTAACGGAATCCCCAACCCGGCGACGAATTGGAGGCACATCCTGCCGCTGCGAATACCGCCAAAGCCAGGATCAATCTTGCAGTCTTCGATTTCATTGCGAGCCTTTCTATCACAGTCGCGCTGTGACCGAAACCAGTTTTGAACGGTGCCAATTCCTTACTTGATGCCTTCCACCAGCGGCCGGATGTGTTTGTTGATCGCGGCTTCGTCACCGGCTGCCACGCGCGGCACACCTGTGAACAGATGCCAGTGCTCAACATGCTCCACCGACCTGCCCGCCGCAAGCTCGCCAACGGGGCCGAGCGATTCCACCTCCAGCATGTCTTGATTGGTGAACGTCTCCATGTTGCAGCCGTTATCAGGATAGGTCGCGCCGCGCTTGTATTCGATCGTCTTGACGAAGAACAGGCCATTACGCAGGTAGCCGATCCATTTCTCCTGATGAGCCAATCCGATCTTCGTCGGTCCTTTCTGTGGATCCTGGGACAGCGTGAAGTAGCGGGTCCCCCAGAGCCAGCGCGGGTCGGCGAAATCCGTGTAGGCCCAGATGGTCATGAATTGGTTGGGCTGCAACTCCTCGTCGTGGGTCTTCTTCGCCGGCAACGGGATGATCTCCATGCCGCCCGGCGCCATCACCGTCAATGCCCATGGCGCGACGTGGACCTTCTTCTTGCCGATGTTCTTGAGTCGGTGCACGACCGTGACGTGATTGGTTTTCGCGTCCAGCGTGATGTCCATCTCCTTCTGGATGCCATTGGGAGTCTCCGGCGCAGGGACGAACCGCACGCTATTGGGGCCGAGCTTCTTCGTTGTCACCGGCGTGTTGTCGGGGAAATAGCTGAACGGCATCCCCTCCGGCGCGAGCCAAAGCCGGTGTCCGCCGCGGATTTGCCAGTCTTTCTCGCCGCTCTTGCCCATCTGCGGGTCGTAGTTCGTGAATACGTTCTCGCCGCCGATCGGGCCA
>CAZGGF010000292.1:0-1879 GCA_964524715.1 uncultured Verrucomicrobiota bacterium | reverse complement strand
ACACCTGCTGGAAACACGCGTCGAGCCCCCTCAACGTTTTCGAGTTGTCGTGGGGGACATCGAGCGCTGCGTAAGTCTCACAACTATGTCTGCACGTTCCTTGGAAATCTTTTCGCGGCATTCGCCGATTATCTCGAATAGAGCCGGCTGTTTTACGCCACGCGCCTGCATTGTCCGCAACATGCCCTCCTGCGAATTCAGAGATCCGAGCCGTCCAGCATCTACAGCCCGAGGCGCGAGGCCAGTTTGAGGAAGTCCTTCGCAATGAAATCAAACGCGCCTGTTGATGGCATCGCTGGCGGTGGGCCACCGTGCTCCTTCGGGCGATGAACGTAGGCGGTCTTCATGCCGAGCTTTTTCGGCATCAGGAGATCGAACGGATGCGCGGCCACCATCATCACTTCAGCCGGCTTCAGATCGAAGAATTCAAAGGCACTGCGATAGACTTCCACATCCGGCTTGTAGTGGCGAACAAGCTCCGCGGACAGAATGCAGTCCCACGGCAAGCCGGCGTGTTTGACCATGCGGGTCAACAGCGCAAGATTGCCGTTAGAGAGCGGTGCGATCAGGTAACGTTTTCGGAGCCGAGCAAGCCCCTCGACTGAATCCGGCCACGGCTTCAGGCGGTGCCAGACACGATTGAAGTGGTCCTTTTCTTTTTCGCTGAGCCCCTTGATCTTGAAGCGGCGCAGCAGTTCATCGAGCGACATGCGGTGGAGGTCGTCCAGCTTCGTCCAAGGCAGAAGGCCTTTGCGCACCTTGTCCATTGAAGGCGCGTAGGCCGCGCGCCATGCGTCGGCAAACGCCGCCCAATCCACACTCAACCCCTTTGCCCTGCCCAACCGCTCTCCCTCGGCAATCACGCTCGATCGCCAATCCACGACCGTCCCGAACACATCGAACACCAGCAGTTTGACGCCAACGGCGGCGGAAGCGGGACGCCGTATAGTTCGCCGTGACAGGGAAGCGCGCCGGGATGTCTTTGCGCTCATGTCTCTCTCCGGCTCGATGCAGCTGTTGCTAGGGCGTCCCCTGCCCCATGAACTCCATGAACCACGCCGGGGGGCGCACCGGTTTGCCGCTGGCGTCGAGGAACGCGTGGATCGTGTAGCCGCGCGCCACAGCCGCGCTATTCTTCGTGTGCGCTATCTCGTAATCGAACCGCACCCGCGCCCGGCTCGACATCGCCAGTTTGCACGTTATCCGCAATTCATCGTCGTAGCGTGCGCGACCAACAAACTCTATGTGTGTTTCGACCAGCGGCAGAAACAACCCGCGTGTTTCCATTTCGGAGTAAGGCAATCCGACCTTGCGCGTCATCTCCGTGCGCGCGCATTCGAACCACTCCAAGACGCGCGAATTGTAGAAACCGCCCATCTGGTCCGTCTCGCTGTAGCGGACGCGGAGGGTGGTGACGTTTTCGATGGCGCTCATGAGAGGACAACCACGGAATGCACGGAATGCACGAAAGAGGCGGAGCCGGGCAAAATCATGATTATTTCCTCGATGATTTTGCCAAGGAATTCTTTCCAACAACCATCTTCGCCATTCCCTCCCTGTTCGTTTTCCGTGTCATTCCGTGCATTTCGTGGTTTCACTCTGATCCTACATCCGCACCAGCGCCGAGCCCCAGACAAACCCGGAACCGAAAGCGACCAGCAACACGAGTTTGCTGCTACTAACCATACCTTGCTTGCGTGCCTCGTCGAGCGCGATCGGCAGGCAGGCCGAGGCAATGTTGCCGTGGTCCTCGACATTGATGAACACTTTTTCCTTCGGCGTGCCGGTCTTCTGAACGACCACTTCAAGCATCCGCAGGTTCGCCTGGTGCGGGATGAGCACATCCACGTCGTTCATCGTCAGGTTCGTGGCCTTGAGA